>DKJQ01000380.1 GCA_002454845.1 Ignavibacteria bacterium UBA6688
ACTGCTGACCGCTGACTGCTGATAACTGTTAACCAGTGTATCTTAATGAGCGAATTACGTAAGCATATTGACGAGGCGGTCGCATTAATTCGTACCAGGACCGGATCGAAGCCGAAGATAGGCATTATTCTCGGCACTGGCCTTGGCGGATTGGCGGCGGAGATCGCGAAGGAAGTCGAAATCGACTATGCGGACATCCCGCATTTCCCAGTCTCGACGGTCGAGTCGCACCATGGCAAACTCCTCTTCGGTACTCTGGCAGGGAAGAACGTTGTCGCGATGCAGGGTCGGTTCCACTTCTACGAAGGGTACTCGATGCAGCAGATCACCTTCCCCGTGAGGGTGATGAAATTTCTGGGCGTCGACACCTTGTTGATCTCCAATGCCGCAGGCGCCCTCAATCCCCTCTTCCGGAAAGGGGATGTGATGCTGATCGTCGATCATATCAACTTGCTGGGCGACAACCCCCTGATCGGCCCGAACGACGACACGCTTGGCCCCCGCTTTCCCGATATGTCGGAAGCCTACAGCAGGGATTTGCTCTCCATGGCCGGGCAGGTGGCGCTCGACTTAAGGATAGGCGTCCAGAGGGGCGTTTACGTTGCCATGTCCGGTCCGAACCTCGAGACCCGTGCAGAATATCGGTTCCTCCGATTCATCGGTGCCGATGCTGTCGGGATGTCGACAATCCCGGAAACCATCGTGGCAATCCACATGGGGATGCGCGTGTTCGGCGTTTCGATCATGACGGATGAATGTTTCCCCGACGCGCTGAAACCAGTCACGCTCGAAGAGGTGATTGCGGTCGCGAAGAAAGCCGAACCGAATATGACGGCGATTATGAAAGAGGTGGTGAAGCGGTTATAAAGTTGAAGGTTGAAGGTTTGGGTTCCCATGGGAGAATCATCGAGCTAACCAAACTCTAACCTTTCAACCCTTTCAACCCTTCAACCTTCCAACATTCAACCATTCAACTATTCAACCGCTAACTTTTTCAATGCCCTTTAAGCAGATCACCGATAAAATCAACTACCACGAGCTCGAGACGGAAGTCCTGAAGTTCTGGAATGACCAGCAGATCTTCACGCAAAGCATCTCCGCGCGTGAGGGGGCTCCGTCGTTTACGTTCTATGAAGGTCCGCCGACCGCCAACGGCAAGCCGGGCATCCACCATGTCATGGCCCGGATGCTCAAGGACCTCATCTGCCGTTACAAGACCATGCAGGGGTACCAGGTGCGCCGGAAGGCGGGATGGGATACCCACGGCCTGCCGGTCGAGATTGAAGTGGAAAAGATGCTCGGGTTCAAGCACAAGGACGAAATCGTCGAGTACGGGGTTGCGAAGTTCAACGAAGAGTGCCGGAAGTCGGTTTGGAAATACAAAACGGAATGGGAGGAATTGACCCGCACGATGGGATACTGGGTCGACCTCGACCATCCGTACATCACTTTTGAGAACAACTACATCGAGTCGATCTGGTGGGCACTGAAGCAGTACTTCGACAAGGAGTTGATTTACAAAGGGTACAAGATCCAGCCGTACTGTCCCCGATGCGAAACACCTCTCTCCTCGCACGAGGTTTCGCTCGGTTATAAGGATGTGAAGGATCCATCGGTGTACGTGAAGTTAAGGGTCAAGGGGGAGGAGAACACCTACTTCCTGGTCTGGACGACAACTCCATGGACCCTGATCTCAAACGTCGCGTTGGCGGTTCATCCCGACGTCGATTATGTCAAGGTCGAGCACAAAGGCCAGAACCTGGTACTTGCCGAGGCGCGACTCTCCGTGCTGGGAGACGAGTATACGGTGCTGGAAAAGTGCAAAGGTTCCGCCCTGGTCGGAAAAGAGTACGATCGGCTCTTCTCCTATCACCAGGTCAAGGAAAAGGGATGGTACGTTGTCGGAGCGGATTTCGTGACGACTGCGGATGGCTCGGGGATTGTCCATATGGCGCCGGCGTACGGCGAGGATGATTACCAGGCCGGAAGGAAGTACGGGTTGCCCACGATCCATCCGGTCAACAAGTCGGGGGAGTTTGGCGCTGAGGTGACCGACTTTGCCGGGAAGTTCGTCAAGGATGCTGATCCCGAAATCGTGGCCAACCTCAAGCAGCGGGGAATCCTCTATAAGAAAGAGCAGTACCTCCACAGCTATCCCCATTGCTGGCGCTGTTCGGCGCCGTTGTTGTATTATGCACGGGAGTCGTGGTATATCCGCACTACCGCTTATGCACAGCGGATGGTTGAACTGAACAAGACCATCAACTGGATCCCGAAAGAGGTCGGGACCGGTCGATTCGGCAACTGGCTGGAGGAGAACAAGGATTGGGCATTGTCCCGTGACCGTTTCTGGGGCACGCCGCTCCCGATCTGGATCTGCGAGACATGCGGGAAGCAAAAGTGTATTGGGAGCATTGGGGAGTTGAAGGAGGGGAAGAACGTTCCCGAACCGCTCGATCTCCACAAGCCATTCGTGGACAATGTCACCTTTACCTGCCTTTGCGGCGGGACGATGAAGCGCACCCCCGAGTTGATCGACGTCTGGTTTGATTCCGGTGCGATGCCGTTCGCCCAGTGGCACTATCCATTTGAGAACAAGGAAGTCTTCGACCGTTCGTATCCGGCCGATTATATCTCCGAAGGAATCGACCAGACCCGCGGATGGTTTTACACGCTTCACTCGATCGGCACGTTTCTTTTTGACAAGCCTGCGTATAAGAATGCGCTCGTGAACGAACTGATCCTGGACAAGCAGGGGCAGAAGATGTCGAAGACGAAGGGCAACAGCGTCGATCCCTTCATGCTCATCCGGAAGTACGGTGCGGATGCCACACGGTGGTACCTTGTGACGAACAGTCCCGTCTGGCGCCCGACGCTGTTCGACGAAGAAGGGGTTGCCGAGGTCCAGCGCAAGTTCTTCAGCACGCTGGTCAATACCTACGCATTCTTTGCACTCTATGCCAACATCGACGGATTTCAGTACAAGGAGGAACGAATCCCCGTATCCGAGCGGGCGGAGATTGACCGGTGGATCCTCTCAGAGTTGAATACGCTCGTCGGGAACTACACGCGATGGATGGACGACTACGACGTCACGCGCGCCTCGCGGGCGGTGAGCGACTTCACGATCGACCAACTTTCGAACTGGTATGTCCGGCGGAACCGTCGCCGTTTCTGGAAGAGCGAGCAGGGCCGCGACAAGACGGCAGCCTACCAGACATTGTACGAGTGTCTCGTCGCGGTCTCGAAACTTATGGCTCCCTTTGCCCCATTCCTTGCCGACGAGTTTTACCGGAGCCTGAACTCTGTGGCAAAACGCGAAGGGGCGAGTTCGGTTCATCTTGCCGAATTCCCGAAGATGGAGGAGGGGGTGATCGACGTGGAATTGGAGCTGAGGATGGAACGCGCGATCAAGATTGTGGGTTTAGTGAGAGCGATGCGGATGAAGTCGAACCTGAAAGTCCGCCAGCCCTTGCAGAAGATCATCCTTCCGGTCGGGAATGAAAAGGACCGCGCCGCCATCAAGCGGATGGAGGAGGTCATCATGGAAGAGATCAATGTGAAGCAGATCGAGTATGTGAGCGATGATTCGGGGATCGTCAAGAAGAAAGCGAAGCCGAACTTCCGCTCCCTTGGTCAAAAGTTCGGCAAGGGGGTCCAGCCCGTGGCGGCGCGGATCCGTGAGATGACAGGTAAAGAGATCGGGGAATTGGAGAGAGACGGAAGTCTGAACCTTCCCGTGAACGGCGCCGAGTATGCCATTACAAGAGAGGATATCGAAATCCTCCACGAAGACCTCAAGGGATGGATGGTGGAGTCGGACGGGCCGGTGACTGTTGCTCTGGACACCGAGCTGACTGAGGAGCTGGTGGAAGAAGGACTGGCCCGTGAATTCGTAAGCCGGGTCCAAAATATCCGTAAAGATTCAGGGTTAGAGGTCATGGACCGGATCAGGATTTATGTTCAATCCTCGGAACGTATGGCAAAAGCCCTCGAACGGATGTCGGGATACGTGAAGCAGGAGACCCTGGCGGTGGAGCTTTCGACCACCCCCCCTCCGACCCTCCCCCTGGCCCGGGAAGAAATAAATGACGAGCATGTGACGATTGCTATTGTGAAAGTGAAGATTTCCTAACAAGTTGTGCCGTCAAAAACAGCCTGCCGCACGCAGGCGCGTACACCACATGCAGGAGAAGATTCAATGGCGAAGAAGATCGCGAAAAAAACAACCGGTACAGCAAAGACCATCAGGGCCAGGGCAACCGCCGCGGTGAAAGCGGTGGCGGTGAAAGCAAAGCCGGTCCCTGCGAAACCGCCGGTCGCGCGCAAGGGGTACAACAAAACCGATCTCGCACACTTCAGAAAGATTATCCTGGAGAAGCGGAAGGAAATTCTGGAGGAACTCGAGACCTTGAAAGCCAGCATGATGGACGTGACGACAGGGGAGTATGCCACCGAGAATTCGACGTACTCGCTCCACATGGAGCAGGGGACCGACACCATGGAGCGGGAGAAAACCTTTCTGTTCGCGTCGCGTGAAGGCAAATTCCTGAACTACCTCGACGACGCATTGAAGAGACTCGAAAAAGGGGAATACGGTTTTTGCCTCGATTGTGGAACGCTGATCGACAGGGAGCGGCTGGACGCTGTGCCGCATGCCCAGCTTTGCATTAACTGCAAACTGAAGCGGGGGAAGTGATGCGGGTATTGTATGTGACGGGATTTATTGTGGTGGTCGACCATATCGCCAAGTTCCTGGTGAAAGGGTTCGACATCCCCTCTCTTGGCTTGTACCATGCAGGCATGCCGCTCGGTGCCAGCTATCCGATCTTCGGCGATTTTCTCCGCCTGACCTTCATCGAAAATCCCGGCATGGCGTTCGGCATCGATGTGGGGGGGAAGTTGTTCCTCACCCTCTTTTCGGTACTTGCCACCGGCGGTATTTTCTACTATCTCTACAAGATCCGGGAGGAAGCGTTCGTCATTCGTCTCTCGCTCGCCCTCATCCTGGGAGGGGCGGTCGGGAACCTGATCGACCGGGTCTTTTTCGGAGTGATCTTTGGGGAAGGGGCTCTTTTCTACGGGAAGGTCGTCGACTTCATCGACGTCGATTTCTTCAACATCGAGATCTTCGGATATCACCTCACCCGCTGGCCGGTCTTTAATTTTGCCGATGCGTCGGTCTCTTGCGGCGTCATCCTTCTTCTCATCTTCCATCGCCGTTTCACGGAGGCAGGTCAACCGGAGCTCTCTCTTGCCACAGAAGGTGCTCCCTCCCCGGGTTCGGATGGCATGAAGTCCGGACCGGAGGACATGCGTGCCGGCTCCTCAACCCCCTCCCAATCTTCCTGAGCATGCCGCACGACGGAGAAACGGATGCGAGAGAGAAGCTCCGCATCGTTGTCCCGCCCAAGCAGTCCAAAGAACGCCTCGACGTCTACCTGACCCACCAGGTCGAGAACGCCACCCGCAACAAAGTTCAACAAGCGATCGAAGCAGGGCTGGTGCTCGTCAACGGCCGCCGCGTGAAACCAAGTCACGCTGTCGCGCCGGGCGAAGTCCTTGACATCACGCTTTCCCGTCCCCCCCGGACTGAAGCCGTTCCAGAAAACATCCCGCTCGACATCGTCTACGAAGACGATCAACTCCTTATTGTCAACAAAGCGGCCGGCATGGTGACGCATCCGGCGTACGGCAATTACACCGGCACGCTGGTCAATGCACTGCTTCATTACTGCAACGCTCTGTCCACGGTCAACACGGCATTGCGCCCCGGCATCGTACACCGGCTCGACAAGGAGACAACGGGACTGATGGTGGTGGCAAAGAACGACGTGGCACATCAACTCCTTGCGAAACAGTTCTCAAAACGGACAATCGACCGGGAGTACTGGGCTATCGTGTGGGGAAGGTTCAAGGAGCGGAAAGGGACCATCGAGGCAAGCTTGGGACGAAGCAAGCGGGACCGGAAGAAAGTTACGGTGACCAAGGACGGCAAGCATGCCGTGACGGAGTACGAGGTGTTGAAGGAGTTTGAATTTCTTTCATTAGTGCGACTTAAGCTCAAGACCGGCCGGACGCACCAGATCCGCGTCCACCTCGCGCACATCGGTCACCCGGTCTTCGGCGACCCGACGTATGCGGGGCGTAGCAACACGTGGGGCGGATTGGTGGGGAAAAAGGCTCAACAGGCGGCGAACTTATTGAAGATCATCTCAAGGCAGGCCCTGCACGCGAAGACGATCGGGTTTGTTCATCCGACTTCGCGAAAGGAAGTGAAGTTTGATTCGGAGTTGCCTCAGGACATGAACGATGTCTTGGGACAATTGACCGGTTCTGAGGGTTCCCGGTGAATCGAAGCATGTGAGACAGCAAATAGAAAAGTGACCGATGCAGACCGTTACCGGGGCGCCATCGAAGGTTGTCAAAACGAATACGTGACCAGGGGTTGGAACGGTTCGTTATTTCCCGGCGGATGGATTCGGAGGAGGAGGGTTCCCTTCGGTCCGTAGTGACGCATGTAAGCGGTCCGCAGTGGAAACAAATCGTATAGGAGATCGGTCTGGATCAGCGCTTTGCAACTGTCCCGGTGGGCGTTATGGGATAACCTCAGGACTGCCTGGGGAGGCTCAGACTCAAGAAACACTCCGTCTGCGTAGAGCTCAAATTCGTGCTCGGCGCACCCGCCGCCGTACCTCACCGTCAAATGCAGAAGATCGCCAAGAATCCCTGCCTCGTGGATGACCGCCTCATCGGTCGCTAAACTCACCGACAGCCAGTTGTCGACGATAACGACTCTCGAGCTGGGTTGATCGGAAGAGGAGGGGGAGAAAAGATCGCAACTCGCCAGTGATAAGAGGAGGAAACACGCAAGACAGGTTCCGGTCCGTTTGAAAAAGGTGGCGATGGTCATGGCCGTCGTGAGTGTTAAAGAGAGACCATGAGTCCAATGCGCACCGTGGCCGCGACCAGCGAAAAGAGAAAGTAGGGGTTCATGTCCCCCCAGCGCAAGGTCGAGTGCTGCCTTTGATACTCGGCGAACAAGTGGACCTTCCCGAGTCCCTCCACCGATTTCCCGACCCCGAGTCTGAGGATGAAGTCCTGCTTCCACTCCTGATCCCATAGATTATGAAGGGGAGTTTTTCCCACGTCGATCGTCAACTCCCACTCGCGCACAGCGGTGCTGTCTTCCCGCCGGCCTGCGATAAGTGTGCAGGCGAAAAGAAAGGTGAAAAGGAGGTGCACAACGGTGTGTCGCATTCTTCCTTTCCGCCCCCATGGGGTGCAAAAAAGACCTGATACTATTGTCCAGGTTCATGCACGATCCATGGCTCCACCGTCCTGAATCGTTGCAACGTTAGTGCCTACTGCAGTCTTCTGACAGCGTTCAGCACCGTATCCACAACCGGATGTAAGAAACCCGGAATCCGCGGCTTGATTGTATCGATCAACCAAAAATGCCTCCGGCCGTTCTTCTCCAGCTCGAGATAAACCCCTCCCTGGTCGTGCGCGTCTGGCTCCCCGATCCTTCCATCTGGAAGAGTAAAGACATCATCGGGAATACTGTTCCTTACACTGTGGACAGAGTTGTACTTTTCGGCGTTCAACAGTGTATAACTTCCGGTGTATAGTCCGACCGGATACCGGTCAAGCGTATCTTCTTGCAGCAACCCGTATTCGATCTTGAACATCTCCCTGCAATGTTCTCCGTAACACTCGCCGTAATAACGGCCAAAGACGATGTAATCGGGAGCTCGTGGACTTCCAGGATTGATTGAGAAGACATTGGAACTCCGCTCATCATCAGGGAGAAGGGAAAAGCCACCGGAGGATTGCGAGAGAGGGAAAGTATAACGGTAAACCCCCGCTCCATAGTTCAGCGCGGCCCGAAACCACACCGTTTCGCCTGGCAGGATCGGAACGGGCTGCCGGGGGATCGCGATGCACACGGCGCCATCGAGGTTTCTCCAACCCTTCCCCTCAGATAGCGCCAGGGTCCACCCGCACCCGATATCCGACAACACCGTTTGGCTCCCGAGATTTTGTATAGAGACATGGACCGAATCTCCCTGCGCGTAATCGCTTTTATCCGTCCGCACCTCGACTCGGTAATAACCGTCAAGTTTCAGCTCTGCCCCCTGGTCGCATCCCGCAGCGATCATACCGAGCAAAGCGAACGCGAGAATTATTTTCATTCTTTAAGCCTCGCACTCCACGACGGCGTCTCACCATCACAACTCATTTCAAGGTCTCCTCACTCCACCACCAGCGAGTCCCTCAACATCGATCCATCCGGCTGGTGAACGGCGATCAGCAGCATCCCGCGCTGGGAAGGGACATACCGGTACGTGTTGCCCTCCAGATACACCATCACGGCCGGACATGCGTTTGCAAGCGATCTTTTTCCCCAGACCACAAAATTGACCGCGGCGGGTTGGCGAATGACGAGGAAGTGGGAAAAAGAGTGACACCCGTCTGTTCCGACGACGCCGAAGAATTTGATATCTGCCGTATCTCCGAGCGCAACGGTCGGCGGGTGAATCAGGCTATCGACCTTTATCTGAAACATGACCGGATCGGTCGACGGCCCCTGTGTCGATGAGCAGCCTCCTGCGAAGACCGAAATAAGAAATATGGTGAGCAGCAGTTTCACGGATTCTTCAAATGAGAAAAGGACGTTGGCGGTTGGAACCATTCGGCTCTCTGCATGACATAAGAGCAGGCTGTTAAGAAAAGAACATTTCATCCACGAAGGTCACGAAGTTCACTAAGGCCTTTTTCACGTGAGTCATTTTCGCATCCCTTCCCCGCCCGAGCGACTGCTGGCCCGACCATTCCGTTAGGGCGGGTCGTTCAGTCGGGCGGGGTGTTCTCCGTGGAAAAAAACCGAGTTCCTCAGCAACGTGTTAGTCCGGCTCTTGAATTCTGATGAGTGCTTCATATTGGATCGGTCCGGAGGGGGCGGACGAGCGGGGATAGGGGTTGAGCTGACGAAGCGTCCACCGGTATCCGAGCGTATCGAACGGCACACCCTCGTGAGGGGTTTCACCCAGGCCCGGGATTGTCAGGGAGAATACTGCCGGAGAAGGATGATCCGGGCTCAAACGGAGTTCGATGGTTGCCCGTCCTTCCCATTTGCACAACCCTTCTTCCGGACAACGGCTGTCCTCTTCAGTCTTCGTAAATTCCACGACGATCTCACCGGGTCTCAACAGAACGCGTTCACCTTGGCGGAGTTTGATGTCGATCGCCTGGTCACGGGACGTCCGGTAGGAAATGATCTCATCCTCGCCGCACGACAGCAACGTCAAGGAGAGCAGGAAGAGAAGAGAAAGCAATGAACGTGCTTGCATGGAGATTCTCCTTCACGAATCCAACTGTACAGGATCGAACGCGGCCAACCTCAACAGTGCGGGGGGAAGCATTGAGATGTGGGGAACGACGCCGCGGGCGCTGTCTTATGGTACGGACGCCGGGCGAGAAAGTCAACCAGCTTCCGGTGTCCCCCGAAAATCAAGGGAGTAATTTTCTCAAGCACCCCCTAGAAGCAGAACGGCGCCTTGCCCCCACCAGGCAAGACGCCGTTTGCATTTAAAGAGTCCCCATCCCCTCAACCGTCCTTTCGCCGCTCTCTCCCACCACGCTGCTCACTTCCCCGGGGACTCTCTCGTTTTTGTGGCGACCTCTGCGGTTCCGCCCTCTGTCGTTGCGGGGGCGGTGTTACTTCTTTTCGATTCTCGCGCGGCCGCTCCTTTGAAACTTCACGCCGCTCCATTGGATTGGGGCGCTTTACTTCCGGTTGCTCCTTTTGTGTGCTTTCCCGCCGCTCGAAGACCCGGGGAGGAAACCCGTCACGCCGCTGGTCCGTCGGGGGCATCCTGTTGATCGACTGTTTGGCCCGCTCTTCTGCCTTGCGTTGATCCTCCTGGCGATTATCGAGACGTCCCCGCTCCCCCTCACTGCGAGACTCCTGCCCCACATCATCACGTCCACGAGTCGTCTCCCCCTCACGGCGAGGACGCTCGATCCGTTCCAGATCCAAAGACGTGCTTCGTTCGCCACGGCGTGCTTCAATGCGTTCCGGTGTCCGTTCCAACTCGGATCGCTCCGGACGAAACACTTCTATTCTTTCACGGCCGCGGTCCTGCACGATCCGTTCTTCCCGGTTCCGCGTTTCGGTTACTTCCACCCGCTCCACTCTCATGTTGCTGCGTCGTTCCACGAGGTTCCGGTCCACACCCCGGTTGATTACGCGATCTCCATTCACTTCGTACCGGCCAGTCGAGCGTGTCGTCCCGATGAGCCTTCTCGTATGCTCCACCGGCATCACGTCCCGGGCGATACTGTGCGATGAAAAATGTCTGTAGCGCACGAAGTTCCAATAATGGTGCGGCGCTACCCATCGTGTCGTAAACCGTATTCCGATCCCGTAACTGAAGCTTGCATAGGGGGGCAGAGGAGCCCAGCCGAGGTAATCGTTGTTGTATCTCCACTCGACCCACGAAGGTCCCCACACCCGGTCGGGTACCCAGACCCATCCATAATAATCGTCATCATACCACCGGCCGTAATGGAACACTGCCCACCCGAACGGTTCGGAGGAGACCCAGTACCAACCGTAGTCCGTCCAGGCCCAACGTCCGTGCAAATAAGGCCGCCATCCGCCCCGGACGCTTGCAGGTCGCCAAACGTGGAATCCGGCATCGAGTTCAATCCACTCACCGTACGGTGAGAGGGATCCGTAAAAATATCCCGCATCACCAAAGGAGGCCGAGATTCGGACACCCATCTGAGGTGTATTGATGTGGTTCGCTGAGGCCAAGCCTGCAGCGCTTATCAATAGTGCGATAGCCATCATGAGCTTTTTCATCTTCCACCCCGCTGTTTGTATTCTCCAGGTTGCACAACAGAAAAAACTGCAACTGGCGTGCCATAGTGTTCTTACCCCATTTTCAACGATTTTCTCCCACCATTCAATTACCAATGTCCTCAGGAGAATTCAATCCGTCGAGTGCAGAGGACACTTCGACCCTTCAATTTTGGCCGAAATCCTTGATTCCTGCCCCAAAAATCTTGATCTTGCGGAAGGTTTTTCGTGTTCATTTCTGAGGGAGAAAAAAATGAAATTCAGACTGATCATGATTATTTCGTGTGTTTTTGCCATGGTGGGGTGCGACAAAGATGGTGGAACGAACGCCGAACCGGAGAGTGAACTTCTTGCCGTGACCGAACTCAAAGTGACGCGGATTGGACGGAATGCCGTCCGGGTGGAATGGAAGGATAATAGCAGAGGGGAAGAGGGATACCTTGTCGAGCGGAAGGCGAACGAGGGGGCCTATCAAGCCCGATTGTTCGCGATCCTCGATGCAGCGGGAGTCGTTGACTCTTCAGGCCTGCTGATTGACACGACGTATGCTTACCGCGTTCAACCCATACGGTATTTCGAGCGTGGCCCCCTTTCCGATCCGGTGACCATCCGGTTGACGCTTCCGTTTCCATGAAGATAATCAACCACGGATGGCACACCGATGAACGCCGAGAAAAAAGAAGGAACCCGGAAGTCAGCATACTAAAAAGCCACGGACTTCTGATCTCTGTTTTTCCTCAGCATGCTATCGGTGGTGAAAAATGTGCTCTTCTTCAGAACCCTGAGTAATACCCATGTTCACCACCTCCACCATGCGCATCCGTCCGAATTTTGGACAGAACCGGTTGCTCTGGTTCCTGGCAGCCGGCTACGCGATCGTCTGGGCGGTCGCTGCCATCAACCCGGTCTATCCGGACGACTGGCTGTTGGAGAACATCCTTGTTGTATTGTTCGTGGCAGGCTTGATCCTCACCTATCGGATGTTTCCTCTTTCCGATCTTTCGTACCTGTTGACGGCAATTTTCATGGTCCTGCATGCGGCAGGGGCACATTACACCTATGCGGAGACGCCTCTCGGGTTCTGGATGCAGGAGTGGTTTGGGTTTGCGCGGAACCATTATGACCGGGTGGTCCACTTCAGCTTTGGATTGTTGATGGCGTATCCCATCCGCGAAATTTTCTTGCGGGTCGCAAACGCCAGAGGGTTCTTTGCCTACTATCTCCCCTTCGATGTCACGCTGGCATTCAGCGGAGCCTACGAGATCATCGAAATGCTCGTGGCGGTTATCGTGAGTCCCGATGCTGGTGATGCATACCTGGGCACCCAGGGAGATGTCTGGGACGCGCAGAAGGATATGGCCCTTGCTGCCCTCGGCGCGGTGATCTGTATGGTTGCCACGGCCGCCATCCGCACATTGCGCAAGACATCCCACACGCCGAACTATCAAGGAGAAGAATAAAATGGCTGCAGTCCATACATTTGATTGGTTGGTCCGACAGCTTTGGCTGAATCCCGACGCAGAGACGAAAAAGGCCGTGAATGAAAAACGGGGCCGGCTCCTCAGGATCCGGAATGAAAACGAGCGGATGCGGTATGTTGAAGATCTGATGCGCGAGGCGAGGGAGATGAAGAAACGGAAGATGGCGCACACCTGACCGTTGCAGGAGCAGCATGAACTCACGATGGAATCTGATTTTCCCTTTCTTTCTGATGATGGGCTTCGGGGCATGTTCCTGGATCCCCTTCGGTTCAACTTCCCCTTCCCGCGCATTCGATTCATTTCTGGAGGACTACTTCAACGGCTCGTTCGCGATCCGGCCTTCCTCCACGGAAACGGTTCCCTGGTTGCTGGCGAGCGCCGATTCGCTGCGCGCGGTCAGCGCTTCCAGAGCCATGCGGATCCTCTCCTCCATCGATACCAACCACCTCTCCATGGACGAGCGGATCGACTGGCTGCAAATGGAAGCGATGCTGAAAAGGGAGATACGCGACCGTTCGTTGAATGCTCCCGCGCGCATTCCCGGACGATATCTTACGCTGGGAAACATCTACTGGCAGGTGGTGCGGCGGCGCCCTCCAACGCCGGAAGATTGGAGGAACCTCCGCAAAGCCGTCGATGACGCCCGGGTTGCAATGGAGATCGGCCGGAGACAGTTGCACGAACCGCCGCCGCTCTGGATCCGGCTCGCAGTCAATACCGCAGCCCGCTACGAGGAGTTCCTCGGGGAGCCTCTCGTGACACGGATCAAGACCGCCGCTCCCGATTCCCTGCAACCGGCTTTGCTCAAATCCGTCGAGGAGACTCGCCGCTCGCTCGCCCTGTTCCGCGTGTTCCTGAGCGATACGCTGAGACCGGGGAAGGAAGACTCCTGGGGGGTCGGGTCGGAGTACTATGATTGGTTGTTGAAAGAAGTTCATTTCCTTCCTTACAATTCCGTCCAGATGATTGAAGAGGGGTGGAGGCGGCACAACGAGACAAAGATGTTGTTGCAGGACCTGGCGAAGCAGATCGATCCGGCGAAGACCTTGAAGGAAGTCCTCGAGGATATGAAAACGCGGCATCCTGAGCCGGGCAGGATTGCGGAAGCGTACCGTGTTCAATCCGATCGGGCGCGCCGGCTCCTGCAGGAACGCGATCTTGTCACCATCCCTGAGCCCGAGGCCCTGACGTTCGTCCCGACGCCGCCCGCGTTGCGCGAAACGTACGCATGGGCGGGGTATGGCGGTATCACGATTCAGGAGAAGGTGCCGACAGGAAGATTCTTCGTGACCGACATCGTTCCTGAAATGAGTCCGGACCAAGTGGAGCAAAAATTGCGCGCACAAAACCGGGGTTGGATCACGGTGATTGCCCTGCACGAAGGGTACCCGGGGCATCATCTGCAGAACCTGTATGCTATGAAAAGCTCCCGGAAAGTCCGCTCCCGTTTCGGGAGCACATACTATGGAGAGGGCTGGGGGTTGTACGCAGAGTCGTGGATGGCGCGCTCCGGTTTCTACCAGACGACGGACGACAGTCTCGCGTGGCTTCAGATGCGTTTGTGGAGGACGGCGAGAGTCATTATCGACCCCTCGATTCACACCGGCCGGATGACGTACGAAGAGGCTGTCCGGTTTTTTGTGGATGAGGTCGGTCTGGAGCGGTCTGCCGCGGAGGCCGAAGTGAATCGTTATACCACGTGGCCGACGCAGGCGCCGAGCTACATTATCGGCTGGCTGGAGATCGAGAAACTGAAAGTGGAATTGCAGCAGGCGCTCGGTGCACAATTCAACGAGAAACTATTTGTTGAGACCTTCCTCGGGGTCGGATCGCTCCCGCTGGAACTGTTGAAACGGGCGGTTCGATACCAGTACGGCTATCAATTGGGAAGGGTGGTCGCGAACGATTAAGAAACGGCTGAGCAGGTAACGACCACCCGGACGCCCATGAATGATTGACGCCCCGCGTGTTTGTTAGTCCTTTCCTCTGCTTCGCGGGAGACGTAACACAAAAATCAACGTCACCCTGAGCGAAGTCGAAGGGTGACGCCTCTTGGCACATCAGGACTCTTTCTTTTCCCTCCTTTGAATTGGCGATGATATTTTTTTATATTGTCACCGCTCGATCCGGAGAGCAGCGTATATTCCATCCCGGCAGAAACTCCAAGGTACGAATGACCGCTACCGAACGAATCCTTGTCCTTGACTTCGGAGGACAATACACACAACTCATCGCCCGTCGTGTACGCGAGCTGGGCGTGTACTCGGAGATTCATCCCTACAACGCCTCGATAGAGACCATCAGGTCCCTGAACCCCTCCGGCATCATTCTCTCCGGAAGCCCGTTCAGTGTCTATGAGGAGAACGCTCCGAAATCCACTCCCCAGCTTTTCGATCTCGGTGTTCCCATCATGGGTATCTGTTACGGACTCCAGCTCATCGCCGATCAATTGGGGGGAAAAGTTGATACCTCTGCTAAAAAGGAGTTTGGGAAAGCCCTCCTCCAAGTTGACAAAGGGGACGATTTGCTGGCCGGATTGAACGGGTCGACCACGGTTTGGATGAGCCATGGAGATAAGCTGACGAAGCTGCCGGATGGGTTTGAACCGATCGCGCACACCTCCAATGCACCGATCTGCGCCATCCGTCACCCGAAGCGCAAGATCTACGGAGTCCAGTTTCATCCCGAAGTTGTGCATACCCCCGATGGGAAGAAGATTCTTTCCAACTTCCTCTTTCAGGTCTGCGGTCTCAAGGGGGGATGGACCTCCGTCCACTTCATCGAATCGTCTGTCGAAGGCATCCGGAAGAAGGTGGGCACGTCGAGCGTTCTGTGCGCCTTGAGCGGAGGGGTCGATTCCTCCGTCGCCGCCATTCTGCTCCACAAAGCGATTGGCGATCAACTGCACTGCATCCACATTAACAATGGGCTGATGAGGAAAGGGGAGAGTGAGAAGGTTGTCGAGGTATTCCGGGAGCACTACCGGATCCCGTTGACATACATCGATGCGACGGAGCTGTTCCTGACCCGTCTTGCCGGTGTTACCGACCCCGAACAGAAGCGGAAGGTGGTGGGGAAGACGTTCATCGATGTGTTCGAGAAAGAATCGGCGAAGCTGCCGGGAGCCCCATTTGAGTTTTTGGCCCAGGGGACCCTCTATCCTGACGTGATCGAGTCGGTCTCCTTCAACGGCCCCTCCGCCACCATTAAGACGCACCACAATGTAGGCGGGCTTCCTGAAAAAATGAAGTTCAAGCTCGTCGAGCCGTTCCGTGAACTGTTCAAGGACGAAGTGCGGGAGGTCGGAAGGAACCTCGGGCTTCCGGAACCGTTTCTGGAGCGTCATCCGTTCCCCGGACCGGGTCTCGCCGTCCGTGTCCTGGGTGAGGTCACGAAAGAGAAGCTGCGTCTTGCCCGCGAGGCGGATCTGATTTTCATTGAAGAAATCCGGCGCGCCGGGATCTACAACGAAATCTGGCAGGCCTTTGTCGCGCTCCTGCCCGTGCGATCCGTCGGCGTTATGGGGGACGGCCGTACGTACGATTACACCATTGCTCTTCGTGCCGTGACCAGCGTTGACGGGATGACGGCCGACTGGGCTCGGATCCCGCCCGATGTGCTTGCCTCCGCATCCAACCGCATCATCAACGAAGTCCGGGGAATCAACAGGGTGGTCTACGATATCAGTTCCAAACCCCCCGCCACCATCGAATGGGAGTAAAAAAGGGGGAGGGTTCTTCCTGCTTCGCATGCGGTAGGCAAGAGGTTCGGCACGAATATCCATGGGACGAGTGGAACCTGACACGCTGTACCCGGCACCGCGAGAGGCGCGAGTCCGTTGTCATGACCGTTGTTTCGGAGAGTGGTGCCCCGGGGAAAAGACCAACTTTGAATTTCGTCACTAGGCAATCCATACTATGATAGAGCTTCGACACGTTACGAAGAAATTCGGCAGCTTCACGGCGGTGGATGATCTTTCCCTCACCGTCCCTGACGGGGAGTTCTTCGGGTTCCTTGGTCCGAACGGTGCGGGGAAAACGACCACTATCAAGATGATGGCCGGGCTGTTTACCCCCACGACGGGGGAAATTATCCTGAACGGTTTCAACAACGCCACCCATCCGATCGAGGCGAAAATGACGGTCGCCTACGTTCCGGACCAGCCTTTCCTGTACGATAAACTCACTGGCCGCGAGTTCATGTATTTTGTCGGGGGATTGTACAAGATGGGAAAGAAGGAAATCAAGGAGAGTGTGGAGGAGTTGATAGAACATTTTGAGATCGGTGATTGGGTGGACAAGCGGACCGAGGATTATTCGCAGGGCATGCGGCAGCGCACCACGATCGCGGCGGCCCTGATCCACGAACCGAAGGTGATGATCATCGATGAGCCCATGGTGGGTCTGGATCCGAAAAGCGCTAAGATTGTCCGCGAGACGCTGAAACAGAAATCACGTCAGGGCATCGCCGTGTTCATGTCGACGCACAGCCTCCCGGTGGCGGAGGAACTCTGCGACCGGATCGGAATCATCAATAACGGGCGCCTGGCCTTCGTCGGGACGCGATCAGACCTTTCCGCCTATAAGGAGAAGTTTGATGGCAAGTTCGAATCGGTCTTCCTTGAATTGACGAAATAGAAGGCGCCCGAGTCTTTTTCCTCCGACATTCCATGCTCCTGCATATTCTCAAATATAAATTTCTCTCCTTTGTCAAGACGACGTTCGACCCGCGCATGGTCACGGCTATCCGGGGGCTGGGCTCGCTTCTGGTCTTCGGCGGGTTCGGGCTCGTCGCGTATGTAGGCTCGTACGAGGCGACGCGGTTCATCATGGAGCAAACGCGCATCGGGCTGTTCCTCTACCACCGCTTCATTTCCATGATGTTGTTCGTGTTTTTCATGGCAGTCAACATGGGCAATATCATTGTCTCCTACGCCACGCTCTATAAGTCGGCCGAAGTGAATTTCCTTTTTACGAAGCCGGTCACTTTTACGCAGATCTTTATCCTGAAGTTCCTCGATAATTTTCTCTACAGCTCGTCCACTCTCTTCCTGGTGGCGTTCATGGTGCTGTTCGGGTACGGGTCGTACTTTGGATATCCGTGGTACACGTTTTTTGGGGTGCTGGTGGGCGTCTTGGTGCCGTTCATGTTCCTCTCGGCTTGCGTCGCGGTGCTGGTGCTGATGTCTGTGATGAAGGTCGCGAGCCGGTGGGGATTCCGCAAGGTCATGCTTTTGATCGGCACAATGTACGCCAGCTTCGTCCTCATCTTCTTCCGCTACACGAACCCTATCAAGCTGGTCAACAGGGCATCAATGTATTATCCGAATGTGGATCAGTACCTGGTTCAGTTTGATCCCGGCTTTCTGAAGTTCCTTCCAAACAACTGGGTGGCGGATTTTCTCTTCTTCTTTGCGAAAGGGGAGCCGGCCATGGCCCTGCCTTTTGCGGCAACCTTGTTGCTTGTCACGGCCGGCATGTTCGGGTTGTGCCTCTACGTTGCCCACCGGTTCTATTACCGGAGTTGGCTTGTCACGTTTGAAGTGCAGGCCCTGAGTAATTCGGTTGAAGCCGGGAGGAGAATCAAGCTGTTCGATTTTCGAAAGGCATCGATCCTCCCCCCACAGGCGGAGGCGCTCCTCAAGAAGGAGTACTTCATTTTCTTTCGCGAACCGAGCCAATGGATCCACCTTCTCCTCATGGTAATATTGGTGGTCATCTTTGTTCTGAGCGTGAGGAACCTGAACCTTGGACTGCGCGTCACCAATATCCAGGCTATGACCTACCTGGTGCTCTATGCCTTCGGTGTTTTCCTTTCGTGTTCGCTCGCCCTGCGGTTTGTCTTTCCCGGGTTGAGCCTTGAGGGGAAGGCGTTCTGGTCGCAACGAAGCTCGCCGCTGAACCTCCACAAAGTATTTTTCATGAAATTCCTGGTCGCCCTGACCCTGATCATGGGACTTGCGTTGTTGATTGCCGTGGCATCGAATATGCCGTTTGTGCAGCTCACGGAGCGGCGGCCGCTGTTGATGTATTTCGGCCTGTTCAGCGCGTTCTGGGTCTCTCTCTCCCTCGTTGCATTGAACCTTGGGTTCGGGGGATACTTTTCCAATTTTCAGGAGAAGAACCCGATCCGGATAGCATCGTCGCAGGGGGCCACCCTCACCTTCCTCGTATCACTGGTGTACCTCATCACCCTCGTCGTCGTCATCAGCGTACCGTTGATGCGGTATTTTGAGTCGCTCTTTCTCTTCCTTCCGTTTGATTTCAAGGTCATCGTTGTTCCGGGAACCATCTTTGGAATGATCTCTGCGGCGGTGACCGGGATCTCGGTGTTCATCGGGTTGCGCTCCCTTCAACGGGACTTCTGACCCCGCGCTGCCGGCGTCCCGTCTTGCTATTCACCAACCTGATTTCTATCTTATCGCTCGATGATAGACGAACCCACCCTGGCCCAATGGCTTGAACAGGCCCGCTCGTATGTCGACGAGCGGAAGTACCTCCATGCCCTTCAGGTCTATCATAAGATCACCAGCAATGCTCCCTCCATGGAGATCGCGTGGGTGGAGCTGGCCTACGTTCATTTCGAACTCAAGCAGTATGAAGCGGCAGAGAAAACCCTGCTGAGGGCGGTCTCCTCGAGCGCGGAGCCACAAGAGATTCTCTTTCTTGCCGGCAATCTGTTCCTCAAACTCGGACAGCATCAGCGCGCGCTCGTCTACTATAAGAAACTGCTCGGCCGGGAGGGCGGGTTGAGTCGTGATTTAAAGGCGCATCTCAACTTCAACACGGCGCTCGCGTATTACTATCGCGGCAACCCGAAACTTTCCGAGGTCTATTTTAAACGCACCAAGAAAGTCGATCCTCATTTTCCCAAGATCAACGAATCCCTCGGCGAGCTGCTGGTGCGCCGCGGTGCGTACACCGAGGCGGTCCAATGCCTGAAACAGGCTGTGAAGGATGAGCCGTATAGCTGGATTGGCCACTACCTGCTCGGTCTCGCGTATTCGAAAATGTTCGATTGGCGTAGAGCGTATGAGGAGTTCGTCCATGCGATCGAAATGGATCCGAACGAGCCGCGCGCCTGGCACATGTGCGGGGAGGCTCTCCTCTCGCTGCAGCGGCTCGATGAAGCAGAGCGCTACCTGCGCAGGGCTCTCGAACTGAACCCTCTGCTCACGGACGCGGTCGTCGATTTTGGATTCCTCTTTCTCCGGCGTGGTGACGTGGAACATGCCCGGGAATGTTTTGAACGGGCGCTCCAGCTCGAACCCCACCATTCGAAAGCTCTCGAAGGTACGAGAGAACTGAAATTATCCACCCCCATCCGTTCCTGATGTCCTCATGCTCGTCCGCACGCTCTTGGTAGGAGTGCTCTTCACTTGGTCCTGTGTCGCGCGCTCCCACGTTCTTCCTCTTCCCGTCTCCGCTCTGGATACTGTCGTGTTCCACACCCAAGCCGAGCGGCTCTTTGACGAGGGGATGACGAGATATCGGGATGGGCGCTACCAACCCGCCGCCGAACGATTTCTCCGGATCATCGACAACTTTGGAGTGAGCCAGCGCGTCACCGCGGCCCTCATCATGGGGGCAAAATCGTACTACGCGCTCGGCACAATCACCCCCGCGCGGCGATTGGCTCGCACGCTGCTGGAGAGCTATCCTGAATCACTCTATCTGGATGATGCGCGGTACACGCTTGCCCTGTGCTCGTTCCAATCCGGTGAGTACGAGCGGGCCGCTCTCGAGTTCCTGGAAGTCAGGGGGACTTCCACCGACACGGCCCTGATGAGGCGGGCCGAGAGGCTGCTCTTCGCCGTTGCCCAACGGCATCTCACCGTCGATCAAGTACAGACGGTCATGGTTCGCGCGGGGGAGTCGGCGACAAGAAACAGTCTGACGGTAGCCCTCGCCGAGAGGGTCTGGGGCATGGGAGATGTTCAGGCGGCACGGGAAATCCTTCGCCCTCTTGTCGCTCAACCACGAACCGTCGCCGGTGTCGAGCAAGCCGTCCAGCTCCTTCAGCGGATTGACCGGAGCGGGGTAGTGAAGGTCGGTGTCGTCCTCCCGCTGATGCGGCACACGGATCAATCCCTTGCCGGGGAATTGGGGGAGGAACTGCTGGACGGCATTCGTTTTGCAACGGACGAACACAATGCGAAGGCGATGCCGAAGGTCAATATCGTAGTCCGGGATTCGGAATACGATGTGGGTGTGGCTGCGCGTCAGGTTTCCGAATTGAGTGCGGATAACGAAATCGTGGCGATCCTGGGTCCGGCTTTTAGCAACGAGGTCCAGGCAAGCGCGGGCATTGCGAATTCTTTTGGGGTTCCCCTGATCACACCGACGGCCACCGCTGATGGCCTTGCAGCAATCGGTGAATACGTGTTTCAAGCCAACCCGGATTTGTCGGTCCGGGCGCGGGCGATGGCCCAATTCGCGTATGATCGGCGCAACGCCCGACACTTTGCCGTTCTTGCCCCGAACGACACGACGGGGAAATCGATGGCGTACGCGTTCGAGCGGGAGGTGTTGTCCCTGGGGGGGGAGGTCCTGGATTTACAGTGGTACCAGCCCGGGGAAACGGATCTGAGAGTGCAACTCTCGGCGATGCGACGCAAGGCGCTGGAGAGGATCGATACCTACCTGGTTTCTTTTTCCACGAAGATGAAGAACGATGAAGTCCGGAGGTTCGTGGAGGGGGGAGTTCCGCAAGCCACGGTGGATTCCCTGATGAACAGAAGCGCCAGCGTTCCCGTGGAATTCCTCTTTGGAGCCGGGGGAAAGAGGGTTGCGGACTCGCTTCGGATCCCCCTGCAACTTGTCCGGATGAAGTACGACAGCCTTGGAATTCCAGTCACCAACATCGACGCGATCTTTCTTCCGATTGCCGCATCATCGGAGATCGGGATTGTAACGTCTCAGCTGCGGTACTTCAATTTCCAGGCGCTGATGCTCGGGACGGGGAACTGGCAGGATGTGACCGAATTGGAGCAGAATCGTCAGTATGCGAACGGCGTGATCATGACAACCGATGCGCACTGGGATGACCAGGCGACCGACTATCAGGTGTTCAGCCAGGAGTTTCAGTCGGGCACCGGTAAGCGTCCGACGCGCAACAGGCTCTTCGGATACGACGCCATGAAATTACTGTTGGAAACCGTGAGGGAAGGGGCGACCCGGCGCGATGAGATCGCGTCGGCGTTGACAAGGGTCAGGAAGTTTGAGGGTGCGCATGGGCGGATTTCACTCGGCGATTCACGCGTGAATTCCGTCCTGACCGTTCTCCAGTACCGGAATCGCCAGTTGCGAAGAATTGCGGAAATTGATGTAACACGAAGAGAAATCACATCGTTCGAGTGAGGGTGGCAGGACGAAGGAGGAGAACCATGGACGAACGGAAAGTGCCGGGGCGTTTTACCGCAACGATTAAAGAGTGGCCGGAAGGAGAGCGCCCGCGGGAGAAGATGATCCATCAAGGGGCCTCGTCGCTGACGGAAGCGGAGTTGCTCGCGATTCTTATTCGTACCGGGACACGGGGGAATACCGCGGTCGATCTTGCGCGGAACCTCTTGTCGGGCGGACGGACGTTGCGCGACGTGTCGGCCATGACCCCTGCGGATTTTCGGGAATGGGGGATAGGTCCGGCGCGGGCGACGGCCATCGTGGCGGCATTTGAATTGCTGCGGAGACTGCCGGCAAGCAATGGGAGTACGAAACCGGTTTTTCGATCTCCCGAAGATGTCTCCCGGCGCTACGGGGTGCGGTTCCACGACTTGAAGCATGAGGAGTTCTGGGCGCTCCTCCTGACCTCGGCCAACGCGCTCCTGAAAGAGATCCGGATCACCAGCGGTACATTGAATTCGTCATTGGTCCATCCACGGGAATGCTTCCATGACGCGATCAAGGAGAAAGCGGCGAGTGTGATTTTTCTCCACAACCATCCGAGCGGGAACCCCGAGCCGAGCCGGGAGGACATCGCGATCACAAAGCAACTTGTGGAAGCGGGGAAAATCCTCGGGATCCCCGTCCATGACCATATTGTCCTTGCTTCGGGAGGAATGACGAGTTTCGCTCAACGGGGCCTGATCTGAACGGCGTGGTGTATGTGACAACTCCAGCGAACGGCATCTTTTTCTTGACTTTTCCGGCTTGAATCCTTATACTACTCATGCTTTTGAGAAAGCGGTTTTTTGGATGATTTTGCAACAGAGTATAAAGGAGAAGTTCTCATGAAAAAAACAATGATGGGTTTTGTTGGTGCGGGGGCGATCATGATGCTTGTGGCATCGGGTTGCAGCAGCAAACCGAGCGCAGAGGAGCTCCAGCAATTGGAGAGCCTGAAAGCCGAGGTTTCCTCGCTTCAACGTGAGGTCTCCTCGTTGGAGTCCGAGAAGGCTGCACTGAATCGCGCTCTTGCCGGTAAGAACGCTCAGCTCAACCAATGTGAACAGGATACAAAGGTTGTGCAAGAGCGGCTGAAAGGTATGTAATCCGAGGACCATCTAACATGGAGAATCAGATCATGAACGTCGTGCGAAAAATAAGTTTGATTGCCATTGCGGCATTGGTGATGGTCACCGGGGTGCTTGCTCAGGAGATGACCAAGGACGAGTGGCAGAAACAGATTAATGAGCAGACCGCCACGCGGAACGAGCTCCAGACAAAGGTGAACAACCTGCGGGCTGAAATCGATAACCTCAAGAAGGAAGATGCAGCAAAGGCGGCAGCGGTGAAGAAGTGTAACGATGATTTGCTTGCTCTTCTTGGGGCAACACCTGAATCCGAGCGGGCTTTTGCGGCCATGCTGGATCAGATCGATGCCAAGATCAACGAACTTTCCCGCCTTTCCAATCAGGATCTCTGGGCGCGCAAGGGGGAAATCACCGATGCGCAGAGCATGATCGACCAGGCCTGGAAGAACAAACTGAGCCTCCTTCCGAAGTACTATGACAGACTGAAGGAGCAACAGAACCGCGTCGACGCGTTACGAAAGGCGTTGGAGTCCACGGGTATGCAAACCTATACGGTCGGCACATGGGCCAGAGATCGTGATTGCCTGTGGAACATTGCGAAGAAACCGGCGGTGTACGATAACGCATTCCTCTGGCCGAAGATCTGGCAGGGAAACAAGGACCAGATTACGAATCCGGATATCATCCGGCCGGGACAGAAGTTGAAGATTCCGCAGAAGGGTGAGTTGACGCAGGACGAGAAAGCGGCTGCACGGTCCTACTGGCAACGCAAGCAGGGGACGGGTTCTGCCCAATAAGAGGAGGAAGATCGCTCACGGTCCCTTTGACTCTTTTCGCTGTACAATTTTCTGAAACGCCCTCACGCTGCGCAAGGCAGCGCCGAGGGCGTTTCGCTTTTTTCAGAGGCAATCCACAGGAGGGATAAGGCAGATTGGTCGAACGAAAGTTGCAGCTCGCAGGAGTGGATGTTGTCCAGTTGCTGGGATTCAACGATGCAAATCTCCAGATGATCGAGGATCGGTTCGATGCGACCGTCACGGTGCGCGGCGATCAGATTATGCTGCGCGGATCGCAGGTCGAAACGGTGAAGATCGAAAGAGTCTTCAAAGAACTGATCTATATTCTCACGAAGAACGGAAATCTCACACCGAATGATGTCGATACGGTGATCGACCTCGTCACGGTGAACGGCACGTCGCCGGAAGTGCCCAAGGAAGTCAACGGTGACGATTCCGAACCCTCCATCCTGTACACCCGCATCGGCGTTATCAAAGCGCGGACTCCCGGCCAACGGGCCTACATCCAGCAGGTAAGGCGGAATGACATCGTTTTCGCGATCGGCCCGGCAGGGACCGGCAAGACCTACCTGGCTGTGGCGCTGGCGGTCGCTGCATTGAAAAACCGCGACGTGACAAAGATCATGCTGGCGCGGCCGGCTGTTGAGGCAGGGGAAAGCCTGGGATTTCTTCCCGGCGATCTCCGCGAGAAGGTCGATCCCTACCTCCGCCCGCTCTACGACGCGCTCGACGACATGCTCTCCGCTGAAAAATTAAAGAGTTACATGGAAAAGCGGATCATTGAGATTGTTCCGCTGGCCTATATGAGAGGGCGAACGCTGCAGAATGCGTTTGTGATTCTCGACGAAGCGCAGAACGCTTCCGCCATGCAGATGAAGATGTTCCTGACCCGGCTGGGAGCGCACTCGCGCGCCATCATCACGGGCGACATCACACAAATCGATCTCCCGCAGAAAACGGTCTCGGGGTTGGTACAGATTCAGGATGTCTTGAAGTCAGTGCAGGGCGTGGGTTTTTCGTACCTGGATGCCTCCGACGTTGTCCGGCACCGCCTCGTGAAGGATATCATCAATGCGTACGAGAGGTTCCAGAATGGCACGAACGGAGAGGGAAAGAAGCCGGAGGGACAGTCGGCCTGACAGGCTGATGAAAAACAACAAAATCTGCCACAGCCGGTGGCGCACTGCATAGTTGCGACAGCAACCGTCGAAACTGAAGGCAAATGAGTAGGATGCTGACGCATCCTTCAGTTAATATGCCTCCGGCTCCGGGGGGGAAGAGGTGGGGAGGGAACGGAATCCTACGAGTTTTTCCCGGCCTTTTTCCCGGCGTTCCAGAGTTCGTCCATTTCCTCGAGGGTTGAATCCTCGACACGCTTCCCGCGCCCCACCAACTCCTGCTCGAGAGCCCGGAACCGGCGTATGAACTTCTCCGTGGACCTGCGGAGGGCGTTTTCGGGGTTGATGTTGAGGAACCGGGAGTAATTGACGAGCGCAAACAGGAGATCACCGAATTCTTCCTCCGTCTCATCCACCCGACCGTTGTGTTCGGCCTGCTGCAATTCGTCGATTTCCTCCTGCACTTTTTCCCACACGGGGCCTTTCTCCTTCCAATCGAAACCGACCTTCGAGGCCTTCTCCTGAAGCCGGTGCGCCCGAAGGAGGGAAGGGAGCTCTTTCGGGACCCCCTCCATCAGGGAGTTCCTTCCTTCGCTCATTTTGATTTTTTCCCAGTTCACCTTCACCTCCCGGGCATTCTCGACCGCGATACCGCCGAAGACATGCGGGTGTCGTCGGATGAGCTTCTCCATCGAACTTTGCAGCACAGCGTCCATGTCGAACGCCTTTTTCTCCTCCGCCATGACGGCATGGAGGGCAACATGGAGCAACAGGTCGCCCAACTCCTTCTTCAACTCTCCCAGGTCGTTTTCATCGATGGCTTCCACAACCTCGTATGCTTCCTCGATGAGACTATGACGGATGGATTGATGGGTCTGTTCCCGATCCCAAGGACACTCCTTTCTCAGGCGTCGGACCACGGCCATATATTCCAAAAAAAGTTTGTCGGTTTTCCGTTCCTTCACGGTGTCCTCCTGTTTTGACGAGCAATCTTACAGAAAAGTCGATGGAGAAGCAACCAGCCCAAGGGTTCGATGATGTTCCGACATCGGGGAAAACTTCCCGTTGTGTTTTTTCCACTTTATCGTTACCTTGGAAACAGGTTGCCAGACGTACCGAGGGGCTGTAGCTCAGCTGGGAGAGCGCTTCGTTCGCAACGAAGAGGTCGGGAGTTCGATCCTCCTCAGCTCCACGCAGCGAGATAATTCAAGGTTCATAGGCGGGAAAGCAGTGGTTTTTTCGGTCCCCCGGCAGAGGCTCACCGGGAGGGCATTGTTGCTCACGGAACCGCATGAACCGGAAGTTGTGAATGACGGGAGTGTTTTGTTTGAATTCATTACTGAGTACAGAGGTCAAGTCCTGCGCAACAAGGCGTTGCTCAACCCCGCCAGGTCCGGAAGGAAGCAACGGTCGGCAAAGAGTCTCGTGTGACGCAGGGTCGCTTGACCTCTTTGTATTTTTGGCGCACCGTTCGGGCGCATCATTGTAAGGCCTCTTCGTTGGCCGGCTCCCCCGAAATGTCGGGACGAGCGAAAAACGAACCATAATTACCATGGTTCTCATTTCCATCATACTTTTTTTCGCAACCATCAGCCTTGCGCGTCCGGGGATGCTGTTACCCGTATCCCGTCGGAATCAGGAAGCGCCGCGCTTTGGTCGATATGGACATGCACACCTCCAAGTGTATTCCCCCGGCATCACGCTGCGGGGGGAATGTCCAGGGTCGTCCGGAGCGATATGTTCGCCTTCCTTCGTGTGGAGTCTGAGGTGGAGCATCGACCTCTATGAAAAAAGACATTATCATCAACTCGACGGCGAACGAGCACCGGATCGCCATTCTTGAAGACGGCAAGCTTGCCGAGCTGTTTGTTGAAACTCCGGGGAAGGAGCGCATGGTCGGGGATATCTACTTTGGCAAGGTTGCCAAGGTCATGCCCGGCATTCGCGCTGCCTTCATCGACGTAGGTTTGCAGCAGGACGCCTTCCTCCATTTTTCCGATATTGGTTCATCCCTGTCAGAGTACAACGCCCTGTTTGATGAAGAGGACGACGATGAGGACTCCCCTGAAGAGTCCGTCCCGGCCACGCATGTCCCCGGACTGGGGGGCGGTGCCGCAGTTCCGGATGTTGAGAAACGGAGAGGAGCTCCGCCAAACGGCAGTCGTGACCGTGGTGAGCGTCGAGGGCCGGATATCAATCTCGAAAAGGGTCAGGAGATTCTCGTCCAGATCACAAAGGAACCCATCGGGAAGAAAGGTGTCCGCGTGACATCGGAGATTTCCCTCCCTGGCCGGTTTCTCGTTCTCCTTCCGTTCGACGGAAAGATCGGCGTGTCCAAGAAGTTGGTCGATTACAAGGAGAAACGACGCTTGCGCAAGGTCGTTCGGTCTATTCTTCCTGAGGGTTTCGGCGCTATCATCCGAACAGTCGCGGAGGGAAAAGAAGATGCCCTCATCAAGCAGGACCTCGAGGAACAAATCCGGGTCTGGCGCACCATCGAAAAAGCGGTCAAGACCGAGACTGCTCCGGCGCTGGTCTATAAAGACATGACGACGACCTCGAGCGTCATCCGTGATCTTTTCGGCGACAAGGTTGAGCACGTCGTGGTCGATGACAGGAAACTGATCAAGGAGATCAAGGCGTACGTTCAATGGATGTCCCCCGATATGCTCGACCGGGTTGAGCTCTACAAGAGCAGGGAACCGATTTTCGATAAGTACGGGGTGGAAAAGGACATCCAGGCGCTGATGAGCAAGAAGGTATGGCTCAAAAGTGGAGGATATGTTATTATTGAGAAGACGGAAGCGATGACCGTGATCGATGTGAACAGCGGTCGTTATGCAGCGAAGCGCGAACAGGAACTCAATTCCCTGCGTACGAATCTCGAAGCGTCGCGGGAAATTTGCCGGCAGCTTCGCTTGCGCGATATCGGCGGCATTATCGTCATCGATTTCATCGACCTGGATGACGAAAAGAACAAGAAGAAAGTGTACGATGAGATGAAGAAGGAGCTGCGGAAGGAGCGGGCGTTCCTGCGCAACGTCCTGAATGCCACGCCGAGCCTGATCTTCGTGAAGGACTGGGACGGGCGCTTCGTTCTCGGAAACGACGCCTTGAGCCGCACCTACGGAGCCGTGGTCGCCGACCTCGTCGGAAAGACCGACGCGGATTTCAATTCCGACGCCGCCGAGGTCGAGCACTTTCTCCGCGATGACCAGGCGGTCATGACCACCCGGATCGAGAAGCACATCCTCGAGGAACCCGTGACGGGCACCGACGGAGAGACCCGGTGGTTCAGCACGGTGAAGGTGCCGCTGATCGACGAGGACGGGAGCTGCAACAAGGTGCTGGGCGTCGCGACCGACATCACGGCGCGCAAGCGCGCGGAAGAGGCGCTCCGGGAGGCGGACCGGAGCAAGGACAGGTTCCTCGCGGTCCTCTCGCACGAGCTTCGCAATCCGCTCGCGCCCATCCG
>DKJQ01000373.1 GCA_002454845.1 Ignavibacteria bacterium UBA6688
AAAAACCCCCCTGCCAATTCCCACATCCGGTTCAGCGCGCTAGTCTCCTTTTCCACCCTGTACAAGAATCCGAATCTCTTTCTGGATTGGGACGGAGGGAACCAGTATGTCACCTATGTCAAGCTTCATCCGGGTGTATCATCTCAAACGATTGAGCAGAATCTTTCCGGGCTCATGTGGCGGGGGATCAACGCGCGTCTTGCATCGATTGGAGTGCGTCTGGATCCGTACCTGCAGCCCCTCACGAGGATACACCTCTATCATAGCTTTGGCTCAGAATCTGCGAGGATGAACCTTGCCGTTTTTGCCGTTATTGCATTGCTCCTGCTTCTGATTGCGTGCGTGAACTATGTCAACCTTACGACCGCACGGGCGGTTCGCCGTATGAAGGAGATCGGTATCCGCAAAGTACTGGGTGCCCACCGGCGGATGCTGATGCAACAGTTTCTCTCGGAATCATTTGCTGTGAGCATGGTTGCGCTGTTCCTCGCACTCTTGTTGATGGAACTCTCTTTTCCCGCATACCGTGATATTGTGGGACGGGAACTGCGCATGCCCTCTCTCTTTACTCTGGAGACTCTCAGCGCATTGACCGGGGTCTACATCCTCGTTGCCCTTTTGGGTGGAGGGTATCCGGCGTTGTACCTGTCCACGCTTCGGACAACGGAGACTCTGAAAGGGGTACTGCGTTCCGGTAAGAGGCTTGGCAAGGCAAGAAGCATGCTGGTTGTTTTCCAGTTTGCGGTTTCCATCGGACTTCTGGTGTGCACAGGGGTTGTTTCACGGCAACTTGCTTTCTCGAAAAACATGGACCCGGGATTTCAAAAGGAGGGCATGATCATCCTGCCGCTCGTGGGTGAGAATGTCAAATCAAGAGGGACTGAGCTTCAGCGCGCACTTTCCTCCCTGCCAGGAGTCGTGAGTGTTGCAGCATCGTCCGAAGTTCCGTCTGACGGTTTCACGAAGAACGGGTATTTCCCGGAGCAGCACGAAACGCCGATGATGATCCATGTGATCGATATTGATGAACACTTTCTCTCCACGTATGGCATTCAACTTGTTCAAGGCAGGAATTTCTCGCAAGAGATCCAATCCGACAAATCGGCGTACCTCGTGAACGAGACACTGGCGAAAAGGTTGGGATGGGAGGACCCGATTGGGAAAAAGATTGTTCGCAACGGAACCCACACTATCCTCGGTGTGGTCAAGGACTTTCACTATGCGACATTGCACAGCGACCTTGAACCGCTCATTATCACCAATCAACCATGGGGGGATCGCTTTTCGTTTCTTTCCGTGCGTGTCATGCCGGGTACTGTCGCGGAGCGCCTCGCAGCGATCCGGAGTGTTTGGACAGACGCTGCGCCCGGTGCACCCTTTGACTACTGGTTCCTCGATGATGTGTTCGACCAGCTCTATCGGTCCGAACAGCAGTTCCAGAAACTCTTTGGTGCCTTCTCTCTCCTTACCATTGTCATTGCGCTCCTTGGGCTCTTGAGTCTTGCGGCGTTTGCGACGGAACAGCGGACAAAGGAAATCGGGATTCGCAAAGTTCTTGGCGCTTCCGTTATGGAGATCTGTTCCTTGTTGACAAAAGAATTTGTCCTCCTCGTCGTACTTGCCAACGTGTTCGCCTGGCCGGTCGCCTATTATGCCATGAGTCGCTGGCTGGAAGATTTTGCCTACCGTGTTGACATCGGCTGGTGGGTGTTTGCCCTGGCGGGTGGATCGGCATTGGCAGTCGCCCTGGTCACGGTCAGTTTCCAGGCCGTCAAAGCCGCGCTCGCGAACCCGGTTGAGGCACTGCGGTACGAATAGAGTCAGAGTCAAAATCCACGACAAGGCAGGGTCGGAGAACCTCGCTACAAACGATGAACACACAGAAACGAGAATCCATGTTGTCCCGGATTCTTTGGAAGAAATCTTATGTTCAAGAACTATCTAAAAGTCGCGCTCCGCAACCTCGCCCGACACAAACTTTCCACGTTCATCAACATATTCGGACTCTCGCTCGGGCTTGCCTGCGGGATCATGATCATGCTCTTTGTTCAGAGCGAACTTTCGTTTGACACGTTCAACAGCAGGAAGGACAACCTGTACCGTGTTGTCACGGCACGGAAACAAGTGCAGGGTGAGACCGATCTCAGTGCCTATCAGCCCATGCCCCTGGTGCCTGCACTCCGGACCGAGCTCCCGGAAATCCGCCATGCTGCGCGGTTCAGCACGGGAGGCACCATCATATCCTCCGGCGAGAGAGCGTTTACTGAGACGGTGATGTTCACCGACCCTGATGTTTTCAAGATGTTCGACGTAACGTTCCTGGCTGGGAACCCGGAGACGGCGCTTCTGAATCCCAACGAAATCATACTGACGCGGCCGATGGCGGAGAAATATTTCGGCGAGACGAATCCCCTGGGGAGCGTCCTGCGGATGCGTACCAGGGCTTCCGACGAAAACTATGTTGTCGCGGGAGTGACCGAACCGATGCCGGGGAATTCTTCGTTGCAATTCGATTTTCTGGCAAACCTGACGAAGCATTCGATGTATGGACGCGGTAAAGACCGGTGGACATCCTCAAACGGGTCTGCCTTTGTTCTGCTGGAGCCGGGGACATCACAGCGGCAGTTCGAGGAAAAACTTCCCGCGTTCGTCAACAAATACTATGGTGAGATGATCAAACGGAACCAGGAGAGCGGATACCTTGCGAAGGAGGAGAACCCTGTCCGCATAAGCCTGCAGCCGCTCACGGATGTGCACCTCGACCAGACCATCGGATCGTCACCCGAAGACAGGGGGAACCCCGCGTATTCGTACATTCTTGCCGGCATCGGGCTCCTGGTGCTTTCGATCGCCTGTATAAATTTTGTGACACTCGCCATTGGCCGGTCCGCACAGCGCGCGAGGGAGGTTGGGATGAGAAAAGTGCTGGGCGCCGTCCGGTCCCAGATCGTTTCCCAGTACTGGGGGGAAGCGATGTTTGTCTGCTGTGTTTCACTGGCCCTCGGACTGGTGATGGTCGAACTGTTCCTTCCGACCTTCCACCAGCTTTCCGGAAAGCAACTGTCCCTTCATGTCCTTGCCGATGGAAGTGCGGCGGCCGGGATTGTCATTCTGCTTCTGGTAGTCGGGGTTGCCGCGGGAAGCTATCCGGCGTTGTACCTCTCACGGTTTCAGCCGGTCGAAACACTGAAGGGAAAACTCAAGCTCGGCGGAAACAATATCTTCACGAAAGTCCTGATCGTGTTCCAATTCGGACTTTCCATTTTTCTTGTTTGCGGAGCGCTCATCCTGGATAAACAGATTCATTTCCTCATTACCAAGAACCTCGGATTTAATGTGGAGCAGGTTGTCGTCCTTCCGATGCTCGGCGGAGATCGCGACGGGACCGAGGCTCTCGTCGAGCGCTTTCGGGTGCGTGTGCAGGAAAACCCGGACATTCTGAACGTTTCCGCGACCAACGGCGCTTTCACGCATGGCTACGATGTCAACGGCTTTCAGTTAAACGGGGAGCACAAAACGACGTTCGTTTACCGCATCGATGAACGATACCTGGAGACCCTGAATATTCCGCTCAAGGAAGGGCGCAATTTTCAGAAAGAACGCGTGGACGACAGGGAACGGGGGATCATCGTCAACGAGGCCTTTCTCCGCATGATGGGATGGACGGAGCCGGCTGTCGGAAAACGACTTACCGGGACGGACAGCAAGATGATGGAAAACCTCGAAGTCGTCGGTGTGGTGAAGGATTTTCATTTCACCTCCCTGAGAGATCAGATTCGGCCGGCCCTTCTGTTCATGAATCCCGAATGGAATCTGGACGATCTCCTTATTCGGATC
>DKJQ01000232.1:0-4771 GCA_002454845.1 Ignavibacteria bacterium UBA6688
CAGGATTCCCCGATCAGCTCGGGAAGGGGCGAGTCAACGCCTTGCGCGCGTTGATGGAAACGAACCTTCCGTCGGTTCGCCTGTTGTCGTTCACGATGAAGGATTTTCCTGGCGGGAACAAAAATGGTTTCGCGGCACCGGCGGAAACGCTCAACATCGTCTGCTCTTTCAGGAACTTCCTTGCCACCACCTCTGCAGGCGCAACCGTGGAGCTGGTCCCGATTTCTCCGTTTCTCACGATCGTGCAGGGAATTTTTCCAATCCCAACACTCGGAACGCTCGACAGTGTTTCCAATGTGAGTTTTCCGTTCCGCGTCTACGTGCAACCGGGAGTTCCCCAGAGCCACGAGGCCCATGTTCAGGTGCGCATCACCGACGGAGCCTACAGCGACGCACACACTTTCTCGTTTCTTGTGAACCCGACCTACCAGACACACGACCTGAATGAAATCCAGTTGACCCTCACCAACAATGGGAGAATCGGGTTCTTTGATTTCCCCAATAATACGCTCGGGAACGGCTTCGTGTTCAACGGCATCAACCATTTGTATGAGGGGGGATTGATCCTTGGGACCTCAGGGTCGAACGTTGTCGACGTCGTTCGTAATGAGTCCGGTGTGCAGAACAATGACTTTACCTCGAATGATTTTTACAACATCTCCACGCCGGGAACGATCGCAGACCAGGAGGGCTTTACCCGGTTTTCCGACGCGAACGCGTTCGGTCCGGAGAAGATCGGGCTCAATGTGGAAATGCATTCGTATGCGTTTTCAAGCCCCGGGGAAACGCGGTACATCATCCTCCATTATGACTTGAAGAACCCCGGGGCGACAGTCATTTCAAACCTGTACGCCGGAATCTTTCTCGATTGGGACATTGGGACTTTCACCTTTGGTGCTAACGTTTCCGCGTTTGACGCAACACGGAGTCTCGGGTACGCTTTCGACAATTCCAGAGCAGAACCCGCTTATCTCGGAATCCGGGCTCTGGATAGCGCGGCATCTTATCGCACATTGATTAATAACTTGGATCTCGATCTCTCCCGCACTTCAAAATGGCTCTGGATCAGCGGTGGAATTAATGGGACCCCATCAGCACCGAGTGATATTCACCACGTGATTTCGGCGGGACCCTTTGTCTTGAATCCCGGAGGGACCCAGAAAGTCGGATTTGCTTTGGTTGCGGCCGAGAGTTCGCTTACTCAACTCCAGGAAGCGGCCGATGCGGCAAAGGCAAAATGGCTTGAAATCCTGAATCCGGTCAGCGTGGAACATGTTGATCCCGCCATTCCGCTCACGTTCGGTTTGGAGCAAAACTTCCCCAATCCCTTCAACCCTTCGACGACCCTTAGATTCCGTGTGGCTCGTGAGGAATTTGTCAGCCTCTCTGTCTTCGATATGTTGGGACGTCAGGTGGCAACGCTCGTCGATGAGATTATGAATCCCGGGCTGTACCAGGCCCATTGGGATGCCCGCATTCTCTCCAGCGGCATTTATTACTACCGGCTTCGGGCAGGTTCGTTCGTGGAAACACGGAAGATGGTACTCATGAGGTAACCCAGAGGGAAACAGCGAAAGAACAACGCGAACCGCTTGGTGTTCAAGAAATCCCGGCCAGTTGAGAGGCCGGGATTTTTTTGCCCTTTCTCTTGTCTTGTTAAAAGATTTCCCGTAAGATTGTCTTCATGGAGAATCAATCCTTGATTATTACCCCCGTAACGTTGGAAGGCCGTTATGCCCGGCTCGAACCGCTTTCCATGAACCACCTTGTTCCTCTCTGCCAAGTCGGGTTTGACCCTGAGCTCTGGCGCGTGGCCTTGTCGGTGATCAAGGAGGAGGAGGATATGAGAGCGTACATCGCCACCGCATTACAGTGGCAAATGGAGGGAACGGCCCTCCCCTTCGTGACTATCGAGAGGTCTTCAGGAACTGTTGTCGGCAGTACGCGGTTTGCCAATATCGAGAGGATACACCGGCGGTTGGAAATCGGTTGGACGTGGGTCGCGAGAGCGTGGCAGCGGACGCCGATCAATACCGAAGCCAAATATCTTATGCTCACGCATGCCTTTGAAACCCTCGGCTGTATCCGGGTCGAGCTCAAGACCGACTCCCTGAACGAGAAATCCCGCAAAGCGATGCTGCGGATCGGGGCCAAAGAGGAAGGAACCCTGCGCAACCATATGATCACGCAAGGGGGACGCATCCGGCACTCGGTGTATTACAGCATCACGAACGATGAATGGCCCGGCGTGAAACGATTGCTTGAGGAGAAACTCACTCGCCCTTTTGAACAACTTGTTTGAATCACGCATGAATCATACACCCCACACATCTGATTCCCTCTACCGCACCTTTCAGGAGCGTCTGCGCCGGTTCATTCTCAAGAGGGTTCATAATTCCGCCGCGGCCGACGACATCCTGCAGGACGTGTTCCTCAAGATTCATACCCGGGCCGACTCCCTGCAGGACGAAACAAAGCTCGAGAGCTGGATTTTTCAGATCACCCGCAACACGATCATCGATCATTACCGTTCACAGGGAAAGACCGACACCCTTGACAGCTCGATCGACCCTGCTGAGGAGGATCCCCACGATGAAGCGCATCAACGGCTCGCCACCACGGTCCGGTCCTTCATCGACCAACTTCCACCACTGTACCGGGACGCGTTGGTCCTTGTTGAATATGAAGGGATGAGCCAGAGCGAGGCTGCTGCCAGACTTGGTATCTCGCTCTCCGGCGCCAAATCCCGGGTCCAGCGAGCCCGTGCGATGTTGCGCAACCTGTTGATGCAGTGTTGTCATTTCGAGTTTGATCAATATGGGACAGTTCTGGACTACCATTCACACTCCTGTACCTGTTGTGCACAGGAGAACCGGCCGGAAAACAATGCCAAAGATTGCTGCTGAATGTTCGATTTTCATGGTTGAGCTTTATCCGGCAACCTGGAGATTTCTTGCGTCTTTTTGCTCTGCTCTCCGTCTATGAGAATGAGGGGTAAAGCGCATCATCCCAAAAAAACCGTTTTCATGCGCCCCCGATCATAAGGAGACTTTATGGCACACCCGGAAAAAGAAGAAATCCGTTCGACTGTCCGCGAACACTACGGGTCGATTGCAGCAATGAATATCAGTTCGTGCGGGTGCAGCCCGGGAGTATGTTGCGGCTCCGAGCCCGATCAAAACGCTGTTGAATATTCCGGACAACTCGGATATTCCCCCGCTGAAGTCCAATCGGTCCCCGAAGGGGCCAACCTTGGGCTCGGGTGCGGGAACCCAACCGCCATCGCGAACCTGAAGCCCGGAGAGCAAGTGCTGGATCTCGGCAGCGGTGCCGGTTTCGACGCCTTTCTCGCCGCCCAACAGGTGGGTCCGGCCGGTTTCGTGATTGGAGTTGATATGACGCCCGAAATGATCAAGAAGGCACGGCGAAACGCGTTGAAAGGATCTTACACCAACGTGCAGTTCCGTCTCGGGGAGATCGAGCAGGTGCCGGTCGAGACCGGCTCGATCGATACCATCATCTCCAACTGCGTCATTAATCTCTCTCCCGACAAACAATTGGTTTTCAACGAAGCGTTTCGTGTTCTCAAACCGGGAGGGAGGCTGGCGATTTCCGATATCGTGGCTACGGCGGAATTGCCGGAGGAGTACCGGGAGGACCCTGCGCTTCATTGCGCCTGTATGGCGGGGGCGGAGACGATAGACGCCGTCAACACCATGCTGCTCCGTGCAGGTTTTCGGGAAATCCGTATCGAGCCGAAAAGTGGGAGCAGGGAACTCATCCGCCAGTGGGCGCCCGGCGTACCGATCGACCAGCTGCTGGTGTCCGCTTCGATCGAGGCAGTGAAACCATGAGAGCAATGATGTTTCGGCGAATGATATTCCCCATCCATTTCAGAGGATTTTACCGATGAGCAGCAGACAATATTTCGACGGTGTTGCGGGAGCATGGGATGCCATGCGGGAGGGTTTTTTCCCCAACTCCCTGCGAGAGAAGGCGGTCCGCGTGGCTGGTGTTCGGCCTGGTGGCATTGCCGCCGACATTGGCGCGGGATCGGGCTTTGTAACGGAGGAACTCCTGAACCACGACGTTCGCATTATCGCCATCGATGAGTCGCCCGCAATGATAGACCGTATGAAGCAGAAATTTTCCGGGAGTACGGTGATCGACTATTTCGTGGGGGAATCCGAACATCTTCCGCTCGATGACCGGAGTGCCGACTACGCGTTCGCGAACATGGTCCTCCATCACGTCGAACGCCCCGCAGCTGCCATCCGCGAGATGGCGCGCATCCTGAAGCCGGGAGGGCGGCTGGTTATTACCGATCTGGATGAACATGAGTTCGAATTCCTGAGAACCGAACAGCATGACCGTTGGATGGGATTCAAGCGGGAAGATCTGCAGCGATGGTTCGAGGAGGCGGGCCTTCAAACCGTATCAGTCGATTGCACAGACGACAATTGCTGTGCCCCCTCCGTCACTGGCAAGGGGGAAGCCAGGGTCAGCATTTTCATCGCCGCCGGGACAAAACCGCAAACAACCGGAGTTTCCCTTGAAGAGGGCTGTGTCTCACCGGTCCAGGCCGATGAGAATGCCATCTGAAATCCAGCTTTTGAATGCGCCTTTTCACCTCGTTTCAGCCCCCCTTCATCCCAAACCATCGAGGACCAGATTAAGGAGTACGGGGGCGTCGGGGAGACGAAGAAGTAGAAAAGGGAAGGAAGTAGTAAGTAGTAAGAAACAAACGCCCGCCGGTCGAGAGATCGGCGGG
>DKJQ01000232.1:4818-45676 GCA_002454845.1 Ignavibacteria bacterium UBA6688
GATCGGCGGGCGTTCTCTTTTCTTCTGCGCTCCGAATAGTCATTCCTGCAATGTGGGATGTTTTCGATGATGGTCCGTAGCGTCCTGGTATGCCTTCGCCACGGCAAGGAGCACTGCTTCGCCGAATAACTTTCCCTGGAAGGTGATGCTCGTTGGTGTATTGGTCGCCGTAAATCCACTCGGCAGCACGACGCACGGGTGTCCCGTGAGATTCGTGAGCAACAGGTTGCTCCCTCCAAACGACGGCGCAACATACACGTCGATATCCTTCATGATCTTTTCCATCTCCTGCACCAGCAGATACCGGACCCGGGATGCCTGGATATATTCGACTGCGGGGATAAAGCGGGCCGAGCGGAAGGTGTTGGGCCATCCTCCTTTGCCCTGGCGAACCAAGAGGCTGTCCCTGCCACTGCGGGTCAGGTCATCAAACGCCGCTGCGGCTTCCGCGCCAAGCAGGAACGAAAGGTTCCCCACAGGGAGATTGGGCAGTGTTATCGGTACGAGCTTTGCCCCAAGCCCGTGCAGAACGGCGAGGACGGAATCGTTATTTGCCTTGTTGGACCGGGCGCTGTCAAACTCCATTTTCAAATAGCCGATCCGGAGCTTGCGGAAATCCAGCTTTGGGTTGTAGTTGAACGGCGCGTCGATCAGGGTTTGATCAGTTTCGTCCGATCCATGCATCGCGTTAAAGACGAGGGCGCAGTCCTCTACCGTCCGGCCAAGAGGGCCGATTTTATCCATGGACCAGCTCAACGCCATGGCGCCGGTCCTGCTGACCCGGCCATACGTCGGCCGGAGCCCCGTCGTTCCGCACCTCGTGGAAGGGGAGACAATCGAGCCCCATGTTTCGGTCCCAATGGCAAATCCAACTAATCCTGCCGCCGTTGCGGAAGCCGATCCGGCCGATGAGCCGCTCGATCCCTGCTGATAATTCCAGGGGTTGCGCGTCATGCCGCCGAACCAGATATCCCCCAATGCGAGGGAGCCCATCGTCAGCTTGGCAACCAGCACTGCTCCCGCATTCTCCAGTTTCTTAATTACCGTCGCATCCTCTTCGAAGGTCTGATCTTTGTACGGCGGCGCGCCCCATGTCGTCGGATGTCCCTTCACCGACAGGAGATCCTTGGCCCCGTAGGGAATGCCGTGGAGGGGGCCACGGTATTTTCCCGCAGCGATCTCCGCGTCAGCCCGGAGCGCCTGCTGCATCGCAAGCTCTTCGGTCAGCGTCACGACACATTCGAGTTTGGGACCGTACCGTTTCAGTCTGCTGAGATACATGCTTGTTAACTCCACGGAGCTTACCTGTTTTGTTCGGATCAACTCAGCGAGCTGGCCGACAGAATAAAACGCGACATCTTCAAGGTTCACAGGCCTTTTTGTCCCCTTGAAGGAACTTGCCTTGAACGGTTTCCTGGTTGTTTCGATCTTCAGGCCGGCAGGGATCGGATTGAACTGAAACGCCGGCGGGATGCTGTTTTTGAGATCGACCTTTCGAATCGCTTCATAGCTGTTCAGGTAATTATCCAAATTGCTCAGCATGGAATCGCGTTTCGCATCGTTCAGCGTCAGGCCTGCAATCCTTTCCGCATGTTCTACATCCTCCCTGGTCACCTTCCTGGTTCCCTCCTGCAGGTAAGCCCCCAGCAAGAAACACCCTGCACAAGCGGCAAGGACCGCGCTCCGGTGAAGTAGCGTTCGTTTCATGTGTTCTCCTTAAGCTATGGTGTGGGTTGAACGTTTTGCTGTTGGTCGAGTGTGGAGTAGTCGAGTTCCGAGCCGAGCATGCTATGAGGGATGAGATACACCACGAGAAGCAGAAGTGACGCCCCAAGCGCCCAGACCCGTTCATGGCGTCTGCGGTGAATTGCCACGAGGGCTATGATCCATCCCAATAATGCGACGGCGGTTTTATTGTCTGTCAGGTCGGTCCCGGACGGCCAGCCGGTCCACCAGGCATCGAACGCGTACCATTGAACCGCCGGACCAAGAAGCAAGCCGCCGAGAAACAGCAGTCCCACTGTCCACAGCGCAAGTTTCTCCAGGTTTGGTTCGGAGTTGAAGAATTCCAGTCCTGCTCGGGTAGAGAAGAGCATGGCGCTGAACATGAAGATGACATGAGGGATGAGAACCCACAGCGGAACGCCTCCCCTGAATCGAATCGTGACGGGCTCAGCCCCGGGGACTGTCTCCGTCAGATCCCCCCTGGTGAGTTGTATGCGGTATTGGAGCTTTCCCGCCGGCGGTTGATGAGGGAGCATCGCGGTCAGGACGCCATGGTCATGGACCATCGGTACCGAGCGCCAGACATCGATGGTCTTGAACCGCTTCCACTCGAGCGCCCCATGAATTTGATTATCATCCGTCCTGATCGACACCGGAGCATCGGACTCTCCGCCATGACTGCGTTCAAGTCTGAACGGGACTACAGTTTCGCCGAGCGTGCAAGTTCCAGAGAGGGGATAGCTCGGCCCGGTGACGCGTTGAAAGACAGCAACGACAACGGTGACAACAAACGAGAGAATCCATAAGAGTGTCGTGCGTTTCATGGGGAGATCGATTGCGAGAGAGAGACAGGGGGTTATTTTCTTAATGAAAAGTATTTCTTCAGCGGGTCGAATACGTATTCGGTCCACCCTTTTTTGTGATTCTTGAGCTCTGTCGGATTGGGAAAATGGGAGTGGGTGAGGTTCACCGTTGTTCCGGATCCTGATCTCGTCAGTGAATAGGTGACAAGGGATTCTTCCGCGTAGACGGGCCAGTCACCGGGAAGCCACGTGTAAGCAAGCGACTCGCCGGGCTTGTACGTCCGTACCTTGCCCTTGACCCACCCATCGAACATTTCAATCTTTCCCCCAACCCGCGGCTCGACTTTTCCCCGCTGGCCGCACCATCGGGCAATCAGCCTTTCGTCGGTCAAGGCAAGAAAGACTTCGTCCGGGCTGACGGGGAGTGTAACGGATATTTTGATGGATTTGGATTTCAAAAGGGCCCGTCGGTGTAAAGTGCCGGGGGAAAGGTACTCTTTTCCGGACAAACATTCATCCGGAGAAATCCTTGTTTTCCCAAAAAAAAGCCGCCACACGGAAATAGATGGGGCGGCTTGAACATGGGGAAGAGGGTGGACTTATTCGAGGCCGAGCTTTATCATAACCTTTTTATGCTCGGATGCCGCCTTCGTGGCGTTTTCATGAATGGTTCCAGCGAGTTCTTTTATGACTGAACGGTCGGGTGACTTCTTTTTCAACTCCGCCCGGATTGCCTTGACCGCTTCGGTGGCCTTTAAATGCGTTTGAATAATCAGGGTATGGTTTTCCGAGATTTCCTCCTTCTCGTTTTCGGCGTATGTCCGGTGCATCATAACATGGTCAAGGCGGGCATTCTCAAGCGACCGTTCCATTTCCTCCACATGCTGTCCGGCAATATCCATATTGAGTTTGTGCGGCAAAGCTACTTGTTCCTGCAGGGCCTTTGCATGGTCTGCGGTGTGCCAGAATTCCAGAGAGAAGGCCCGGTGATATTCCTCCCCCCTTCCTTCCACGGTGCGTTGTTGACTGAAGGTTGGAAGCGCGCTCACGGTGAGGAGAAGAAGTGAAAATAAGATATGCCTGATCATAAAGTTACTCCTTTCGGTACGGTGACATAAAGCCTTTGGACGCGATGCTGCATGCCATTCCGTACGACAATCTTCGTACCATCTCCCCAGCCTTCTTCGGTGTTGAAAACCGGTGCGAACAAGCGCAATGTCAATTCCGGGAATCGAGACTCCTCCCGCGCTTTATCATATTGGCGAGAATCATTCCCGGATTTTGGAGGGAAGACTCTTTGAGTCGAAAGAGCCATACAAAGAATACTTGACTCATGACCTTAGATATGTTAAATTTGAACATTTCAAATTTGAAATAATTCCATGAAGACAACGAAACGATATGGGAAGAAAGCGGAGAGCGCACTCGGCCTTTGGGTGAAGCTGGCGCGGGCTTATCATACGTTTGCCCGCCATACGGCGGCGGACATACGTGCCAGCGGCCTCACACAACCACAATTCGGCGCGTTAGAGAGCCTCGGACACCTGGGGCCGATGCAGATCGGGGAACTCTGCCGCAAACAACTTGTCAGCGGCGGCAACATGACCGTCGTGGTCGATAACCTTGAAAAAGACGGCCTCGTTGAGCGTGTCCCCCACGCCGAGGACCGGAGGGCAATCATTGTCCGGCTTACGGCCAAAGGGAAGAAAGTGTTCGAAGATTCCTTCCCGAAACATGCACAGTACGTTACAAAAATAGCTTCGGTACTCACGGAGGAGGAACAAGCAGAGCTTTCCCAATTGTTAAAAAAATTGGGAACCGGTTTACAGTGATTGTAAAACATAACTCTCCGATCGCCGGAGAATCGTGAAACCATTGCACACGGAAGAACACCCGAGGGGATATCCTCTCCTCGGTATCCATCATGTCACCGCACTCGCAGGCGACCCGCAGAACAACGCCGACTTCTACACAAAGGTCCTCGGTCTGCGGTTGGTGAAGAAAACGGTGAACTTCGACGCGCCGGACGTCTATCACTTGTATTACGGAGACAAAATCGGAAGGCCGGGGACAATTCTGACGTTCTTCCCTTTTCCGAATGCGGCACGCGGAAAACGCGGTGTGGGAGAGATTGAAGCCGTTTCCCTTACGGTCCCCGTGTCATCCATGGGTTTCTGGGCGGAGCATCTTTCCAGGCACGGTGTCGCGTTCGGCGGCCCGGCCCGGCGTTTCAACGAAGACGTTTTCTCGTTCCAGGACCCCGATGGAATGCGTTTGGAGTTGGTCTTCACGGAAGGGGCGCAAGGCCGCTCACACTGGTCCGGCAGTCCCATACCGGGCGACTCTGCTGTTCGCGGCATTTCCGGGGTCACCCTGATGCTTGCAGACCACGAAAAAACTGCCCGGCTGCTCGTCGGGACCATGGGATTCACATTGCTTGAAACGCGCGGAGACCGTTCGCGGTACGTGATCGGCGAGGGGCACGGGCGGGCATCCCTCGACATTATGACTCAGCCCACCCTGCCCCCGTCGCGGCAGTCGGCCGGTTCCGTGCACCACATCGCATGGAGAGTGGCAACGGACGAAGGACAGCGTGCGTGGCAGGAAACCATTGCACAAGTCAACATCCCCGTCACCGATATTCTGGATAGAAATTATTTTCAGTCGATTTATTTCCGCGAACCCGGCGGCGTCCTGTTCGAGATTGCGACCGACACGCCGGGTTTTACTATCGATGAACCAGCAGACGGGCTGGGAAGCCATCTCCAATTGCCCCATTGGCTTGAACCCGACCGCAAAAGCATCGAACGTACGCTTCCACCGATTGTCCTTCCCCTGTGACAGAGACGCCCCCTTGACATCCCGGGGCGTTGCGCAGAGGAAAGACATGGAGGGGAGGGATTCATTCAGCGGTAATTTCAGGAAAAACCAATGACACACTACATGGTTGATATCGATCTTCCCTCAAGCCGTTCGGTTGAGTTTCAGTCCCTTATCCCATCCCAGCGATCGCACATTAACACGCTGTTGGGGGAAGGCACCGTTGTCAGCTACAGCCTCTCCCTCGACCGTTCAAGGCTCTGGGTTATCCTTGTGGCCCAATCAGCGGATGAAGCTGCCGCCCTCGTATCCCGGTTCCCGCTCGCTCTGTTTTTCCGGACAACGATCCATCCGTTGGTGTTTCACGACGGCCTTACATTGTCCATGACAAAAGTGTCGTTGAACTGAAGAGGCTTCGCATGCCCCCCGTTGCCTTGCCTCCATCGACCGGCATCAGCTCCTTCACCCTTCAGGTTCCGAGTATACGGGAGTCGGTGGCTTTTTATAGGGACTTGCTGGGATTTGTCGTGACTGAGGTGGGGAGCTCCCGGACGGGTCTTTCGGCGGAACAAAAAGAGGAGCCGTTCGTTTTCCTCGTCGAGAAGGGCGACGCCACACCCCGCCCCCGCGGAACGACGGGCCTTTTTCACGCGGCCTACCTGTTTCCCAACCGGAGGGAACTCGCGAGGGTCTACCGACGGTTATACGAACATGGCTGGCCGTTCCAGGGTTTTGCCGATCATGGCGTCAGCGAGGCACTGTACCTCACCGATCCCCACGGAAATGGACTCGAGCTTTATGCTGATCGGCCAAGAGCTCAATGGCCGCATCGAAACGGCGCGTTGCACATGGTCACAGAACCGTTGGATCTCGATTCCCTCCTTGCCGAGCTTGACCAGAACGATCACGAGTCGCCGGATGGAGGGTTGACCCGGATCGGACACCTTCACCTCAACGTCTCCGATCTTAAAAAAGCAAAACGCTTCTACCATGAACTTCTCGCGTTCACGTTGACCCAGGAGACGATCCCCGGCGCCCTCTTCGTCGCCGCGGGCGATTATCACCACCACCTCGGTCTGAATATATGGAATGGACCGGGAGCACCGTCTTCCCCTCCGGATGCGATCGGGTTGATACAGTTCGATATCGGAGTTCCCGACGCTGGCGTAATAGCACAACTGGCGGATCGGCTTCATGAAGAAGGGGTCACTCTTGCAGCCTGGCCGAACGGCTTTCGGACAACGGATTTTGACGGCCTCGCGATGGTAATTCATCACTAAGGTACCATTTCTTCACCCCTCACCTACAAAAGGAGTTTGTATGAAATCATGGTCTTCCCTGTTTGTCATCGCTCTGATGAGCGTAGGACACCTGGTTGCGCAAACCCCCTGGCGAATCGACAAAGCGCATTCGCAGATCAAATTCACGGTAACGCACATGCTGGTTTCCGAGGTGGACGGAATCTTCAAGGATTACGACGTTGTTGTCGCTGCAACGAAAGACGACTTCACCGATGCCTCGATTGAGGCCACCATCAAAGCGGCCAGCATCAATACGGAAAATGAGCGGCGGGACAACGACCTTCGGTCCGATAGTTTCTTCAACAGTGAACGGTTTCCGGAGATCACATTTAAGAGCACGTCGTTTGAAAAAGTAGGTGAGAAACAATACAAGATCCATGGCGACCTGACCATTCGCGACGTGACGAAGAAAGTAACATTCAACGCGACGAACACCGGCACGTTAAAAACAAGCCGGGGGCTCCTCTCGGGATGGAAAGCAGAGCTGACCATTAATCGGTTTGACTATGGATTAAAGTACAACCGCGCGATCGAGACCGGAGGGCTGGCCGTCAGCCAGGATGTAAAAATTACCGTTACTCTCAGGCTGAACAAACCCAGCGCTTGAAAAGCGCTCCGAACGAAACAAATCCCATTGCCGTAACAAGGCAATGGGATTTGTTGTTTCTTGTTGGAACGGGAAAGAATTGTTCCCTAGACTTCAGGCCGGCCTTCTCCGACAGTTCAATGCGTTGAACCGTTCAACTTCGCGTGGACCTCGTCATGGTCCTCGCGGGTTTCAAGGTGAGTAGTGATGTAAGTCGTCATCGGAAGTCCGGCTTTGAGCACACTTTCGATTTCCGTCGCTTTCCAGTGGGCATCCGCAAGCAGGGAACCTTTTGGGAAGAGGAGATGGAATTCCATCCACACCGATGTTCCGCTCTGCCGGTATTTCAACTCGTGATAGCCTAATCCCCTTTTCCCCGTTTCGATATCCAGAATGGAACGCAATTGGAGCTCGAGAACCGGGTCAGCTTCATCCATCAATCCCCCCACCGACTGTCTAATCAATTTTCCCCCCGACCAGAGAATGTTCAGCGCGGCGGCGATGGCAATGATGGGGTCAAACGGTTTCCAGCCGGTCCACAACACAAGAAGCAATCCAAAAACCACGCCCGCACTGGTCCATGAATCGGTAAGCACGTGTTTCCCGTTTGCGACCAGGATCAGGGAGCGGTTCCGCTTTCCCTGCCAGACGAGGTAGCCACCTAACCCACCGTTAATAGCCCCCGCCGCCGCCACGAGGATTGTCCCTGTCCCCAGATTTTGAACGGGAATTCCTTCGATCCATTTGAGGATCGATTCATAGATGATATAGAACGCCGCGAGGACGATCATCGTCCCCTCCATCCCCGCAGAAAAAAAGCTGATCTTGTCATGACCATAGGGATGGCTTTGATCGGCAGGTCTCATACTGAACCAGAGACTGAACGCGGCGAAGGAGACCGCGAAGACGTGTACGACGGACTCGGCCGCATCGGAGAGGATCGCCGCTGATCCGGTGATGGCGTACGCGTACGTCTTTCCCGCAAGCATCAGAAAACCGATGAGCAGGGAAAGGGTCATCGCGAACTTCTGCTGCCGGTACGATTCGTGCGTTTCCGGTTGGGAAACAGAATGGATCAGCGGGTTTTGCAAGGCATCATTCCTTTCACCGTGTCAGACCTTCAGCACCCATTTCTGCCGGTACATCACGTAGGCAATGAGATAGAGGCCGAGCATGAACGCAATCGAGTGCAGGAAGGAAGCGAGCATCGGATCCCCGAGGGGAACAAAGAATGTTTGGTAGTACCAAGTTTTGAACGAAATCTCGGCGCCGTCCGGCCCCGGCAGTTTGATAAGCATGATCAGTCGGCCGATGAAACCTGAGAGAGCGAACATCGTGATGGCATTCAGACCGTAGATCTCAAACGGTTTGGTCCACCGCTTGTAGCCTTTCACGTCGATCACCCAGTAGCAGCATGCGAACACGACGAGGGACAACCCCGCCATGAAAACGGTGTAAGAACTCGTCCAGAGGTTTTTGTTGATCGGAAGCCAGTTGTCCATGGTCAACCCGGCGAGGATCAGGATCGAGCCCCAGAAGAACATCCATCCGGTCTTATCTTCGGTGGAACTCTGGGAGCGGACGAAATGGCCCGTCAGAATCCCGAGCATCGTTGTGGCAATTGCCGGAATCGTGCTGAAGATCCCTTCCGGATCGAACCCCGGGACCGGCGCTCCCCTCCATGTATGTCCCGTTAACAAGGATGAGTCGACATACCACGCCAGGTTCCCCATCGGCTCGAGGATTCCGGCGCCATAGCCGGGGACGGGCACCAACCGCACCAGGAGCCAGTAGCCGACAAGAAACATCGCTGTCCACCTGATTTGCCAGGTGATCGAAGAGAACAACAGGATCATCGCCGAGATGAGATAGCAGAACCCGATACGTTGCAGAACGCCCGGAAACCGCATGGTTTCAAAGCTGAAGTTGTGGCCAAAGACCAGGCCAAACGGAAAGGCGTTCAGGAACAAACCGATGCCGATAATGGCTGCTGCACGCTGGAGAACGTGGAGCATCAGTTTGTTTTTGTCCGCCCCCTGTTCCATGCGCTTTGCCATGGAGAATGTCATGGCGACACCCACAATCCAGAGGAAGAAAGGAAAGACGGTATCCGTGTAGGTCCAGCCGTGCCAGGCGGCATGTTTGAACGGCGGGTAGATGTGTCCCCATGACCCCGGGTTGTTCACCAGCATCATTCCGGCAATCGTCGCACCGCGAAAGACATCGAGAGAGAGTAACCGGCCACTGGTTTTCGTAACAGAGGATTGAGCCATCGGCGTGCACCTTCCGTTCGTATGTGGAGAGGGGGAATTGTACAGGCAGGTCCCGGGGGGAGGAAGGCCCCGGATCTACCCCCAGGCCGTCCCGGAACGAAGAAAAACGACCACGAACCATCCGGCGAGGAGGGAAACGACGATCAGAATGCGAAGTTGTTTATCGGTCAGTTTCATCAAAATTTGGCAAGCGGTGAGTGAAAAGATAGAAACAAAAGGAAGGAGAAGCAATCACAAGATCAAGAAAAAGAGCCAATAAACCAGCAGATTGAGGAGAGTCAACGGTATTCCGATTTTCGCAAACTCCAGGAAGGTGATCGTTTCACGCGACTTCCGTTCGGCGTTTTGGATGACGATGATGTTGCTGGCGGCGCCGAGGATCAGCATGTTACCCGCGATCGTGCTGCCCGCGGCGAGGGCCATCAACTCCCGCACGGTTGCCCCCGCGTGCATCAGCACCGGTTGATAGAGCGCGACCAGCGGGACATTGGATATGCACTGACTCAGGATTGTGCTCACCGCGAGGATCATCTCAATGGACGTGATGGGGAAATCCATTCGGGCCAACACGCCTTGAAAGAAACCCGATCGCCAAACGCTCTCCATCAAGACGAACATGGCCGCGAAGAACGCCAGGGTATGCCAATCGATCCGGCGCAGGATTTCCATCCGCCTCTTGCTGCCGACCAGGATCGGGAGCGCCCCCGCAAACGCGATCGTGGTCAGGCGGAAATCGACGTTCAGGGCGAGGACCACGTTGAGAATTTTAAGTCCAATGAAAATAAGAACGACGTGAAGCGCCACGCGCGCCAAAAAGGCAAGGGACTTGTCACGAATCGGTTCCTGAGAATGCTTGAGCCCCGCATTGTGAAAATCCTTCGGGTAGAATCGTTTGAGCATGACATGGCAGAGACCCAGATTCAAGACGGTGGGGAGAAAGAGCCACCGGAAGAATGTAACAAACGGGCTCCCGATGTTCCCGTTCAGGGCGATGAGCAGGTTCTGCGGATTCCCGATGGGACTCATCACGCTGCCGATGGTCACGGCGAAGCAGAGCGCCAGCAGGAGGGTCTTTGGCGGCATGCGATGCTTCTTCGCCAGCAGCAGAACCACAGGGGTCCCGACGATGGCAAGTGTGTCGTTCATGAGGAAGGCAGAAGCGAACCCTGCCCCGAATAACACCATCAGCATCAGGCCGTCGATGGTCGTCGCCCGTTTGAAGTACTTGTACGAAAGATGCGAAAGATACCCGCTCTCCTCAAGCGCCTGCCCGATCACGAACATCCCGAAGAGAAACAGCATCACGTCAAAGTTGATCGCACGCCATGCCACATCCAGGGGAATTTGGCCGGTGAGGATCACCACTACCGCACCCCCCAGCATAGCCTGCCAGATCTGGACCTTGATGTTCCCCACCTGCCTGACGGCAATCAGCAGGAACACAACGATAAGCGTCAGGACGGAAATGTTCATGCGGTCATTTGGGCCAACGGTACAAGGTGTTCATCTCCACGGAATATCCTCGAACGTCAGAGCCCCGACCAAATGCTTCTTCCATTCCCCATCATCAATATGGCACTATTCCCACTCGTCCCCATGGAATGTTTCTGCCTCCAACGTGGGTCGGTTTGGAATCATTGGGGTGAAGGTGGGAACGGTTTCGGAGACCGGCCAGAGCAACCATCCGGCACCGTACGGGGGTATTCAGCGAAGATCCGTTGAGAGTTTAAAGCGTACGATCCGGTCGTTGCCGGTGTCCGCGACGTAGACCGTCCCATCGAAGAAGGCAACACCCGAAGGTTGGTTGAATTGCCTGTCGCCGTTTCCCCGGCCTCCAAAGGAATAACTTTCCACACCCCGCGAGGAAAACCGAAAGAGACTGTCTTTTTCCGCATCGATAACGAAGAGGTTTCCCGAGGGATCCAGCGTCAGCCCTTCGGGGCGGCCGAAGCGGTTGATCTGAAGGAGGCCGATATCGCCGTCCGTGGAGGGATTGAACTTCGAAACGAATTCCGTCGTCTGTCCGATGGCAACCAGCCTGATCCATTGGACTTTGAAGAGGGGTTTATTGACTGCGTCCGGTGCATGCTCCACTTGTGCGAAGACATACTCAAGGCTCCTGCCGGTGGGAAGTGTTGCAAGGGCCGTAAGCCGGTGGATCGAAAGCAGCCCCGTACCGTCCGGTGAAAACGTCGTTGTGATGGGGGAAATAAACCCATCGTCCTTGTCAAAAAGGAGGACCGCGTTGTCAAAGTAGGGGAAGAACCGCTTTGGACCGATACGGGCAATGGCGTACTGGTTATTATACAGCGTTGCCACGCCGGTGAAACGGCGCGTCGAGTCTGTGGGATCGAAGTACACGCGTTTGGGAGGTATGGTTCCAATTTCATGCCGATAGGCCGGCAAATCGAGACGATAGACGGCACCGAACGTCACCGGTTGAGTGTGACCGGGCAACAAGGTGTCAAATTCCGCACAGACAAGAAGCTGCAATCGCTTGTCCTGCGCAAGGGCAACAGGACGCTTGATCCGCTGCGACGCGCCGATCACCCTGCCTGCAAGATCGAGCATCACCACGCGATCGTTTTCGGTGTCGGCGACATACGCGAAAGGTTCATTCCCGACGATGAGATCCTGCGGACGATTGAATCCGATCCAGTTGGGGTACTGCTGGATGTAGACTGTATCGCCAATGGTGGTATTGAGATCCCCTTCGGGAAGGGAATTGATATCGAATTTCTCCACGGCACATCCCGCAAAGTATATTGCGGCAAGGAGAGCAAGAGCAATGCGCATTATAACCTCACCAGCATGGAAATACGATGAACCCCACCGAGTCGTCCAAATGCCGTGTATCCGTAGTCGAGTGAAAGCGAAAGAAACTCCATTCCCGTGGCAACTCCAGCCCCGAGCGAGTAGGACTGCTCATCCGCATTGAGCCGGTATCCGCCCCGCACGGCGAAGGTCTTCGACCAAATGTATTCAAAACCCAGACTCACATTCTCGGAATTGTCATTCGGATGATTCAACTGCACGGAAGCCGTCAACGTGTTATATTCATTCTGAATCGGTTCAAAGGCGAAACCGAACTTGAACAAGGTCGGCGGGGAAAATTCCTGGAACTGCGTCACCTCCCCGCCGCCGTAGAGTTGCGCCGTACCCTCCGGTGTGACCTGGTTTCCGAAATTGGACATTACGGCGGAAAAGCGGGAGGAACCCAGACCGGTCCAGTAGAAGGTTCCCAGATCCACTACAACCCCTCTCATCTTCAACATATCGAGTGTCTCCTCAAAGTACCGAACCGTCGCTCCAAAACTGAACTGCGGCGTGAGCTTTTTCCCGTACGTCACCCCGACAGCCAGATCGCTGAAGCGGAAGTACGTGCCGTTCCCCGTCGGGTGCACTTCCGTCGTCACAGGCATATCGTCCGTGTGAAGCGACGTGATGGAAAGCCCGACGGCGTCCTCGGGTGTAAGATGATAGACGGCTCCCAGAAATTGATGACGAACATCCACGAGCCACTGGGTATGAGAGAGCACCGCTTCGTGCCCGCTGAACTGCGTAATGCCTGCCGGATTCCAATAGAGCGCGGATGCGTCGTTCGCCACCGCGATAAATGTCTCCCCCATGGCTGCCGCCCGCGCCCCCACGCCGATTTTCAGAAACTGCGCGGTTGAGGTTCCGGCCCTCTGCGCCCCGAGAACCGGGATCAGCTGCGCGATCCCCTCTCCGAAGGGAACGCAAAGCAACAAAAGGATTACGGCAATTTTCATGCTCTGCATCAGAACCGTACTCCTAATCCCACCAGGACATTCCGTGGCGCAAGATAACGGGCAGGATTAAATGGATAGGGAGACACCGGCGCCTGGAGGTCGGGATATGACGGATCATTCCATGACGTGGGAGTCGGCTCTCCGAGCTCATAGGCACGACCCGTCACGGGATTCACGATCGTCGTGTTTTTGCGGTTCAGCACGTTCCGGACATTGATCGAAAGCAACCAATCGAGTCCCAGGAGTGAAAAACTCTTTTCGATATTGACATCGATCCAGAACCAATCCTGTCCTATGTCCGCGAGCCGGTTGTTCCTGTCCAGGACATAATTGGGCCTGTTGTTGGTCGTGAGGAAACCGTCCTGAACATAAGGGGTATATCGTTTTCCGGATTGAAAGAAGGTCCGGACATAGACTGAATAGTCGTCGAGGATTCCCTGGCCGAAACCAAACAGCGGTTGATCCTTCAGAACGTTAAACGTCGTCGTGAGACTGAACTGCAAGGGTCGATCCCACGTTACGTAGTTTTCCTTGATCGTTTCGTCCTCATCCCCCCGTGCAACGAGAAGCCCCTGGTCGGGCGAAGAGCTCTTGCCTGTGGTGATGGAGTACGAGCCGGAGACCGTTCCGCGGAACCACCGACCGATGCGCTTGCGGTATTCGAACTCGATGCCCCGGGCGCGCGCGTAATCCTGATTCACGTATGTCACAAAATTTCCGGTTGACAGGCGGGAGGTTGTAATCCGGGCCTGCCGTGTCGACACATAATCGAAAATATCCTTGTAGTACGCCGTAACGGTGAGGACATCATCGCTCGAGAACTGGGTTTGCAGTCCCAGTTCGTACGCGACGGTTGTTTCCGGATCAAGATCCGGGTTTCCGAATTTCTGAAAGGTCGATTGTGCAGTGGCCGGATCCAGCTTTGCATAGATGAATTGCGGTTTCGGCCGCTTGGAGAAATGGCCATACGAAAAAAAGAGCATCTGGTTTTCGGAAACAGGATGCGAGATGCCCACCCGCGGACTGAGCCGTCCTTTTCCCCTCAGTCCGAACATTGAAAAGGTTTTCCGGTGATAGTCTTCCCTGATCTTATCGGGGATTGTCGTCACATCGGGGTTGTTGACCGCATCGTCCACGTATTTTCCGGGGAACCAATAGTCGAAGCGAAGGCCGACGTTCAGGATCATGCCGCTGACGGTAATATTGTCCTGCGCATACAGCGCGCCAAATCCGGGGGACACTTGATAGATGTCGTTATTCAAACCAAGCACACCCACCCATGGTTGGTAAATATCGACATTTTGCATCTCCTGGAACGTTGCCTCCATGCCCGCCTTGAACTTGTTGTATTCGGAAAAATGTTTTGTGAGGTCGAACTTGACCGTATTCTCGGTAACGAAATGGTCGTGCCATGTGAATCCATTTCCGTAGTCCCATAACCCGTCACCGGGAATGATGCCGACCGTGTCGCGGTCCAGGTTGTAGTACTGGACCGGAAATGTGACGATGTCCTTCGGTTCACGATATTCCGAGAAATGTTTCCCGTTGGCATCCGCCCGCATGCTCACGAAATAGTGCGTGAACTTGAGCTCGTAGAACAACGAGTTTGACAGGGTATGAGTGATTCCCATACTGAAGAATTGATTGTCATGCGTGTAGGTGTTGGCATCGTCCAGAATGTTTCCATATTCATACTGATACCCGGGGCTCGGTTCGACGTACTCGAGGTTTGTCTGGAGCGATTGTGAATTCTGATTGATCGCGACGGAGTGGTTGTAGGAGAAACTCACGCGGAACAGAGACGATGGACGCCACGTCAGTTTTCCCAGGAGCAACCAGTTGTTTTCCTGCTTCGGGGCGAATCTGCTTCCATGGAAGGTCGACGAAACGAGCTGGCGCGCGGCTTTCTTCGTGTACCCGTCGGAGAACGCTCCGACGAGACTTGTAAAGAACGTAACCGACCCGAGGTCCTTGCTGATGAGAGGAAACAAGAGGCCGCTTATCGGCTCGGGTCCGCTCAAGGTAAACTCGTAAGATTCCGAGTTGAAACTATTGAGGAAGCCCTTCGATCCGCCAGGTTTGTCCGTCCTGTACACCAGCCCCCCCCGGTAACGCTCCCCCCCTTCCTTGAGGGACACGTTGACGACACCCGAGGTTGCCTGACCGTACTCTGCATTGTACCCCCCGGTGATAACCTCAATCTCTTCAACCACATCGGCGCTCAACTGCAGACCGAACCCTGTTCCCGCCAACGGATCCTGGACCGACACTCCATCCAGCAGGTATGCATTTTCATGAGAGCGTCCTCCCCGGATGTGAACTTCGTTGTCGGTTTGTACCACACCGACTTGTTGCGTCACCACGTCCTTCACATTCGCGACGGGAGTGGCACGGAGATCCTCGGCGGTCACTGAACGGCGACTCGAGGTCTCGTCGAGGTTGAAGAGCGGTTTCTCTCCCACCACCACAACCTCCTGTCCAAGCGAGAGTACCGTTTCTGCCATATCCTGGTTGACAATTGTTTCCTGCCCGGCAATGACTTTGACATCCGTCCTCTGAACGGTCGTGTATCCAAGGATGGTGAATTCCAGCGTGTAGCTTCCCGGAGCCATGTTGGCAATGACGTAATTGCCATCCAGGTCGGCTGCCGCGCCGTAATAGGTTCCCTTGATCTTGACATTGACCAACGGAAGTCCCTCTTTGGTCCCCGCGTCTCTGATTGCTCCGCGAATTACCCCCCTCTCCTGCGACAGCGCGGGTGAATCCCAAACGATCACCAGGGTAATCGCCATCAGGAGAAAACGTGGCAGAGTCATACTATGGAATCCCGAATTCATCCTTGTATACCTTCCGGAGCAGGGCCGCCGCATTGTCGGGCGGGGTTCCAAACCTGTGAAGAATCAATGCGAGCATGACAAAGCTGGGTTGGTCCGCATCCTTAACACCCATAATCGGTTGACCGGCCCAACGCGGGGACGCCTGCATGCGATACAGCACCCTCGTGTTCACTTTGGGGATGACACCACGGGGAAATGCGTAGATCGTGCCGAGATTGTCCCGTACCAGCGTCGGGTAAGCCGGATCGGACGACGTCTCGACGGTATCGCTGGCATTCAACCGGTTGGTGAAGAAGCTTGGCTCGACATTTTCAATGGGCGCGAAATCCACCAAGCTCCCCTGTCCGCTCACATTTTCCGGCAGACCTGCGCTGAACATAACCTTCCCCCCTGCTTTCACAAATTCCGGGAGACTGGATTGGGCAATTTCGAGACTTGGTGAATTATCGGAGTACCAGAAAATGTACTTAAACAGTTTGATCGATTCCGTAAACGTCGGATTGATCAGCGGAGGCATATTGTCCCCGCGTTTGATCGCCGTGGCCCCCTTCTTGATGTCCCAAACATCCCGGGATCCGAGCCTCCCGTCCATCAGCGTATCGAACATCGCCGTATAGAAAGAGGTGGAAAAATCGGAGGGCAGATAATCGTCCACGATAAGAAAATCGCCATTCGGATGACGCACGTACCATGTACGATTTTCATCCGGCATGCGGATGGTCGCACTGAACGCCCCGGCAACATCCTTGGCTTTCAGGTAGAACACATGCAAGCCTTCGGGCAGCGACGCGGACCGATAGGTGATCGGATCGGCCGGAGTGATCGTCCTGTTGTGGAACAAGGTGACGCGATTGAAGGATCCGGGCAGAGTCTGCCAGGCATTCTCCGCGAGGGTGTCATCGACTGCGATATAGAACGAATCGATGGTGCCGTTGCCGTCGAAATCCGTCGCATTCCACTGAAACGTGGCAATCGGATAGGTGGTATCGGGAACATTGGCGCTCAGAAGGAATGACACCACCGGGGGCGTGTTTTGGATCGGGTAGTGAAGAGTCGCAGGCGTGGGATCGGCCGCCCCGAAATCCGTAAACGGTTCCCCCTCATCCCAGCGGCCATTGGCGTTGAGATCGACGTACGGCTCAGTGCCCCAGGGTCCGCTCGCATCGTAACGACCGTTGCCGCCGTTATCAATCGCGGAAACAAAGAAGGAATAGGTCGTGTCCGTGGTATTCAACCGGAGTGCAAAGAGGCTATCATTGCGGGGGGTGAAATGCCACGACAGACTGTCGAAGGAAAACACGAATCCCACGACGAAACCGTCTTCGTCCGCACCCCACCACCGGATATGCTGCTGGCTGCTCGTACGGCGGAGCGAAACGTCCGGCTGGAGAGAAAGATACGTCTCGGGGGCCTTGTTCTCAAGGGGCTCGTTGGTAAAGCGTTCGGAACACCCCTGCCAAAACACCAGGAACGCGAGCATCAATATCGAAAGTCGTGTCAAGATACGCATTCGAATTATTACGGGAAGGAGAGCGCGGTTGTCTCTCCTTCCCGCAAACGGATCGTAGTTACTTCAAGAGCACCATTTTTTTGGCGGTCATGAAATCGCTCACTTTGAGCTGATAGATATAGACACCTGTGGCAAGACGCGACGCGTCGAAGGTGGCCATAAACGTCCCCGCCATTTGGTCTGCATTGACGACCGATGCGACTTCCTGGCCAAGGACATTGAACACCTTCAGGGTGACCCTGCCGGGAACCGGGATGGAATACCGGATCGTCGTACTGGGATTGAAGGGATTTGGATAATTCTGGCTCAGATCGAACTGGCCGGGAACAAGATCCACGGTTTCGACGCTTGTGACCGTCCCAAAGTCATCATCCTTGCGCGGCTCAAGTTTATAGGAACTGAACGAATAGTCGAGAATTCCGCGTATAAATGATAACCGTGCACGGTGGGGAATGAGAATGGCACCGGAAGGCTTCGCCGTGTAAGAAGCAGACGTGTCGGCGTAGTACTTGTTGACTCCATTATCATTCACTCTCAATCCGAACGAGGTGGTGGCACTGCTGCCGATGAAGAACTCTCCGAAGTTACTCCCCGATCCGCCTGTCGCGTTATCTGCATTTCTTCCGACGACATAGGGGTTGTTAATCTGCACGAACACGCCTTCCCATTGTTCGAACGTCGCATTTCCATCCACGGGTGGATTGCTTAACGAATAGCTGACCGATCCAGATCCCGATATAGAAATTGTGGTCGGTCCGGGTACCGTTTTGTTTCTCTCATGAACGGTCTTCGAGAGAACCTGGATTTCTGTCTTGGAGAAGCTCTCCCGAACGATTCCTGTCACGGTGACACTGTCACCGCGCGCAAGGGTATCAGCCCGCACGCCGGCCCCATTTCCGTAGATCGCAATACCCTTCCATGCTCCTGCCGATTCGGCAATGTAGAGCCGGGGGTTGGAAACAGTCTCTTTGAGATCGGTTGTGTCGGCCGTGACAACGCCCGAGACCGTCACCGTGTCGCCGACGAACGCCGGCCTTCCATTGACGTACGGAGTGTATTGAAGATCATACACCGTCAGACCGTTGTCGCGGACCCGGTAGAAATACGGAACAGTCGCGTCGGGGAATGTCCCGGTGGATCCTTCCGAACCATACGCTTCGGCATAATAACTGACGAGGCTGTTGTTTGCTTGTGCCGGGATCTGAGCGCGATACAGGGAGTCTCCTGCCGCCAGCGTGAGTTTCAACCGCGTGAAGGTTCCACTGTCCACCTTGTAGTACACGGCGGCGCTGTCGATCGTCGCTCCGGTATTGAGGTTCGATGCGCGGAACGTCACGCTCACGGAGTTGCTCGAAAGAGGAAGCCCGGGTGTGCGCGTGAGCCCGGTGATGCTCGGTGCGAACTTGTCAATAACCATGTCCCCTGCGTAGGTGGATCCATTCAGCTGACCCGGTCCTGGGTACAGCGGCATGATGGTGTAGTCGCCGGCCGTTCCCGTCCTCGCCTGCGGAATGATGATCCCGCGAATATAGCTGAGCTTGGTACCGACGGGGGGGGCCGTGTAGCGCGAATTTGAATAACGGTGTCCGCGTAAGGTATAGTACCCCGAGCCATCATAAATCTGCATCTGGTTCCCTGCGGCATCAACAAAGGTAAATCTCCCGGAAGAGAGATCGACCGAATTGACCGTGACATTCCGAATGACAACGTACATCCCCTCATACTTTTCACCCCGGGAGGGGCGGGGTTGCGTCCCAACTGCGAAGCTGTCCACGCTTAGCTCGATGGGGGCCGGGCGCGATCCGCTCTTCACGATTTCCACGGCCACCGGACTTGTGAATGCCGGTGCCGAGGTCGAATAAAGATACAATTCCGTCAGACTATTGGGCTGCGAGCCGAATTCAAGGGCACGCCCCACGACCGTAATGACATCACCGGTATCGACCGCTGTTATTTGGGTCGTTTGGGCGGCATCGGAAGTGTCGTTGGTCAGAATGTTCAATCCCGCAAAAATTGCGCCCGTCGTCGTGTCCTGGATGAAGAGATTATACCGTGCCAGCGTGTAGGTGAGAATTCTGGGTTTTACCAGAACAACCCCCGTGACACGGACTGTGTCGTTGCTCTGGACATATTGCGTGTTATCCAGGAGCGTTCCCGCCGCACTTTGCAGCTGGTCCATTTTGAGCAGGGAGTCGAGCGGAACGATATTGAGCTCGGGGATGGTCACATTCTTCTGTGCAGAGGCAAGGGAAACCATGCCGGCCAGGCAGAAGACCGTTAACAGTAGACGAGTTCTCATACAAACTCCTTTCGGGAAGTGGTGAGTGTGAATGGTGATGTGAGATCGGTAGATTCAAAGCGTTATTTGATGATTAAGAATTTTCCCCGTTGAATGTCACCGCTCTCTTTATTTTGGACGGTGAAGAGATACAAACCGGTGGCGATCGCCTGGTCGTTCTGCGTGATGAGGTCCCACGCGTGCTCGCCTCCGGCAAACTGTTGTGTTCCGTCCGAAAACCGCTGGAACCAATTGATGTCGCTTCCATTATAGCCTGCAGCTTCATGCTCGAATTGATCGACAATGTCGCCGGCGAGCGTATAGATCCGTATCTCGGCGCGCGGCGGAAGGTTATAGAAGTACAACTTTCGATCCCGTTCTCCCTGTCCATCCCAATACGCACGCGCATAATAGGGATTGGGGTAGACGCCAACATTTACCCCGGGTTGTTCCGCTGCAGGAGTCCCCGGCAAAACTCTCCGTAGAGTCTGAATCCGGCTGCTTTCCAGGCTTTGGAGTCCCGTGTTGGAGTCGCCGGAGTCGAAGGCCGTAACGGCAAAACCGTATTGAAATCCGTTCAATAATCCTTTCACGGAAAATTTGTACCAGTAGTGTGTCGTGTCCGGAGGAAACGTCACTGATGCCGTGAGCCGAACGGCACCGAAACCGGTGTTGTAACCGATCTGGTCATCCGGTGAATCAAATTCGCCAAGAACGTTGAGGTTCCCGAGGAGGTTCTGGGAAACCGTCAGGTCGACACCTGTCTTTGTCCCGTAGACACGGTAGCCTTCGAAATCCTTTTCATTGGAGATCGGGTCGACCGATGCCTCGGAAGACCGATCCCAGTAGATATCCACGAGCTTATCGCCCGGTACCACGTTGACCCGCGGCGGTGTTGGAGGAGACGGGAGAAAATAACGCTTCGGTTTTCCATTATCCGTCCAGATCTCGTCCTCATCTTCCATCCCGTTGCCGTTTCGGTCTTCACCGTTGTATGTACGCTGCGCCCAGTCGGCTGCCTGGTAGAGGAAAACCTTCTGCGCGGGAGAATCATCCGTCGTTGGTGTTGAAAATTTTTTCTTCGCCGCGATCAGAGCGAACACGACGTTAACCGAATCACCGGCGGCAATCCTGCTGAAGGGCCCAACAGTCACCATGGACATGAAATTGCTGGGCTTGGGGATCCCGGCAATCTGCGCGGGTGCAAGCCCCAGGGCCATCTTGTCGTATTTGGCAACATCCGTCGGGGGGGAGAAATAGGTCGGGTCTGAAGTATTCCGGAATTGCCACGCTTGATATCCCGTAGTGTTTTTAAACGGTGTGGAGCCCAGGAACATCATCGCTGCGTAGGTGTCTGCAAGCCCGACATCGCCGTTGTAATCGTAGGCATAAGCCATATTCAGGGTATCGACATAACCCAATCCCCCTTTGTCGTAGAACGGCGCCCCTACGGTCGGGGGGGTGACATTCGTATTTCGTACAACCAGGTCGGCCCAGAGTGAAACGTACGCACTGTCCAGCGGGTATGAATTCAGGTTTTTGATCCAGTAGTTGAAAATCACAAAATTATCGGCGAACGAAAAATTGAAAGCGTAGGTCTCCTGATGAACGTTGATGTTGAGGGGATTGTGATTCGGGATCGGCTCGTTATTCTGGTTGGGGTTGGTCGTGTTCACATCAGTGAAATCCGCGATGAAGTCCTGATGACTGATGGCATCCGGAGAATAGAACCGGTTATCGGCAAGCGACGATCGTTCGATCACCCGCGAATCCAGGCCGGTCGTGAACTCGAACCCCTCTGAAACGCTCCGGAGGGAAGGTACATCGACGGCGCCGGTGGTGACGCGAATGCCATTCGGTGTCACCGCCCCGACCCACAATCCGCCGACGAAACAATGTTCGATCCCGGATCCGCGGGGATATTGCATGGAAGGTTGTTGTGGCCAGAGACGAAATCCGTGACCGAACACGCCGTAGTTCGAAATCGTAATGGCAATGTTACCGACATTGGTGAACTTCGAATTGTCGTCGCCCGCGCCCTTGGAAATCGAAGAGCGCTCCTGGGCCATAGCGATGGTAATGAGGGAAGAGAAGAAGAGGATTCCAATACGTAGTCCACGCAGGCGCATCAACGGGTGTGCTTTGAAAAAAGAAGGAGAGACGCTGGGAAAAAAGTACCGGTCAATATATATACTTTTGGGAGAGAAGCAACGAAGGTCGGTAACTTTTTTGTTATGCCTGTATGAACTCCAGGAGCGAGCTTTGGGCGCTCTATTCGGCACCTCAGGAGCGAACCCTGGCTGAGGTACTTTCTTCACGTCACAGCGGAGAAACCTGTCGAATAGTGTGCGGGACGAGCCGGAAACAACCCTGGAGGGTTTTTTGCAAAAAAACGCATGAAATGGAATTTTTCACCTGCGGATTACGCTCCGTCTCTGGTGAAGCAAGGCGCTGTATCGCGCGAGTTTTCACGGTGATTCCTCATCCCCGGACTGCTGCCGGGGTTTCACCAATCCTGACCTTGTGGCATATTCCATAGGTGACATCTGACTGCCACCGGACCAAGGCGGAACAAAGGAGTGGGATCATCATCCACTCATTCAGGCGGAAGGCCGGCAATTTCATCCCTCCGGTATCTCCTCGAACCGTACGGTCCCGATCGGATACTTCCTCCAATCTCCGTAATCGAAATGCCACCATTCCCATTCGTACACATTGAATCCCTCCGCTTCCATGGCCGACCGGAGCAATTCCCGGTGCCACCGTTGAAGTGAAGTGCCGCCGGGATAGTCGGGGAAGGCCCGGTCGGAAAATTCATCATAACCGCTTACCATATCGACCGGCTTGCCGGTTTTGAGATCATAGAGCGTCAAATCGACCGCACAGCCACGGTTATGACGCGACCCTTTTGACGGGTCGGCAACGAAAATCCGCTTGTCTTCCGGTGTCGCATCCCAGAACATTTTGGTCACGTACCAGGGCCGATACCCGTCGTGGATCATCAATCCGTATCCATGATCCTTCAGCCTTCTCAGCGCACGGACTAACGCCTCTGCCGCGGGACGTTGCAGGAACGCTTTCGCTTCTGAATAGAATACGGAGCTCATGAAGTTGTTCTTCGACGCGTACCGTATATCGAATCGAATGGTTGAATCGAGCGTGGAAAGATCGACGAGATCGCTTTTGTAGAATTCCCCTTCTTCCCGTGGTGGTTGTGCCGCCAGAGCTTCCGACTTCAGTGTCTCGATCGGCTTCAGGGGCCGGATTTTGAAGGTTCCTCCCTCTTCACCGTCGATCGCCCTGCGCTGAAATAGAACGCTTGCCGCCTCGACCCCGGTGACTTTCCCACGCGCATTCCGGCGGAAGAACAATTTTTCGCCATGGTATAATCCATACTCCGGAAACGCAAACACATCCTTCGTGATCTCGCGAAGCGGATAGAGATCGAACCACTCTATCAGGCAATACAGCTTTCCCTCTTTTTCAAGGATGTAAAGAATATTATGATCCCATCCGTACTCCCCGAGAAGTCCCTTCCAACGATCCGGGACCGGAGATGGTTTCTGTTCTGGCGTTCGTATCAGAGTATCTTGACCCAGCACGAGGGCATCGGAGGAAAGCATGAGGAAATTCATCCCGACGCTCAACCGATCGTCGGTCACCAGTTGGGAACCGGAAAGTCTGAGCTTCAAACCGGTCCGGGAACCAACGGCCGCCAGGAGAGTTCCGTTCCGGTTCATCAGGCGGACACTTCTTCCCCCTTTGGCATAGAGTCCTGCCAGGTCTGCGGCATCTTTCGGGTGTATCGGAAATGTCGGCTGAATGACGGGCCGCGCCTCCCCTTCCCTGTAGGCCAGAAGAAAATGAAATGCATAGTTCGCGATCCTCTCCAGCACAGGGTTGATCGCATCGACAGATGCCATCAGGACAATACCGAGTTTCTCTTCCGGGAGAGCCGCGAGCTCCGTGCTAAAGCCATACACTGCTCCGCCATGCCCAACACGCAGGTAGCCTTCGAAATCGGACACGGCAAAACCGATTCCGAATCCCGACCGTTGATCCACCGGAACAAACTGCGGCACCCACATTCGTGCGAGGGTCGGGGGGTTCAGCAAGCGCCCCGTTTCCCCGATCCCGCCGTTGAAAAGCATGGCAAGAAATTTTCCAAGGTCGATCACGTTCGAGTATAGATTTCCAGCCGGCCCCGTTCCCAAGGGGAACGTCGGGGCGGGAAACGTTCGACCGTCGACTGTCCACATCGTCCCTTGGGCAAGATGATCCCGGACCTTTGCCGTACGGACGAACGAACTAGCCTCCATTCCCAGGCGATCAAGGACGGCTTCCTGAATGTACTGCTCAAACTTTTTCTCCTTCAACGTCTCAAGCACCAGGCCGACTGTCGCCACTCCCGCGTTCGAATACTTGGTGCGGGTTCCCGGTTCATAGACCAGGGTTGTCCGATTCAGGCTTTGAACTGTGGTAGCCAGCGACGGCTGGCCGGGATCGAAGTAGTGCCCCACAGGGGACTCCCGGACCAGTCCCGACCGGTGCGACATCAGGTGCCGGAGTGTGATCTGCTTTTGGAACGGATTGCGAGGTTTGAATGCAGGCAGATAGCGTGTCATCGGGGCATCAAGGTCGATCTCACCCTGTTCCACAAGCTGCATGATGGCGATATCGGTGAAGAGGTTCGAGACGGAGCCGGCGCGGTAGGAGGTTTCGTACGTTGCCGGGATTTTCTTTTCCTCGTCGGCGTACCCGAACCCTTCCGCCCAGATGATGGTCTGGTCGTCGACCAGGGCAATCGAAAGTGCGGGAATGTTCTTGTCTTCTATCTCATGCTGGATGAACTCGCGCAGGGTCGCAATAACGGGACGGTAATCCTCCACCCTCTCTTGTCCGGGTAAAACTCCGGGCATCATGAAAGACAAGAGTATCCACGCGCGCAACAATTCCGTGAACCATCGATGCATACTGTTTCTCCTTTGATTAAAAACGACTAAAAACCGAGAACGCTTTTCATCATCATTAACAACGGTTGGATCTCCCGGTTCCAATATTGCCAATTGTGTCCGCCCGGTGTTTCGTGGTATTCATACCGCACCCCGGAGGACCGGAGCATGTTGGTCACGATTCTGTGAGCAGGGAGGAAATCGCGAAACCCGTCATGGGTCCCGATGACGAAGTAGAAGTAGGGAAGAGAATCGCGGATGGTTTTTTGAGCGAGAAGCATGACGTCATGCCGGTTCTGAAAATCGACATCCCTCTCACCGAACGCCCGTCGCAGGCTCGGCAGCAAGTTCCGCCCCGGGGTACGAAGAGTATCCGCCATTGCACCCGGATAGCTGAGAGCTCCGCTCAATGATCCTGCAAATTGAAACCGGGTCGGGTGTTTCATGGCAAGCATGATCGCACCATACCCGCCCATGGAAAGACCGGCAATCCCCTGTTTCATCGTATCGATCGGGTACCGTTGCCGGATAAAACGGTGAAGATCATGCACCACATAGTCTTCGAAGCGGTCCTGTTCCACCGTTGCAGAGTTGACATACCATGAGTTCTCCGCGTCCGGCATGACAATAATCAAGGGAAGCCTGCCGGCATACATGGCAAGTTTCGTCAGCTTCGTCCAGTTGGTGTGATCACCGCTGTATCCATGCAGCAGGTAGAGCACCGGGTAGCGGACTTGAGGGTTGTAGGATTCGGGGAGAAGGAGCGTAATGCTCTTTGTTCTGCCGAGACTGGAAACAAAAAAGCTATCAACGCGGACGGAGGACTGCGCCCAGGCAGGCTCGCTTCCGAGAAACAGGAGTGTAAGACAGAGGACGCTCAGCAGGATGAATTTTCGGGGCATACGTTTACAGGAATTGTTTGATCGAAGGTTTAAAGCATGCCGCTTCGCTTTCGCAGAATCCATTCCAGGGCGAAAAGGGTGAGGACCAGCGCCAGCATCCATCCTTTATTCCAGAGCTCGATCTCCCTTGACTCGACCACCTCCCGCGGCCGGAAGCCCGGCAGCGCGGCAATATCATCGGCAAGCGTTTCCATCGCCGACGGCTCATAGTACTTTCCCCCGGTCCTGGTTGCCAGTTGCTGCAACAGCAATGTATTCATCCGCGTCTCCTGAAACTCAGCATTGGACCCGCCGACGGAAAATGTTCCGCGCTCCTCTGTCAGCGGACGACCACCCGAGCTTACAATCGCCGAAAACGAGTAATCCCCTTCTTCCAATTGTTCGATCGCGCCTTCATACCGGCCGTTCCCCAACGGGTTGAGCGAAAGCTGGCTTTCGCTGCTGCCTCGCGTGACCTTGACCTGGATTTCTGCATCCTCTATGGGAACGTAGGTTTGATCGTAGACTTGTCCTGTGAATTCCACTGGTTCCTGATTTTCAAACAGCTCTTTGACCGTTGCAACCCGGACAGGACGGTCATCCTCCCGCGTTGTCAGCCAGCGGACGGTATTGCTGAAAAATTCCTCCACAAGGGTTTGCGCCCCGGGGATGGAGCCGGAAAGCAGCGACCACCGCCAGAGGCCGTACCCAAGGAGCGCCGCGCTTTTTCGCCGGTTCACGCTGCGGGCCACCAGGAGGGGTTCGTTGGTCGTTACCGATTGGACACGCGTCAGCCCTAAAACATCCGCCTCCGGTTTCGCCTTAAAGAGGGCTCCGCTCACAAACAACGGGGGAAGTTGCGCCCAGACTTCCGGAGATGCGGTTGTTTTCAACAGTGAATTGTTTCGCACCATCTCCGGGATGGAGAGAAATACCTGCTGTTCATCGAAGGAGGAGCGCTGCACCGTGAACGGAAGGACCGGATCCATCCTGCGTAATTTCTCGGGATCGACCGTCCGGCTCATGACCAAAAGAAGTCCTTTTCCCGCTGCAACACCCGCTGCAATCGCAGACATGCCGGCCTCTGAACTGGTCGGTCCGGGAAACCCAACGGCCACGATGCAGTCCGTTTCCAGGAATGTATTGGCCGAGACAACGCCTTCATAGAATTGTCCATCCTTCCGCTCGATGAACGATCGCACTTCGATGTTGCCATCCTGTTCGAGGGCGCGCCGGATGAAAGCGACATCGGGACCCGGGGCGCCGGCAACGAGGGTCACTTTCATTTTGCTCTTGAGAACTCTTGTAAAGAACAGCGACCGGTTGTTCTGGATTGCGACCTCGCCGGGAAGTTGGGATACTTCAACGATCATACGGCGGGTCCCTTCTTCTTCCGCGATGAAACTCATCGCAACCGCATACTCCCGGGTCCCCGGCTGCAGGGTCAGGGTTCGCCGGTCGAGGACACCCGAAGGCCCCCGCAGAAGTACCTCAACCCGTTGGCCGGTGTAGCCGGAGCTTGAGATGGTTGCATTCACCGGCACCCTGTTCCCGACGTACGTGATCGAATTGGTAGCGACTCTCCGCACGAGCACGTCCTGCTGCTCGCTTGTATCCCCGATGCCAATCGTGAAAACAGGGATGCCGAGTTCTTCGGCTTCGAACAAGGGGCTGGGGCCCGTTGTGGCATTTCCATCGCTGACAACAAGAATTGCCTGTACATTGCCTTTTCCTGCTTCCTCATTTGCGCGTTTCAGGGCCTGACCGAGGTCCGTTCCCTCCCCTGCAAACGTCAGGGAATCCGGATGACCTCCGGACAGAAACCTGGTACGGGTATCGAAGATTCCGTACCGGACATGCCCAAGTCGATCCAGGTTCTGAACGGCAGAAGATTGAAGCACAGCCCTGGTGTTGGTCCGGCGGTCGCCGGCCTTGTCGCTGAGGGTCATGCTCTTTGAATCATCGGCAAGGAGTATCACGGTGGGAGGATCGTCTGTGCGGCGAAGCAGGGAAAGGAGCGGCTCGGCGAGAAGGAGAACAATACAAAACACCCCAAGTCCGCGGAGGGCGATAAGTGTTATTTTGAGATTACGCGAAATTGGTGGGACGGTAAATCGGTAGACATACAATGCGAGCAGGAGCGCGACCACGCCGCCGGCAACAACCAGCAGAATATTGATCGATGTAGTAAAATGAATTTCCGGCATGGGGAGTTCTGGAAGAGGCCCGATGGTCGTCAGAACCTCGAGAGTCGGCCGACGATGGTTATTTCAGGTAGAGCATCTTCCCGGAGAGAACGGAGGCCGGGGTGGTGAGGCGATAAAGGTAGAGACCGGTCGCAACCGTTGAGCCGGCATCATCCAGGCCGTCGTTCCACACGATGCGGTTTTCTCCCGGCCTGCTCACGCCGCGAAACAGAGTCCGTATCCGCTGTCCAAGAGTATTGAACACGACAAGCTCCACGGGATGAACACCGGGAGCGCCGAACACAATGGTAGTCCCTGCGTTAAAGGGGTTGGGATAGTTGTGAAACAGAACAAATTCATCCGGCACCGTTGAGAAGATGAAACCCACGGCTTCCAAAGCGTCGAGCATGCCCGTTCCGGTAAAATTGTTCGGGACCGGCGCGTCGATGGGGCGGGCGGTGGAGATCATCCTCGCGCGGACTTCCATCGGCGTTAATTCGGGATGAGCGGAAAGAACCAGCGCGGCGACGCCGGCGGCAAGGGGGGTGGAGAAGGACGTTCCGTTCGCGAACGTGTATCCCCCTTCGCCATACATCGCATAGACACTGACGCCCTGGGCAACGACTTCGGGTTTGACACGACCGTCGGCAGTCGGACCTGTGGAACTGAACCCCGCCTTTTCCCCGTCGGAAAAGGAAGCCCCGACGGAGAGGATGCTATCGGCATCCGCGGGCGCAATCATCGTGCCGGTTTCCCGCGTTTGCGCATCGCGATAGGTTCCCTCGTTCCCCATTGCTGTGACCAGGAGAATCCCTTTTCGTGCAAGGATACGCGCGGCATTCGTCGTGGTCGCCGTCTTACCGTCCAGATCGGCGTAGGTGTACCAATCGATGTACCCGAGAGAACTGGAGATAATATCCGCCCCATTCCGTTCCAGCCATTCAAGACCTTCGATGTAGAGATCCTCCTCGACCTGGATTTCCACGCTGTCGATTTCCGTTTTGGCAAGAAGGAAGGACGCGCCGTACGCCGCACCAATCAGTTTTCCTTCTTCATATCCCCCTACCACGGAGAGCGTACCGGCGCCATGGTTTCCCTGTCCGGAATACTCCCCCGGCGCGCGCATCGTATTGTCGTCCCGCTGGATGAAATCGTACTCCGCCAGCACGTTGATATTTCGCAGGGCGGGGTGCACACGATGCTCGCTGAATCCATCGTCGATCATTCCGATGATCACACCCTGACCGGTGATCCCTTTCGCATGGACCTCCACGACATTGATACTGTTCAATTGAACGAAGGAAGTACCGTACTCGGGAACGGCTGTCCCGCCACGTTTTTGAAGCGAGAACGGCGGGCCGATCGGAGAAATTTCCGGTCGTTGTTTTTTGAAGACCGCCACCGGCTGAACTGAGGCAACCCATGGGAGGGTGTGAAGGGATTCAAGTTGACGGGGATTGATTTCGACGGAGACTGCGTTGAACCAGCGTGAGGTCGATCGAACGCGGACCCCCTGCGCACGAAGAAGTTGGAGGTACCGGTCGGCGACAGGCAGATCTCGTTCGTCGAGAAGGCGGTTCTGCGGGAGAACCTTCGCCCTCCGCCATAGCGCACGGTCGGTGATTCCAAGCCTGTGGGCGAAGGAACGTGTTTGCTGCAGCACTTGCTCCTCGCCACGGTCGCGGAAGGTAATCCAGTACCGCTGTGATTGCGCGAGACTTTCTCCGGTTGCACCCAGGAACAACCAGCAGGCAAGAATGGCGGGGAAAGCTCTGATCGTCTTCGTCAATCCTCTCATCGTCATCCTTCGTTATTTGACGTCCGCACTCTCCCGGACGGACTCACTCAATCGGCGGCCGCCAACAGCTTCTCGATGATCTGCACTGTCGAGACTCCTTCTGCTTCAGCGTTAAAGCTCGAGACAATCCGGTGTCGGAGCACCGGGCCTGCAAGCGCCTTCACATCATCGATATCGGGTGTATGTCTCCCCGCAAGAATCGCCCGGGTCTTGGCGCCCAAAATAAGGTACTGCGAAGCGCGCGGGCCCGCCCCCCACCGGATCCAATTCTTGACGAACGACGGCGCTTCGGGGGACTGGGGTCTGGTCTTGTTGACGAGGGTGACGGCAAACTGAATCACGTTGTCGGCCACCGGGACTCGTCGAACCAGTTCTTGGAATGCAACGATCTCTCCGGCATTCAAGACATGCCGGAGCTCGGGTTGATAGGGACTTGTGGTTGCCTTGACGATTGCGACTTCTTCGGCGAACGACGGGTAATCAAGCCAGAGGTTGAACATAAACCGGTCAAGTTGCGCTTCAGGGAGGGGGTAAGTCCCCTCCTGTTCGATCGGATTCTGGGTTGCAAGGACGAAGAACGGTTCTTCGAGGGTGTACGTATGTCCCGCCGCCGTCACATGGTGTTCCTGCATGGATTCCAGCAGTGCGGCCTGCGTTTTTGGGGGGGTGCGGTTGATCTCGTCCGCGAGGATAATGTTGGCAAACACGGGTCCGTGGACGAATTTAAACGATTTTCCTCCGGTGGAAACGTTCTCTTCGATGATTTCCGTCCCCGTGATATCGCTCGGCATAAGGTCCGGTGTAAACTGGATGCGGCTGAACTTGAGATCGAGCGCTTCCGACAGTGTTTTGATCAGGAGCGTCTTGGCAAGCCCCGGCACTCCGACTAATAGGCAGTGCCCCCTTGCCAGCAACGCGATCAGGAGGTGTTCCACCACCTGGTCCTGGCCGACGATTACTTTCGCAATCTCCGTGCGGATATTCCTGTACCCCTGCGCGAGTGCGCGAACCTCCTCGACGTCATTCGTTTGTTTTGGCACGTGCGCCTTCCTGCTGTCGTGGAATCGTTTCCTCTGGTGTTCTTCCCCGGCCTTCCGGAAGCCTTACAACCGGATCTCCCAATAGATTGACCTCTTCAATTCCTCCACCCATTCCGTATTGAGTCGGTTCCGCTTGACGAACAGGGCCATCTGTTCCACGCGTTTATAATCGTCCTGCAGGTTCATGGCATGAGCCGCCACCCGCCGTCGGACATAAATGATCTGGTATCCGTAAGAAGCGCGCACGGGTACGCGGTGCGGCTCGGTGATTTCCCCTTCTTTCAGGTTCTTGACGACGCCGGCAAACGCCTCTTCCAGTTGGTCGACCGCGACGCGACCGAGGTCTCCGCCGATCGATTTTGTCTCCTCATCCTCAGAGTACTTCCGTGCGAGCTCGGCGAAGGATTCCCCTTTCAGCGCCCGCCCCCGCAATAACCGGAGCTGCTCCACAGCCGCGGAATCGCTCTCCGGTCCCTGCTGGATACGCAGAAGGATATGCCGTGAATTCACCGTTTCTCCCCGCCGCTCGATCAACTGCACAATGTGATATCCGAAATCGGTTTTAAAGACTTTTGAGACTTCCTTCTCTTTCAGCGAAAAGACCGCCTCTTCAAATTCGGGGACGAACACCACTCCCCGTTTTGCCCAACCAAGATCGCCCCCACCGGCCGCGCTCCCATCCTGCGAGTACCGCCTGGCAAAATCCGCAAAATCACCCCCCGCAACAATGCTGTCGCGAATGACGGTCAGCGTGCGACGGGTCGTTTCTTCCTGGGTGGTATCGGGCTTCGGTTTCAAAAAGATATGGCTCAATTCCAATTCTTCCGGGACGGACGGCAGGCTGTCCTTATAGGCCTCATAGAATTCCTCCACCTCCCTTCGCGAGACAAGCATCGAGGCCTCGCGCTGCTGCCGGATACGCTGGATGAGCAACTGCTTCTTCATCTCAGGTCTGTATTCCCGTTTCAGCCGGCTGACCGGCTTCCCGTACAGCTCCTCGACACGTTGTTCGGAGCCTGCTTGCCGGATGATGTTCTGAAACTGCTGGTCCAGCGTACGCGTCACTTCCTCTTCGGTCACCGTGACGCTGTCCAGGATCGCCTGGGCAAGGATCAGCTTTTCCGAGACCATCGATTCCAGAACCTGCTTTTTCAGTCCGGGGTCGGCGGCGTCGAGGCGATTCTGCATCGCTATCATGGCAAGACGCTCCGCCACGTCACTCTCCGTGATGATCTCCTTGTCGACCACCGCGGCGACCTTGTCGATCAACACCTGGGCACGGAGCTGCTGCGTACCCCCCAGCATCACAACGATGAACCCTGCAACAATGGTTCTGACCATCATACTCATTCCTCTTCTTTCACGGTGGATTCCCCACTGCCCGATTGAACTAGTATCTCAACAGCATGCCGGGCCCGAAGGTTCTCGATGAACGTTGTGAGCAACCGTTGCCGGCGCGCCATGGCCAGCCGGCTGCGAATTTCATGCTCCACGTACGCCAGATCGGGGGTCTGTCCCTGGCGGTTCAACTTCCAGGGTATCAGGATATAAAAGCCATCATCCGTTCGAATGGGAAACGAAGGTTCGCTTCGTTTGGCCGCCACCGCAACCCGCCAGAGTTCGGCGGGGAATAGTGTGCTTTGGGTATAGTACATGGAATCAACATGGGCTACAAGAAGATCCGACGCCTGGGGGTCCCCAAGAACTTCCCGCATTGCATCTCCCCAGGGGGTACCGCGCAGAACGGCGGTGCGGAAGGTATTCGCCGCATCGCGGTCCGAGAACAGCACAAAACTCACGAGGGCGAGATCGCCAGGAAGCGTGAATTCACTCTGATGCTCCCCGTAGTACGCCTCAACTTCTTCCGGCGAGCTGGCGAGCGTCTTCTCATTGTAAATTTCCTGATCCAACAACGCGTTGATCGCCAGTTGTCGCTTCACTTCTTCGAGCCGGGCGTTTACCGTCTCATCCCGGTCCAGCCCACGTCGCACCGCCTCACGAAACAGAATCTCGTTGTCGATCCATCGACGGATGAACTCTTGCAACTGGGCTTCAGAGATGCCGTGCGTGGAATCCAATTGGGCGCGCACCGTTTCAAGCGTCAGGGTCCGATTGTCGATACGGGCGACCGGCGTCTGTGGCGATTCTGCCTTCTGGCAACCAGCACCGGCCAACACCAGGAGGGCGAGCAAGATGGCGTCAGTTGGCCGCACTGCGTTTCCTCATAAACGCCTCCCCCAGGAGTTCCTTCCGAAGGGTCACGCCGTATTTTGTTTTCAGAGAATCAACCCACTCCGCCTCGCGCCGTTTCGAGGCATACTCCTGATAACCGCCGAGCAGGTCGGGAAGAGCCTCCTCGAACGTCTTGATACGGGCGCTATCCTTGGCAAGCACCTGGATGATTGACCAACCATCGGGATGATCGAACGGTGGGGGGATGGAATCGGGAGGGAGGATCGCGGCATACCGCGCAACCAAGTTTGCGTCGTACGGAACAAAATCCCACAGTCCCTGCTTCTCTTTGAAACCCGGACGGGTGGTGTACTTTTCCGCCACCAAACGGAAGTCTGCTCCCTGTTGCAGCTCCATGTGAGCGACCTTGATCAGGCTGTCCGATTCGGTAAAAATCTCAAGGAATTTCACTCGATTGGGAAAGCGGTAATTTTCCTTCGTCTCTTCATAATAGACTTTCATCAGCGAGTCGTTCTCCGGGAGTTTCTTCCATACTTCATCCTGCTCGATCCTGTACAACAGGATCCCATCCCGGTACTCCTCCATGAGTTTCGTGAACCCCTGGTGCCGTTCCGGAACCTTCTCCGCATGGAACTGGAGGATATTCACTTCCACCATCCGCTGGACCATCTCCTCAACCTGGGAGACCGAGAGCCGGGTGCCCTTGAATTCCTGGGATGTGGTGATATACACGATGAAGTCGCCCACCGTTACGGTTTTTCCACCATAGGTAAAGAGTGTCCGGGGGTTCATGGCGGGCGGGACCATCTCGCTCCATAAGGAATCGGAAGAAGTTTTCGTACTGTCGAACATGTGCGTCAGTTGGTACAGGACCGGGACATCAAAACTAAACTCGTACTTTTTCTTCAGCCCATGGAGATACTGTTGGTAGTCGTCTGTGTACCTCATTTGTTGATACTGCTGACGCAACTCTTTTTCCAGTTCCTGGAATGTTCCGAGCCCCTTGAACTCCATGACCTTGAAAATATGATAGCCGTAAGACTGCCGGTTTGGCTCGGTGATGTCGCCGACCTCCATCGAGTAGAATTGATCGCCGATGTCCTTCGGCAATGCTTGACGGTCATACGTGCCAAGGTCGCCCCCCAGTGGACCAGCACGCTGGTCATCGTTCAACAGCCGGGATGCTTCGGCGAAATCCATACCATCCTTCAGCTTCCCGTAGATCGCCCAGATGGAATCCCTCACGGCAAGCGAATCCTCTCCCGACTGGGAAAATCGCTTCAGGATATGTGCGACCCTGACTGCCCCACGGTACGGCTGGCGGCCCGTCACCTTGATGATGTGATAGCCAAAGTTCGTCCGGGCGGGGAAGCGGGTGTATTCCCCCTCCTTCATCGAGAACGCTGCATCCTCGAACGGTGGAACCATCTGCCCGGCGCTGAAAAAACCCAGATCGCCTTTGTTGAAGGAGACACTTTGATCCTCCGAATAACTGACTGCCAGCGTATCAAAGCCGATCGTCGGCACGAGGGAAATGACTTTCATCGCTTTCTCATAGGCCTCGAGCGTATCGTTGGGACTGGCCTCATTCTGCAGGCGGATGAGGATGTGGCTGGCATGGACTTCCGCTTTCCTTCGTTCATACATCCCCCTGATCTGCGGCTCCACCAGCTCCTTTTCGAGCATGTAGGATGTTGCAACAGACGTGTTGTATCCCTTGAGCTCCTCCTGGATTGCCGGGTCGTCCAGGAGTCCCCGGCTGTATGCTTCCCGTACTTTCAGCTTGAATTTGACGAGCAGGTCGAGGAACCGTTCCCGTTCTTCCAGGGAGGAGGTTACCGATTTTTCCCATCCGCCGTTGTTCTTCGCAAATGAATCTTCGAACTCCTCGAGCGTCAGGACCTCACCGCCGATGGACCCGAGTGACGTCCCTTGGCGGGCAGAACCCCCAGTCGTGGCACACCCGGCCAGGACAGCAACAACAGCAAACACCAGCATTCCCTGCATCATACGAATCGTCATTGCCAATCCTCTGATTTCTGAGTGAATTCGACGGAAAAACGTTGAAACCACAAAAAAGTAACCAAATTTGCCTCGGCACGCAAGGGAATAAGCTCTACGCCCAGCCCGGGATAATGGCAACGAATCGGGTCGGGAGAAGAAACCAAGGGAGAGTTTGAGGGGAGAAATGAGGTGAGATTCTGGAATGATCCTTCCGTCACACAGAACATGACACGGATCGAAAAGGATGGATCGGGCCCCATCCCCTTTCCCGATACGGTTTCTCTGTGCTACGCTCCAACCTGCACAATTTCTTTTTTTCTCTTCAGCACCTGATTTGCGCGCCAGTTCGAAACGGTATACCACTGCGGTGCGAGGGAGGAGCGAACCATATAGGTGTCGGTTTCTTTGACATAATGGAAGGCAAGCTGAACACCGGCAAACGAAAGGGTCGCAGTGAGACGCGGGAGCGCAACCGAAGGGGTGTCGATGAAATCATCCCCCTGGAAATTCACAAGCGAAGAGAGGATCCCTTCAACCACCGTTCCTTGGGCGGGTTCGCTCCCGATAAACCAGAGACTGTCCTTAAACTCCAGGGTAAACGTTGTGTCCCCGAACTGATACGTCACCTGTTTGATCGTCTCCTTCGGGATGAAGGCAATTGAGCGGTCCCGCCATTCCTTGACCGAGCGAGTGAAAATGTAGTTCATCATGTTACTCACGAGCACGACCTCTTGAGAGCCTTTCCTCCGTGCGTAGGTCTCGGAAAACGTGGGTCCCGTTTTACCAAGAATAAAGGAGGCTGTTTCATTTCCTCCCTCGTATAAGGTCACCTGTGTTCCAGTGGAGTCGACCTGAAACATCGATTGTTTTTCCGGATTACTGGAGACTACATTTTTGACCTCCAGATTCTTCGACTGGTGGATGAGCTGGGCAACATTCCCCTGGTCGGCGCGAAACATAAGCGGATGCCGCAGATACCACTCAACCCCCTGTTTCTCGAGAACGATGTCGAGGGAAGGGGATTGCAGACGGATTTTATCCAGGGCAAGTGAATCGATTGAGGCAAGAAACTCACCTGTCGATGTGGAAGAGCTCTGCTCCCCCGGTTTCTGCAGGACAAGATAGGCAACGAGGATCAGGACAACCAGGACTCCGACCAGAACGACTGTTGAACGATTCATAATCATCAGCTTTTTATGATTGTGCTTCCATCATCCGTTTGAACGTGACCCGCCGGCGCCAACGGAACAGTCCGTAGAGAACGATGAGAAGCGGCGGGCCGGCGAGGTTTGCATACTTGAGGAGCTGTTTGGTGCCATCCGATACCTGCTCCAGCGGCGGCGTTGCAACATTCTTCGTCCGGATTGTGATCAGCCCCGCGTCATCGGCAAGATAATCCACGATATTGGCAAAGAGGGTCATGTTGGCCCTGTTGCTCAGGTAGTCATCCTTCATAAAATCGCCGTCACCGAAAATCAGGATTTGCGTCTCCGGACTTTGTTCGGCGGAGCCGGCGGGTTGCTTTCCCGCAAAAAAACTCTTGAACGATCCATAGACCAGCGCGGCCAGCGGGATGTGCTGTTCCGCCAACTCGGCGGGGGTGTAGCGCTGGAACGGATCGATCGTGAAGAAACCGGTCTGGCGGCCGCTCTGCTTTGATGTGCTGAACAACACCTGCACACTCAATCCTTTCGCCGCGGCAAGACTCGTATCCACGGAGCTCGTAAATGGAAGTACGATTGCCTGCAGGTCTTTGACAATCGGGTTGTCTTCGTTGAAGTTCGAGACAATGGGGATATACGGGAACGGCACCTGGCTCTGGAACGTGAATCCGCCTTGTTGCTGCATAACGGAAATGTTGGCGCACTGTGCATCCCTGATGAGGTCCGGATTGATGCGGATGCCATAATGCTCCAGGAGGTCGTCAAGACCCAATTCAACGGTCGACCCGAACCGGGCCTGTAAATTCGCGTTGACGCGGTTCAACAGAAAGGCGATCTTGCCGCCGCGCATAAGGTATTGGTCCAGATTGAACTTCGCCGTATCGGAAAATCGCGCCGAAGGAGCGATCACCAGAAGCGCTGCGATATCGCCGGGGACGGACTCCATGCGCGTGAGATCGACCGGCACGAGGTCGTACTGCAGGTTCAGGGTCTGCTGAACCTGCCGGAGGCTGCCCGGTTCCGCTTCCTGCTGTCCCGTGGAGTAGGCGATTTTCTTTTTGGAACGCGCCGTCAACCGTTTCAACGCACTGCTGATATCGTATTCCAACGAGCCAAGGTTTTGAATGACGGGAAGGACTTCTTTCCGATCCTCGTAGAGCATCACGAGCCCGAGGTACCCGCGCTTGATTTCAAACTTATCCTCTTTCACCACCTGGACCTGGACCGGCGCGATCCCCTGCTGCTGCGCCTCTTCCTCCCCCTTTTCCCCTTCGGGGTTGATAAAATCGAAGTGCAGGTTCCCGCCGGCATAGGCTCTGTAGTCATTCAGAATGTCCAACACGGCGCGGCGGTTGTTGTTGTACGGAGCGGGGAGGTCCTCCGTGAAATAGGCTTTGACCGTCACGCGGTCGTCCAGCGACCCGACGATGTTCTTGCTGGCGTCCGAAAGGGTATAAACGTTCTGACTCGTGAGGTCGAGGCGCCCGAACAACCGCACGGAGATCACATTCACCACCACAAGGATGCCAAGAATTAACAACGTTCGAATGAGGGCTTGTGTCTTTTTGGCTTTCATGTCTTTATATTTTTATACTTCGATACTTTCCTGCCATACAATATGTCCGCTACCACTTTCTCCGTTCCAGCGAAAGGACGGAGAGATAGAGGGTGAATCCGAGCAATGAGAGGAAATAGAGAACATCCCGCGAGTCGACCACGCCCCGCGCGATGTTCGAAAAATGATAATCGACGCTCAGAAACTCGACGATGCTCGTCAATCCTTCCGGCACGTAGAGCAGGACCTTGTCGAGCATGAAGAAGAGGAACACCAGGACAAACCCGACAATGAACGCTATCACCTGATTGTCCGTGAGGCTCGATGCGAACAGGCCCATGGCAACATAGATCCCCGCCATCAACATCAGTCCGAAATATCCCCCAAAGACCGGTCCGCTATCGATATCCCCCAGCGCGGCAATCGTGAAGTAATACACCAGCGTCAGGAGCAGGCTAACACCGACCAACGCCCATGCGGCCAGGAACTTCCCCAGCACGATCTCGACATCGATCAGCGGCTTGGTCGTGAGAAGCTCGATCGTCCCCGACTTTTTCTCCTCGGACAGCAGTCTCATAGTGACAGCCGGTATGATAAACATGAACACGATCGGCACCAGCTCAAACATCAACCGGAGCGATGCGGTGTTCGCCAGGAAGAGGGCGTTGCTATGAAACCAGCCTACGATCGCGAGGAACACAACGATGACCACGTAGGCCACCGCCGAATTGAAGTACGACCGCAGCTCTTTTTGAAAAATCGTTCCGACGTTCGTCAGGCTTCTCTTGAAATCCATTTCCGTACCATTGATTGATCTTTGTCGTACCATTTGAGACCAAAAGTCATCTCAAAAATCCCCCTTCGTTATGGCCGCTCAAAGCGTCCATCAGAGCTTCGTCAGCTTATGAAAAACCTCTTCCAGGCTCGTCACCTTTCGAGTCAGTTCCAACAGCACCCACCGCTCCTGCACTGCCTGCCGGAAGATTTCCTCCCGGATATCGCTCCCTTTTGCCGCGAAAAGAGAAAACCGGTGGCACCCGTTCTCCCCTCCTCCGTACTCCACCGACTCCACGCTGGACAGCGCTTTCAATTTGGGGAAGATCTCAGCCATTGGGTTTGCCACTTGCGCCCTGAGCTCGATCGCAATGGACTCCGACCCACGAAATTTCTGTTGAAGTTCTTCCGGCGTCCCGTCCGCCACAATCGCACCGTCGTTCACAATGATGACGCGGTCGCAGGTCGCTTGAACTTCCGAAAGGATATGAGTGGAAAGGATGACTGTTTTCGCCCTGCCGAGCTGTCGGATAAGGTTGCGGATCTCCACGATCTGGTTCGGATCGAGCCCGCTGGTCGGCTCATCGAGAATCAGCACCTCGGGGTCATGGATCATCGCCTGGGCAAGGCCCACACGCTGTTTGTACCCCTTGGATAATTCACCGATGTCCTTGTGGCGGACCTCCTTCAATCCACACACCTCGATCATCGAGGCAAGTTGTCGTTTCAGCGTCGCTTTATCGATGCCGTGGAGCCGGGCGGCGTACTCGAGATATTCCACCACGTTCATATCGAGATACAGTGGATTGAGCTCGGGCAAGTAACCGATTTTGCGCCGTACTTCCAGCGAGTGATCCGCGATGGTGTGCCCGTCCACATCCACCGTCCCCTTCGACGGCGGCATGTAGCAGGTAATGATTTTCATCGTCGTGGTCTTCCCGGCGCCGTTGGGACCGAGGAATCCGAGAATCTCTCCGGTTTTGACATCGAAGGAGATATCGTCGATGGCTTTTTCCTGCCCGTAATACTTGGTCAGGTTGCGAACCGTGATGGCCATGCTGGTTTCTTGATCGTGTTGGACGCGTCTGCTTGAATGTGAGCCATTGTTTCCGCCGTTCCAAAAACAGCGGTGTGATTTTAAAGAAAAAGAGAAAAAATGTCAAGGAAAAAAGGACAACGGCACAGAGATCCTGCGGGCGACCGCGGCTTTTTAGAAAAGGGTGAATTGGTCGCGGGGCGCACGTCGGAAGTGCTCTGTGGAAAGTCGCAGTTTCGTCCTGTTCAAACCGTACCGGCGACAATGCAATGCAAACAGTTGTTCGATGGCTTCCGCGATGGGCCCCTCACCGGTCATGCGTTTCCCGAATTCCGATTCCGACATCTTTCCGTCCCGCACGCTTCGGATGCGGTTGAGGATCTTCGCCCCCGACTCGGGCAACTCCCGTTCCACCCACTCGACGAACAGATCCTTCACCGCCAGCGGAAGGCGCACCAGGGTGTGCCCGGCGGACGTTGCGCCGCGATCGGCGGCCTCCTTGAGAATCGCGGGCATCTCGGCATCCGTCAGGCCCGGAATCAACGGCGCAACATTGACACCGACGGGTATGCCATGACGCGCAAGCGCCTCTATGGTCTCGAGCCTTTTGACGGGCGTCGACGTTCTGGGTTCCATCTTTCGTATCAACCCGGCGTTCAGCGAGGTCACGGAGATCACCACCACAACCAGGTTGAAGGCGGCAAGCTCTTTCAAAATATCGATATCACGCTGAACGAGAGCGTTCTTGGTGATGATGGCGAGAGGGTTCCGGAACCGGCTGAAGACCTCCAGGCACCCGCGGGTAATTCCGAGCTTCCGCTCGATAGGCTGGTAACAATCGGTGTTGCCGGATAACACGACAACCTCCGGCTTCCATGAACGCGCATGGAACTGGTCTTCGAGAAGTCGTGCCGCGTCCGTCTTGACCAGGATTTTTGTTTCGAAATCGATGCCGGAGGAGAAACCGAGGTATTCGTGCGAAGGCCGGGCATAGCAATAGATGCATCCGTGCTCGCAACCGCGGTATGGGTTCAGGCTGTAGGTGAACCCGATATCGGGGCTGTCATTGCTGGCCAGGATCGATTTGGTGTGATCGAAATAGTACCGGGTGAGAATCTTCCGATCCGGATCGGGGGCCTCAAAGTAGCGGGCGAGATCCTCGGGAGGTGCTCCCACATGGAGTTCTTCGAACCGGTTCGGGGGATTGAATCCGGCACCGCGCCCTTTCACGTCCAAGGGGAGCATGATCCATAACGGTTGAGCAGTGTGTGAAGAGACCTCTTTTCATTATCCACGAGGGTCACCGAGGGCACAAACAAAAATTCTTAGTCGAAAACAGAAACCTGCTAGTGTCGCGTTCCGAAAAAAAA
>DKJQ01000176.1:0-3262 GCA_002454845.1 Ignavibacteria bacterium UBA6688
TCACGCGGATGTCGATGCCTTGAAGAAACTGGAATTCGTTGACCCGTACTTCGGTCGGTTGCTGCGGCGAGCTCCCGGCACCGTAGATCCCGACCACCCTGAGCGAACGGATACTGATCTCCTCCCTGAATTGCTGAAGCACTCCTATATACCGGTAGTTCCCCGGGGGCAAAGGAAATGAGTAGGAAAGCGAATCGACAAAAAAAGGAAGGCTCGTCGTAAAACCGGGGTGGAGGAAAATTGCCGGGGGAGTGGAGGACAGACCCGAGAAGATCGTCACGGAATCGAGCGGATAAATCTGGGACGCAAAAATCCAAAGGTTGTTGAGGCTGTCAGGATGAGGCCAGGTTGAGCGCTCAAAATAGACGGTCCCGCCAAACCCCGGTTCCACATCGGGCGGCGGACTCAACCCGGGTTCGCAGGACAACGCCAGCACGGTACATCCAAGAGCGATAAGCATTCTCATAGGTGGCAAGAAAATAGCACTCGGGGGAGTGAAATGCAACCGCTCCTCATCAACCCGACCCGGCGATTGGAACCGAGCAAGATTTCTTACAGAGGCATGGTTCCCCCCCCGGCGGGACTCGGCGCGCGGAGAATGAGGTTGGAAATCTTGGCTCTGTTCCGTATATTTACGGGCCAAAAACTCAAAGTGAGCAAACGGTTGGTTTCTCAGGGCATACCATTGAAAACGGAAGATCGCCTGCAAGAAGAAGCGGCTCCCGGCAAACGGACGGTTTATGAAGAAGAGTATGTCCGACAACTCTTTGACACGATCGCGCCCCGATACGACCTCCTGAACCACATCCTGAGTTCCGGCATCGACATCCTGTGGCGAAAAAAAGCCATCCGGTTGTTGCGGGCGTATCAACCAAAAAGAATTCTTGATGTCGCCACCGGGACCGCCGACCTTGCCATGGAGGCCGCGCGCCTGAAACCCGATTCGATCCTGGGCATCGACATTGCACCGCAAATGCTCAAAATCGGGCGCGAGAAAATCAGGCGAAAGAATCTCGGCCATCGCATCACCCTGGAAGTGGGATCGGCAGAAACCCTTCCCGTCCCGGACAAAAGCTTCGATGCCGTCACCGTCGCCTTCGGAGTGCGGAATTTCTCAAATCTAAAACAGGGATTGTCGGAAATGCGTCGGGTTCTGAAATCAGGGGGGGTCGCGATGATCCTTGAGTTTTCGCTTCCGCGGAGGGCTCCCATCAAGCAGCTGTACCGCTTCTATTTCCGGCAGATCCTGCCGTGGATCGGTGGATGGATTTCCAGGAGTAAGGAAGCATACCGTTATCTTCCTTCCACCGTCGCACAATTCCCCGACGGGCAGGAGTTCTGTACCATCTTACGATCGGTCGGCTTTACCGGGATCAAAACGTTTCCTCTCACCCTCGGGATCGCAACAATTTATCTGGCGCACATATCGAATGAGGAAGTAGAGCAGTAATGACAGATCGCATTATTCGCGTTGGTCATAGCCCGGACCCCGACGACGCGTTCATGTTTTACGGGCTCTCCAGCGGAAAAGTCAAGCTGGAGGGAATAACCATTCAACACCAACTTGAGGATATCCAGACACTGAACGAACGAGCCCTTCGGGGCGAGCTTGAAGTCACGGCAATTTCCGCGCACGCCTACAGCTATGTTGCCGACCGGTACTGGGTGATGGCGACCGGGGCAAGCATGGGGGAAGGATATGGTCCGGTCATCGTCTCGAAACGATTCCGTACCCTGGATGAACTCGCCGGAAAAAGGGTGGCTACCCCCGGTAAACTCACCACCGCAACGCTCCTCTTCAAGATCTTTACCGAAGGAATTACACAGGTCGATGTTCCATTTGATCAGATCATGGACCGCGTGAGCAGCGGGGAGTTTGACGCCGGGCTGTTGATCCATGAGGGCCAGATCACGTATCAGCAGGAGGGGTTTCACAAGATCCTCGATTTTGGTGAGTTGTGGGCCAGAATGTACGACGGCCTCCCGCTTCCACTCGGGCTGGATGTTGTGCGGAAGGATCTCGGAGAGGAAACAGCCCGCGCGCTCTCACTCGGGCTGAAGCAAAGCATTGAGTACGGCTACAGACACCAGGAGGAGGCGATCCCGTATGCACTCCAGTATGGACGAGGAATCAACAAGCAGTTGGGGGAACAGTTTGTGAAAATGTACGTCAGTGAGCTGACGATCGACATGGGTGAGCGAGGAAAGAATGCGCTGGAACTCCTGTTCCGGCTCGGTTCCGAGCGAGGGGTCGTTCCGACAGTTCCCCATCTTCAATTGTACTGAACAACCGAATGATCGGCCTTTTTAAAATATTCGACTCGCACGTCCACTTCTATTCCAATTCCTACTTCCGCTTTCTGGTGAAGCAGAAGACGAACCGGCTTGATATCAACACCGAACTGAAGAACCTCGCGGCCAGAGGACATCTTGAGATCCCTGGCGAGGATCCAATCGCACTGGCTAAAAAGTGGATCGAGATTATTGACAAGTGGAAAATTGAACGGCTCGTTCTTTTCGGGAGTATCCCCGGCGATGAGGATTCCGTCGTCAAAGCGGTTCAGGCATTTCCCACCCGTCTGTCCGCCCTGTTCACCATCGATCCAAACTCGAACGTCCTGATGGAAAATGCCGAAAAACGGCTGAAGCGCGACAAGCTCCGCGGCATTTTACTGTACCCCTCCCTGTACCAGATCAGTGTGCAGGATTCGTGGCTCGACCCTCTGTTTCAATTGTGTCAGGAAGTCGGTGCAGTGGTCTTTACCCAGTTCGGCAAACTCACCATGAAGACGCGCGAATATGCCGGCATCCCGATGGTCGTGAACGAGGAGTTTTCGAACCCCAAGGACTTGATCCCCGTCGCCAAGAAGTATCCACGGATCAGGTTTCTGATTCCACACTTCGGAGCCGGTCGGTTCGAGGAAACGCTTGAGGTGGGGAAGGAATGTTCGAATGTGTACGTCGATACGGCGGGATCGAACTCATGGATGGCGGATCACCCGTCGAAACCGGACTTGCGACAGGTGCTTCAGAAAACATTGCAGGTCTATGGCGCGGGGAGGATCGTGTTTGGTTCGGATTCAGGGATGTTCCCGCGCGGGTACCGGTACGATATCGTGGATAACCAGACGAAACTTGCGCAGGAAATGCGCATCCCTCTCACGGATGCGAAGAAGATTTTTTACGAGAATATGGCCTCGCTGCTCGACGGGCCGCAGTAACCCCCTCCCCCCTCCCTACGCCGCAGCTTCCACCGGCTCGT
>DKJQ01000176.1:3310-5121 GCA_002454845.1 Ignavibacteria bacterium UBA6688
CCCTCCCCCTCCCTACGCTGCAGCCTCCACCGGCTCGTACACTTTCAGAATCCCGTAGAGTGTTGTCCGTTGTGCCGCAGCGAATCCCGATTCATGAATCAGCTGGATGCACTCCTCGGTATTCGTTTTGTTCACAAAGTTGGCCGCTGCGTGGACATTCTCCTCCAACAGTGTCCCCCCAAAGTCATCGGCCCCGAAATGCAGCGCGATCTGTCCGGTCTTCTTCCCTTCGGAAAACCACGACGCCTGAATATGGGGTATGTTGTCGAGGTAGATCCGCGAAAAGGCGATCATTTGCAGATACCGAGTCGGGGTGGCATAATGAGGAATGATCTTCTCCAGGGGTGTGTTCCCGGGCTTGAAGGACCATGGAACAAACGCCGTGAAACCATTCGTTTCGTCCTGCAGCTTCCGGACGCTTTCAAGATGTTCAACAATATCTTCATCCGCTTCAAGATGACCGTACATCATGGTCGCCGTCGACTTGAACCCGATCCGGTGGGCTTCCCGCATCACGTTCAACCAGTCAGCGGAGGTCCCCTTCTTGCTGCTGATCTTCTTTTTGACGCGATCGGACAAAATCTCCGCCCCACCGCCGGGGATGGATCGCAGCCCGGCCTCCCATAACTGCTGAAGGACCTCCCGGAGTGAAAGGCCCGAGACTTCCGCCATGCCGAGGATCTCCGACGTGGAAAAGAAATGGGGATGGATCTCAGGCACCTCACGGATCGTGCGCCGAACCAGGTCCGTGTAATACTCAAAGGGAAGAGCCGGGTTCACTCCTCCCTGCAGGAGGACTGTCGTGACCCCCTTCTCAGCGGATTCCTTGAATTTCCGGATCAAATGATCGGCGCTGTAGGTGTACTCCCCCTCCTCGCCGGGGTGCCGGTAGAACGCGCAGAAGATACAATCGATATTGCAGACGTTGGTGTAGTTCGGATTGGTATCGACCACAAACGTCACGCGCGGCTCGGGATGTTTTTTGTACCGCATTCCATTGGCCAAATCCCCCAGGTCGAGAAGTTCGGCATTGCGCAACACAAAAAGCCCTTCCCCGGGGGTCAATCTCCTGCCGGATCGGATATCAGAGTACAATTGTTCAAGCGTCATACCATCCTCAAAACGAAATGGTGTATCCCGACGATTTAAGATCCCGCATCATCCCCATGCTTGCCTCCTCCAGCTTCACGACAATGGGACGGATCACAACACCGGGAATATTCTTGGGAACCGCCACATCCGTCATGTGCAGCACGCAGACGCGATTCTTGCCAAGTTTTCCGACAAAGTGTCCCAGTTCAAACATCGCGTATGTTAAATCGTCGGAATTGAAGACAAAGAAAGCGAACTTCGCATCGCTCTTCAGGTCGATATGTTCCAGATCGATCATCTCACCATGACTCCGGTCGATCGGAACCTCCTCCAGCCCCACCTCCTCAAGAAACTGGGCAAGCTGCTGGCGCAACGGATCGTTGAGCTCACCAATGACATAGACTTTCTTCGAGACCAACGCAGCCGTCTTGGGAGGAGCGGTTGGGGCCGCGGCCTGCTGCTGGGCGTTCGGAGACTTCGGCGGAGGTTTCAAAACACGCGGGCCGCCGACCGTGGTGGGTTGGGAAGCCGCAGGTTGGGGAGCGGCAGGGGGAGGAACTGGTGCCGGCTCGAAGGCAGCCAACTCCGGTGAAGCCTTCAGCTTTTCATGCAACTCCTTGATGTTGGTAAGGATCAGTTGCGCCGCCCCCTGAAAGAAATACCCACCGTTGGCATCACCCAGAATCTTGTTCTTGTAGGTAACACCGATCGGCCCGACC
>DKJQ01000037.1 GCA_002454845.1 Ignavibacteria bacterium UBA6688
GGCACGTGGCGAAGCCATCCCTCTGGGACAGGCGTGTGGCATCGGTGGTTCAATAATCCCAACGAATGAAAGCCGGAGCTCATGCCGGAATTATGAGTTGAATACTGTCTGGAGCGCCTGGGCAAACCGTTCCATCCCTTCATCCGTGCCGATCGAGACCCGGCACCAGTCGTTGAAAGGAGGGAAGGGGCGGGCGACCAGAATGCCCTGTTCCTGCATGGAAGTCCTGAACTGCTCGATAGACCGGCCGGTTTGAAAAAACACAAAATTCCCTTCCGAGCGGAGGTAACGATGTCCCGTTCGATCGAGGAGCGCATACAAAGCTTCCTTGCCCTGCTGTGTTCTTCGCTTGCTGATGGATTGATAGGCTGCATCGTGGTAACTCGCGATGGCTCCGCGCAATCCGACAACATTCACGCTTCCCGTCCGATGCTGTGCAAGGGTTCTTATGATATCCGGTCGGGCGATCCCGAAGCCGATGCGGAGGCCGGCAAGAGCGTGAATCTTCGATGCAGTTCGGGAAACGATCACGTTGCGCCCCTCGCGAACCAGTTCGACCATCGTCCGGTGGGTCGGGGAATCCACGAACTCATGATACGCCTCATCGACATACACGACGGTCCGTCCGGAAGCGTCCTCACAGAATGTGCGCAGCGCTGAGCCGTCGACCAACACGCCGGTGGGGTTGTTGGGGTTGCAGATGTACACCAGCGATGTCTTTGAGGAAATGCGCCGGCTCATTTCTTTGAGATCCTGGTTCATCCGGTCATCGAGGGGAACGCGATGAATCGTTGCACCCACCGTCGTTGCGTATTGCTGTAGCTGTTCGAATGTGGGTTGTGGCGCGAGGATCTCTCCGCCATCCCTCCCATAGATGAGTCCGGCCACGTTCAGGATCTCCCCAGAACCGGATCCGATCACGATGTGATCGGGGGGAATGTCTTCCTGCTCGGCAATCAGTTTCCGCAATTCCTGGTACGGGATGCCCCTATAGAGATGGCTTTCGTCAAATGCTTCCGCCATGGCTTTGCGCGCCGCGGGAGAGGGGCCGTACGGATTTTCGTTGAGGTTCAGACGAACAAGGTCACGGTCTCCCCTTTTCAGCAATGAAGGGGCGGATTGGCAGCCGGCCACCACGGCATAGACTGCCGCTGCACCGCTCCGAGTCAACCATTCCCGTCTGTCCATCGTTACCGGCATGTCTCGCTGACCACCTGTCCGTTCACAATCACAGCACACACGTGACTTGTATATTCAAACGGATCGCCGTCAAAGACCACGACATCGCCGTCTTTGCCCGCTTCCAGGGAGCCAACGCGCTTGTCAACCCCGATGATCTTCGCAGCACCGATGGTAATGGAAGCCAGTGCATCCTGGAACGAGAGTCCGTTGGAGGCTGCTATTGCCGCTTCATACAGCACGAGGCGGGTTTTGGGAACATAGCCTTCATAGCCGCTCTGAATGGCGAAGGGGATTCCCTGCTTCTGGAGTGACGAGGCGGTTTCCATGGAGACGTTCCGTGCATCTCCCCCCGGCCTGATCATCGTGGGGTGAAGGATGACGGAGACGCCGGCTTTCTTGATCTCGTCGATCACGAGGTATGCTTCAGCCGCCCCATCCAGGACCATCTTGAAACCGAATTCCTTCGCCAGACGCAGCGCACTCATGATATCCGTTGCCTTCTGAGCAGTGAAAAGGACTTTCGTTTGTCCGGACAATACGCGGACAAGCATTTCCAACTTGAGGTCCACACCAGGACGTTTCTCCGCATCCTTGTTCCCTTTGCGCTTCAGATAATCCTGGGCTTTCAGGAATTCGGAGCGGATCATCGCCACGGACTTTGCGCTGGTGCCGGGCGAGCGGAAATTCTGGGAGACGGATTCGCCGAGCGTGAATGCCACCATCCCCGAATCGATCAAGGCCTCATTCACCGTCCCGCCGACGGTTTTGACGACAATCGTGGTTCCGCTGGCGAGTGCGCCCGGTCCATGCCCTGTATGAAGGGTGGTTACTCCCATGGTCCGAAGCCATTCGACGAGTGCCTCCCGAGCATTGTATGCATCGATGGCGCGCAGCTCCGGCTGCATGGGCTCCGATTTCTCGAGCTGCATCTGATCGTGAGTCTGGTTCAGCATTCCGGCAAGCCCGACCACCGAGTGGGCGTCGACGAGTCCGGGAGTGACAACCTTGCCCGATAGAACCTTGTAGCCGTTCGGGACTTGCACCTGTGAGGCAGGCCCAACCCGTTCAATCTTCCCCCCTTTGATCAAGACGATGCCGTTCGTGATCGGCGATCCGGACATCGTATGGACCGTCTCACCCTTGATGGCGACCTGTGCCGTGAGGGAGGAGACGATGATGAGGCACAGTACCGTCATGCTTTGGATTCTTTTCATTCCACACCTCCTTCGCACGCGTCCATGTACAGGGAGCGGCGGAAGACCTCGTATCCCCCGACGGCCATTTTATGATCTTCGGGATCGGAGCGGTCGAACATCTTATTCCCTTCAACCCAGGTCTGCTCGACATGGGTATAGACACTGAACGGGTCGCCCGAAAGGACAAGGAAATCCGCATCCTTTCCCGGCTTGAGAGAGCCGACGCGATCATCAAGTTCCAGCATCTTCGCTCCTGCGATCGTCAGCCCTTCCAGGGCCTTCCCGCGTGACATCCCCGCCCGTACGGCGAGGGCCGCCATGCGGAGAAACAGCCGTGAGTCGGTGATGCCGTCGTCCGTGTGGAATCCGACGAGCGCCCCCGCTTTTTCCAGTTCCACGCCGTTCTCATTCCGGATATCCGTTGTTTCAAGCTTTCCGCCGGGAGAGTCGATCAGGATGATGGAAGAGGGGACCCCGGACTCCGCGATCTCCTTCGCGACCTTCCATGCTTCGCTGACGTGCTGAAGGACGACCCGGAAGCCAAACTCTTTTGCCAGTCGCAATACCGTCATGATATCGTCGTGCCGGTGCGTATGATGGTGCACGACCCGCTTTCCTTCGAGCACCTGGACGAGCGCTTCCATTTCGAGTTCCCTCTTCGGCATTTTGTCCGGATTGCCGGCGGCGGCCTTGACCTTCGCCTGGTAGTCCTGGGCTTTCAGGAACAGTTGTCGCACCAACGCCGCGGATTTTGCCCGTGTGCCGGGGAACGGTTTCTCGCCGATGGAATTTGTCCCATTCGCCATTTTCATCCCTCCACAGATACCGTTCACCGGATCGGGACAGAAGAGCATGTCATAGATGGTGTTGGCCGGTCGGATTTTGAGATAGGCGGTCTGACCGCTCATCAAATGACCCGAGCCCGGCATGACGTTCACGGTCGTAATGCCTCCAGCGAGAGCTTTCCGGAATCCTTTGCTTCGCACGTCGATTGCGTCGATGATCCTCACCTCCGGATGAAGAGCATTGGATCGGTCGCCTCCCGATCCATCCCCAACGTGGGAATGGGTGTCCACAAGTCCCGGCATGACAACCTTGCCTTTGACATCATGGATCACAGCGTTTGCCGGAAGAGAAACAGACCCGGTTCTGCCCAGAGCCACAACTTTTCCCCCCTGGACCACAAGCGTTCCGTCCTCGATGGGCTCCCCGCCGATCGGGTAGATAGTCGCTCCCCGAAACGCCTGAGGGATCTCCTGTGCGGGTGCAAGTGAGGCGACGGTGACAAAGAGAATGAAGGCTAACAACCTCCGTTGGTGCATCGTTGTGCTCCTCCGTGGTGAGTGGTGCGAAAAAAACCTCAAGAGACCCATGGAAGGGCTCTCATCAAACAAAATTGTTACGCTCCGCCGGAATGAATGACGCCATCCCCGAATTTCTTCCGGAGCCTATCGACCGCCGTCAGTGCTTTGCCACGTTTCTCCTCGAAGGGGATGAGCAGGAGTTCCTGTTGGGGTTCGTATTCGAAATTCGTGAGTCGTACGCCAAGCAATCGCAGCGCCATCGGCCGGGTGTATCCGTGTTGGAGCAAAGCTCGCACGATCCTGAACACAACCGCATCGTCGTTGGTGGGTGGGATGGACTCCGACCGGGTTATGGTTTTGAAATCGCTGTAGCGAAGTTTGAGAGTCACGGTCTTCGACTTCCATCCGCGCGAGCGCATGGTGAAGCAAACTCCTTCCACGAGTGAGAAGAGTTTTTTCTCCAGGTCGATCCGGTCGGCGATATCGTGCGAAAAGGTTTCCTCACTGCTGATCCCCTTGCGCACATGACTCTCATGCACCGTGGTCGAACCCATGCCCCGGGCGACGTCGTGAATCCAGAAGCCGTGTTTGCCAAGAAGGGCGGTCACCTGCTCGCGCGGGACGGCTTGAAGGTCCGCCAAAACCCTGAATCCTCTTCTCTTGAGAATCTCCTCCGTTTTCTTCCCGACGCCGGGGATCACCTCCACAGGGAGCGGGGCGAGAAATTCCCGTTCCTTTCCGTGCGGCACATGAAGAACGCCATTCGGCTTCACCGTGCCTGCTGCGATCTTCGCGAGCGTTTTGTTGGAGGCAAGAGCGATGGTGCAGGGGAGTTTGAATTCATCCCAAACGAGTTTCTTGAGTTTCTTCGTGAACCCGGGAAGGTCGTTGTTGTAGAGCGACTCGCAGCCTGTAAGGTCAAAGTACATTTCGTCAATCGATGCCCTTTCCACAAGAGGGGAAAGTTCCTTCATCCTCCGGTAGAGGTCGTCGGAGTACATCCCGTAATCGTCAAAATGGCTCCTGACCACAATCGCTTGAGGACACAGGCGCAACGCTTTTCCGGTGGGCATTGCAGACCGGACACCAAATGCCCGCGCTTCGTATGATGCGGACGCCACAACGCCGCGTCCCGAAGGTGATCCACCGACGATCACCGGCTTGCCGTTGAGCGACGGATCCCTGATCCGCTCCACGGAAACATAGAAACAGTCGAGATCGAGATGAGCAATGTATTCCAAACGGGCTGCCAAGGGTCAAATGACGGATGGTTCGGTCGCTGCTTCAAAAACTTGAAAAGTCTAACCATTTTCAGTCAGAGAAACAAGGGAGAATATTGTCGGAGTCCCTGCCTGACGGCTCACGAAGGAGCCTTTGCCGTTTGCCTGAAAGTGGTGAGCTTGTACCCCCTTTGGAGCAATGCCGCCCGATGCCGTTCCACAAAGCTGACGATGGATTCGATTGGCAGGACATGGGTAATGCCATACTGAATATCGCGCTTCCGGTCGATGAACATGGGTCCATCGTACGGATCGTTCGGACTGTAGTTCAATTCACCGACGGAAGGGGAAGGGACGAGGGCATGCCAGGTCTGGCCGGAGAGGGTGCTCACCATGCCGACGAGCTCGAAGTTCGGTACCCCATCCCGGATGGCAAGTGCAATCCCTCCGCTCGCTCCCCCGGCAAGAACCGCATCGATCAGAAACGAACCCTGCCGGTCTCTGTTCGGGCTGCTGACGATCCCCTTCGTGACGATCTTATACCCGGCAGGATAGCCGAACAGATAGACGAACGTACCCCACTCCAAATCCCTTGCCTTGCCGACGGGATACTTGAAGACGGAAAAGGGAATCGGGGGCTGCTCTTCCAGAGAGGCGCCGATCAGGGCGATATCAGATTGCCGGTCCATGGCAAGGATGCGAAGTGTTCCACCCTGAAGGAATGACCCCAAAAAAATCGCCTGGTTCGTCTTCAGGGCGATATTCTTGATGTAGGGAGATGGTTTCTTGTCTTCCCCCGCGTAGTAGGTGATGAGGGTGTCGGCAAAGTCGACGATGTGCGCGGAAGTCAGCAACGCGATCTGACGTCCTTCATACGCGACGACGGTTGCGGTTCCGGCGACCTCACTGTTTGTGAGAAAACTCGCCTTCTCTGTCACGCGTAACAACGCGGGGGTGATCCGGTCGAGCGTAACCCCTTCCTCGGGTGGGAAGTAATACGTTCTATATGAAGTCATGGTGTTAATGCGCTGCACGCTCTCCCCGATCTGCTCAAGCTGTTCGGAGCATGCCTGGTAGGGGAATTCCGAGTCGTACCGCCCATCCATCAACGTCGGGTACATTTCTTTATAGATGGCCGAGGTGCAGGAAACAAAGAGGAAGAGGAAACTCAGGAGAACGATGTGCAGGATACACGTGAGTCGATGGGTCATGGCAACCTCCTGGTTCACGGGCCGGTTGCCGGAGGCACTTCCGGCGGGTGAACGGTTATGGACGACTAATCCGGATAGACGAATGAAAGGTCAAGTGTGATATCCGGGTGAATGCTTCGTGCCACGGGGCACGTCCGGGCAATATGTTCGAGTCGGCTTCGTTGATCGGGTGACAGGCCGGGGGGAAAGTCGATCCGGACGAGGATCCGTGCGACCCGGCGCGGGGGATCCTGGCTCATATGTTTTTCCGCATAGACTGTCGTTCCGTCCATGCCGATTCCCTCCTTCTGTGCAGCGATCCCCATGGTCGTGACCTGGCAACTCATCAGGGACGTGACCAGGAGATCGGTGGGAGAGAAACTCTCGCCGCGGCCGTGGTTATCGGTCGGCGCATCCGTGATGAATTCCACTTCGCTGGGGCCATGCGTTGCCTTGCACCGCAGACGGCCGAGATAAGTGAGAGATTGAGGGACCATGGGGATCAGTTTCCTTACTATCGCTCGGCTACTGCCAGCCGTATTCCCAGACCAATAAGAATGCCACCGGCTAACCGTTGGAAGAATTGAGCGTACCGTGGTCGATGCCTCAGCCATCCTCCAACAGTCCCGGAAAAATATCCAACCATGAACAAGAAACACAGCCCAAAGCAGGCAAACGTTAATCCCAAAATGATCATTTGCATCGTACCGTGGCTGCTTCCTTTATCAATAAACTGCGGTAGAAATGCCAAAAAGAAAATGCCGATTTTAGGATTGAGTACATTGGATAACACGCCCTGCCAGAAAAGTGTATGGGATTTCACGATCAAAGCAGGTGTTTCCAGGCTGAAAGTGCTCTTCTCCCGCCAGGCCTTGATACCGAGATACACCAAATAAGCTGCACCAACATACTTCACCAGGAGAAAAGCGAACACGGAGGTCTGGAGGATGAGCGTGAGCCCGAATGCCGCGGCGGTCGTATGAACCAGAATCCCGCAAACGACGCCGATTGCGGACAGGATACCCGCTCTGCGTCCATGAGCCATCCCGCGGGTAATCACATAGAACATGTCGGGACCTGGGGCAATGATCAATGCCCACGAGACGCCGATGAATAAAGCAAATTTTGCAGGATCAATCATCTATTCATCCATCAGGAGTTTTGCTCAGGATAATGCATCTTCGCTGTCAGTGTTCGGAACGAGCGTCGGCGCGGAGCGGCATTCTCTTCCGACCTCCTGTCAGGCATCGAGTTGCTCCATGTTGAGGCGTAACTTGTCAATGCTTGAATGAAAGTTCTCCATCTTCTCACGTTCCTTCTGAACAACCTCCTGCGGTGCGCGATCGACGAACTGGGAATTGCTGAGTTTCTTCCTGATGCCCTCCACCGCAGACTCAAGCCGCGCAATCTCCTTCTCCAACCGTGCGCGCTCCGCACCGGGATCGATCAATCCCTCCAACGGGACAAAGACTTCCGTACCTTGCACCACGGCGCTGGAAGCGAGCTTCGGCTTCACACCGGACTCGATCGTCTCGATCGAAGAAACACGGGCGAGCTTCTTCAGGTATTTCTCGTACGTTGCGAAGACGGCGAGGTTCCCGGGATTTCCTGACCGGATCAGGACGGCAATTTCCCTGGAAGGGGGGATGTTGTTTTCCCCCCGGATATTACGGACGGCGCTGATGACATTTTGAACGAAGGCCATATCCTCTTCCGTCCTGCCATCGATCCACTTTTCATCGAGGGTCGGAAACTCGCTCCGCATCAGGGAGGCACCATTACGGTCCGCAAGATGCTGCCACAGTTCCTCGCTGATGAACGGCATGACGGGATGGAGCAATCGGAGCGCACGGTCGAACACCCAGAGCGCGCGTGAGATCACGACGCGTTTCACCTCGACTGGTTCCTCACCATAGAAACGCGTCTTTGCAAGCTCGATATACCAGTCGCAGAAGTCGTGCCAGATGAAATCGTAGATGATCTTCGTGGCTTCGTTGACATGGAATGCGTTCAGCGACGTGTCGAAATCCCTGATGGCATGGTTCAGGCGGGAGAGAATCCACCGATCGGCAAGATCCAGGTGCTCGGTCGGCAGCGCGACAAGATCCGATTGCGTTTCTGTCGGACCTCCAAGTTCCGCTTTGTTCATCAGGAGGAACCGGCCGGCATTCCAGAGCTTGTTGGCAAAATTGCGTCCGATCTCGCACTTCTCAGAGGAGAAGAGGACATCCTGCCCCAACGGGGCCAGGTAGGCAATGGTAAACCGTAGTGCATCGGCTCCGTATTCGTTGATGACGTCCAGCGGGTCGGGGGAGTTGCCGAGCGATTTGCTCATCTTCCGTCCCTGCGCGTCGCGGATGATGCTGGTAAAATAGACGTCGCGGAACGGTATAAGATTCTCTTCCTTCCTTCGCGGTTTACCGTCGGAACCCGGTTCCCCCTTCATGAATTCGAGGTTCGCCATGATCATCCGTGCCACCCAGAAGAAAATGATATCGGGACCGGTGACAAGGGTATCGGTTGGATTGAAGTAGCGCAGGTCTGCATTGTCCTTCGGCCAGCCAAGCGTGGAGAAAGGCCAGAGCCAGGAAGAGAACCACGTATCGAGCACATCGTCATCCTGCCTCAGGGGGACGGAACCGTCGATTCCCAATCTGGTTCTCGCCTCCGCTTCATTGCGCGCCGCGGTGAAATTCCCGTCGGGCGTATAGTACACGGGAATCCGGTGTCCCCACCAGATCTGTCGCGAGATGCACCAGTCGCGAATGTTGGTCATCCAATGCTCGTACACCTTTTCCCATCGTTGCGGATGGAAGCGTACTTTTCCTTCATGAACCACGCGCAGAGCGGGAGCCGCGAGCGGTTTCATTTTGACGAACCACTGGTCGGAGAGGTAGGGTTCGATCACGGTTTGGCAGCGATAACATTTTCCCACGTTGTGCAGGTGAGGTTCCACCTTCACGAGGAATTTTTGTGCCTCAAGGTCCTTCACCACCTGCTTCCGGCACTCGAAGCGGTCGAGCCCTTCGTATTGTTTTGGGACCGATTCGTTCAGGTGGGCACTCTCATCGAATATGTTGATTTGCGGCAGCTCGTGGCGCTGTCCCATCAGGAAGTCGTTCGGATCGTGGGCCGGTGTGACCTTCACCATGCCGGTGCCGAACTGTATGTCGACAAATTCGTCAGCGATGATCGGAATTTTGCGCCCGACCAGGGGGAGGGTAGCCTGTTTGCCGATGAGTTTCTTGTACCGCTCGTCCTTCGGATGAACGGCGATCGCCGTATCCCCCAGCATAGTCTCAGGGCGGGTCGTGGCAACCACGGCAAACTCATTGGTCCCATCAATCGAGTAGCGAATATGCCACAGGTTGCCGCTGGATTCGGTGTAGTCCACCTCGTCGTCGCTCAGGGCCGTTTGATGGAAGGGGCACCAGTTGACAATATATTTTCCCCGGTAGATGAGCCCCCGGTCGTACATCCTCACAAAAACTTCCTTCACGGCTTCCGAAAGTCCCTCGTCCATCGTGAACCGCTCACGGCGCCAGTCGCATGACACGCCGAGCTTGCGAAGTTGCTGGACGATCCTGTCCCCGTATTGGCCTTTCCACTCCCAAACCCGCTCGACGAATTTCTCACGGCCGAGCTGATGGCGATTCGTTCCTTCCCGGGCGAGGGCTTTCTCAACGACGTTTTGCGTCGCAATGCCCGCATGGTCGGTCCCGGGTATCCAGCATGCTTCGAATCCTTGCATGCGTTTCCACCGGATGAGGATGTCCTGGATGGTGTTGTTCAGGACATGACCCATGGTGAGGATGCCGGTGACGTTGGGAGGAGGGATGACGATCGTGTAGGGAGTTTTGCCCGGGTGGACCTCAGCATGGAAATGACCGTTCGCTTCCCATGCCGGGTACCACTTTTCTTCAACCTCTTTTGGAGTGTACGCTTTCGGAAGTTCTTGCATGACGGTTCGGATAAACAAAAAGGTAGCTCTACAGGCTACCCGGTTGAGGAATGGACGCGTATCGATCAGGCTTACAGCGGCGTTGCTTCGAAGGTTCCCCCCGACGTTGGGCCCACAAACGTCACCCAGCTCCAGGTCCCTCTCCACGCTCCGCGCTCCCACCGGCCGGAAAGGAGGACGTTATTGTCGGCCCAGCCGGGATTCAGATTGATCAGCATCTCGTTGTTGTGGATCGACCCTCCCAGCGTACCGGTCCCTGTTTGCGGTCCTGTCTCTTCGAACGAACCAATTTTCTCAAATGCCCACTCGCCGCTCACAGCGCCCTTGTCGTCGATCGCTATTGTCAATGCTCCTGTCACGACCACACGGGTGTCGGGATCCGACGCTTTGTACAGATACACTCCGGGGGTCGGTTCGTGATTCGTGATCGCCGTGCCGCTGTCTTTGCATCCTGCAAGCAACGCACCCGCTACCAGGAGCATCATAGAAATCTTCATCGCCGGCACCTCTGAACAATCCTTATTCGGAATGTTTGTGAATATCCGCGAATGACTCACTCAATGTTCGCCCACGAAACACACGAACGACTGATGCTTGCGCGGTGTAGGACGACATCCTTTGTTTCGCGTATTGAGCGTGTTCCGTGGGCTGCTGGTACGCCCCAATAAACAAAAAATCCGCCTCGAAATCAACGAGCCGGAATTGCCCTTCCCCCACAAGGCAAGGGCACGCAAGAGTTAGTCCTGTTACCTGGAAGCGGTGATCCCTCTTTGTATCGAGGTCATGTTCCCCATGCGATCTGCCGCCTCAATGCTCACCGTATGCGAGCCTCGTCGGAGGGGATGAGCGCCTTCGTAGGTTACGCTCCTGAGTTCTGGGTCATATTCCACGGGGAGAAACTCACCGTTCAGAAGGACCTGGAGTTGTTGGGCATTGATCCCGGAACGGTTGTCGCGGAGCCGAAAGGAGATGCGGAGGGAGCCTCTCGCATAAGAGGTGCGGATGTTCGATATCTCCGGGGGAGTCTTGTCAGGAAGAAGGGCAAATGCTCCGAGACATCTCCCGACGGTCCCTGCATACACCCCCGCTTCATTGCTTCCCTGCAGGAGCTCGTAACCCTTATCCTCCGAAAAAAAGAGCCCAAGTCGGTCGGATTCCCGGGCCGGGAGCGAAGCGTAGCGGACGGTGACAGCTTTGGCCAGGACCGTTTCCGAATGATGAATGGCATATCCTTCCAATGTCTTTTCAATCCAACAAACCAGGGGCGCGTAGATGCTCCGGGGTGGAAATACCGCTTGAAAGACGTCGTCGTCCGATACGATCGTGCCTCCGGTGGCAGGTTGGATCGCGAAGAGCGTCCATTCGTCGTGCACGGTGACAAGAGTCCCGTTCACGTCGATAGAGGCGTTGATGCGGAACGATCCGGACTCCGCTTCGGACCATGGAAATGTAGCCGTGTATTCATCGATATCGAGCGCCACGGCTTCCGGTCTGAATCGGCGGTCGCCGGAAAGGATCTCGAAAGACGGTTTGCTCCGGATCGGCGATCGGGAGGTCAATGTCAGGTGAAGGAAGCCATGTTCGTACGACTTCCGGAGTTTCAATGTTGAATTCCCGGTGCGGGCAACCGGGGTAAACAGGAACTCAGGTGCCGAGCGGGTGCCGAACGTGTTCTCCGCAACAACCTTCAAGGCCCCTATCTTCGAAAGGTCAATGGGGAGAGCGAATCCATGCCCGAGCGGTTCGAGGGCATCAAGAGAGATCGTCTGGTACCTCCATGCCGACTTCCCCTTCTGTTGTGACCCGATCGTGACCGATCGAATGGCGGCGGGATCCTTTATCTGGAGCACTGCGCGCATCCCGACCTGTTCGAGGGTAATCTGGGGCGCGTGATTGAAGATGACGGTCGTTGTCACCGTCGATCGGTTTCCCTGTACGTCCTCAGTCACCACGCGTAGGAGATGCTTTCCTTCTGCATAGTCCGATGTCCGGATGATGCCCGCTCCCTCCGTTAACCGGTTGTAGAACGGCAGCCTGTTGCCTTCCGCGATGTAGAGCTTCTCGAATCGCCCTTTTCCTGAGCGGAGGAGATGCGCATCGTAGTGCATCGCGATCTGTTTGGATTCATACTCCGGGATACGGTCCTTCGCCGACGAGAAGATCATATGATCATCCAGGTAGAGCTCTAACCGGTGCGCGCCGGTACGGTAGCGCATCACATCGGATCGATCGGTCACGCGGACGCTGAGCCCCGTCGCGCCCGTAAGCCGGACCACTCCCCGGATGGTGTACTCACCGCCCCGGCCCCGTTGCACCTCTGTTGACCAGGTGCGGCGTTTTCCCTGGATGACGGATTCATGATCGAGGGGTGAAAACGCCACGGCGTGGATGGTCGGTTTCACGTTGTCCTCAAGATGGGCCGCGATCGCCGGGAGGAGGAAGGGGTTGACGAGATTCATTCCCGCATCCCGTACCTCAAAATGCAGGTGGGCAGACCCTACGCCGGTATCGCCGGTGTACGCGATGACCTCTCCCTTCTTAAAAGAGAAAAGGGTCGAATCGATCTCCATGTCATGAGAGTATCGGCGTGATTGCTTTTGTATTCCCTTGATGTAGGAGTCGACTTCTTTCTGAAATTTTTGGAGATGGGCGTAGGTCGTGATATATCCGTCGGCATGTCGGAGGTACAGCATCTTGCCGTAGCCGTAGGGGGAGATCCGGATCCGGAAGATATGACCGTCCCGTGATGCATAGACCGGATATCCCTTTTGGTTATTTGTTGAAATATCAATGCCGCCATGAAAATGAGTCCGCCGGTAATCCCCGAATGAGGATGTAATGAACGTTCCCGCACGGGTGGGCCAGCGGTAATCCCCGATATCGGTTCGGAGAGAATCGAACGGGGCATAGATCGCTCCGATCCTGTTGAAGGAAAGGACGTCCGGCGTCAGGGATGAAGAAGGGGAGGGGAGGAAAAAAAGACCGGAAAGAAAAGGGAACAGGCCGCCAAGGAAGAGAAAACGCGTAAAACTTTTTTGCAGGCTTTTCAATACGCCTCCATTCTCCAACAGGATCCTCAAAAGCACTTCTGTTTTGCCACAAAGAGCCAGAAGTGTATGAACTGAGGGATGCCTTAGCATCCACCTCATTGGCCTTCAATTCTGACAGTTGCGGTCGCAACTGTTGTGGTACGCCTTCGGCGGTGGCAGGTTTTTTTCTCAGCCTGTTAAATCAGTTTGCCCAGAATGTAACCAAGCGTGATCCCGATGAGCAGGATGACGGTGATAACGCGGTAGTTCAGTACCTCTTTGGAATAGCCTCGTTTAATGGCTACAATGGAAACCAAGTACCCGACGCCGTTCAGGAGCCATATGAACGGAAGGGTGAGCACCTGGGCCACGATGGGCCCGACGATGGGAATCAAGCCGATCCAGGCAATCAGTGCCGCGAAGGCTTGCCCCAGGATACCGACGATAACGACGACGAACGTGATAATGTCCCTGTCCACACTCAGGTAGAAACCGAGCTGAACAAGGATCGCGATCACAAGCCATGTGATGATCGCGTCGCGATAGTTACTCAGGAATTGTTTGGCCTTGTTCATTCCGGAGCGTGCTACCGAACCTGTATGCTCAACGCGGCCAGCGTTTTCCCCGTGGACGAGGAGAGGGTGGCTTCGAGTTTGTCCCCCGAAACGGCGCGGGCGACTCCTTCCGGCGTTCCTGTGAAGAAAATGTCTCCTGGCTCAAGCGTAATAAATTGCGAAATGTATGAAATCAAGGTGTCGATTTTGAAGATAAAATTCCTGGTAGAAGATTGCTGCCGTATGGTGCCGTTGACGGCGAGCATCACATTCAGGGCATGAGGATCCGGAACTGTTGCGGCAGGGACAAAGGAGGAAAGGGGAGCGGAAGTGTCAAACCCTTTGGCCAAAGTCCAGGGGAGACCTTTCTTCTTGGCCTCGGCCTGAACATCCCGCAATGTCATGTCCAATCCGATCCCGTACCCGGCAACATACTCCATGGCATCAGCCGGGGCGATGTTCCTTCCCCCTTTTCCCAGGAGGAAAGTCATTTCCACTTCATGGTGGAGATCGTCAGAGATGGGGGGAATGATGATCGTGCCGCCGTTTCCGATGATGGCCGTTGGCGGCTTGAGGAAGAACACTGGCGCCTTGGGGACCTCGGCATTCATTTCTTTTGCGTGATCCGCATAGTTTCGGCCGATACAGATGATCTTCCGGATTTCAAATTGTTCAGTGCTTCCCTGAAGGAGAGCAGTTCGCATGGAGGTATGGTTATTCAATGTTCAGTTCTTCAATCTTCAATATAGGCAAGCCAGCCGACTTTCGCAAGAAAATCAGGAGGTGCCTCAGTTTCAGAGAAAAGGCATGACACACCCGACGGCCGTCGGGCAGGGAGAGACACCGATCCCAAAGGGACTCCTTCGGAGGGAGCACGGAGTTCCACAGAGAACAGGTTTTCCCTGTGGAACTCTCTTACCTTCTTCTTTTTTGTGGAACTCCCCGCCTGCCCCCAACTCAGCTTTGCGTGCGGCGGGCAGGTGTGAAATTCCTCAACCACGGAAACTGAGACACTGCCGAAAATCACCCTCGGAGCTATCTAATTCGCCCCGACATGATGAGTTCATCGGCCCTCGCCGGACAGCCCGGGAAATTCCCTTCCGTGTCATCAGTGAGGATCGCCGGTTTGTCTCTCCCCCCTGTTGATGAATCGCAATATGACGGCGCTGAGCTCGAATTATTCCCCCGCGGCAAGAAACTTCTTGTTCAAAGAATTAAAAACCGGTATCTTACTCGCAAACTTTTATGATCTCCCACGTGAAAACCTACAAAGCCGCCGGTGTTGATATTGAAGCCGGCGATGAGCTGGTTCGCAGGATTCGGTCCGACGTCCGGTCCACGTTTTCCCGCAACGTTCTGACCGATATCGGAGCATTCGGAGCATTCTACCGTGCAAGCTTCCCGGGCATCAAGCGACCTGTGTTGGTCTCAAGTGTAGACGGGGTCGGGACCAAACTGAAGATCGCTTTCGCTATGAACAGCCATGCGACGGTCGGTCAGGATCTTGTTAACCATTGCGTGAACGACATCCTGGCTTGCGGAGCAAAGCCCCTCTACTTCATGGACTATTTTGCGACGGGACGGCTTTCCCCTGTCGTCGCGGCGAAGGTCATTTCGGGATTTGTGAAAGCATGCAGGGAGAACGGCTGTTCTCTCATTGGCGGCGAGACGGCGGAGATGCCGGGGTTTTATGCCGATGGGGAGTACGATATCGCCGGAACGATTGTCGGGGTTGTCGATGAGCGAAAGATTGTCAATGGGAAAGCGATCAAACGCGGGGATGTGATGATCGGGCTTCCCTCGTCCGGTTTGCACACGAATGGATACTCGCTTGCCCGCGCCATCCTCTCGGAACGGTTCCCCCTCGATCGTCACGTCCCGGAGTTGGGCTCGACCTTCGGTGAAGCGTTGTTGCGTGTTCACCGATCGTACTTCAAAACTGTGTATCCGCTTCTGGCCAAATTCAAGGTGAAGGGCCTCGCGCATATCACCGGAGGGGGCATCGTAGGGAACACGCAGCGTGTGGTCCCCGCAGGATTGAAACCCTCGGTCGATTGGAACGCATGGGAACGCCCCCCCCTGTTCCGCTTGCTTCAACAAGCCGGAAGTGTGCCTGAAGAAGATATGCGACGGACCTTCAACCTAGGGGTCGGGTTCATCCTGATCGTGGGACCCCGGGATGCGGACAAGGTGTTGAACGCATTACGACGCAGGCGCACATCCCCCTTCGTCCTCGGGGAAATCGCCAAAGCATAAACGTGAGGAACCCGATGGAACCGCGCATGGGTGACTATGCTTCCGTCGTCCAGATCATCCAGTTGATCCTGGCCCCCGCCGTGATGATCAACGCGTGCGGGTTGTTGCTGCTGGGGACGACGAGTAAATATTCCATCGTCCTGAACAGGGTCCGGTTGTTGAACGATGAGCGGCGGAAACTCGTCCGCCGGGCGGGGGAGAAGACATTTGAAGAGGCCACAAGGTTGGAAAGCCTGAACAGACAGATCGCCCGGCTGCTCCTCCGTGCCCGCTATGTGCGGAACACCGTCTTCTGCTATTCGCTGGCGATAGGGCTCTTTCTGCTGACATCGTTGCTGATGGCGCTTGGGTATTTTGCCGAAGCGTTTAACTCCTCCCTGTCAGTGATGGTGCTGTTTCTTCTCGGGATGGTCCTGGTCCTGTGCGCGGTACTGTTTGCCTTTCTCGATGCGAAACGTGGGTACGATATTGTCATGTTTGACGTTCAAGCGGATGAGTGAGACCCGACCATGGACCCGACCGTTGTCCTTGATGTAGAGCCGGATTGCTTTCTCCGGTCTTTTGCCGTGAGCGATGCCGGTCGATTGTTCGAGCTCATCGACGCTCAGCGTTCTTTTCTTCGGACGTGGCTGCCGTGGCTCAACACGACCATGACCGTGAGCGACACCCGCATGGTTATCGAGACGGCTCTGCAACAGCAATCCGCGAACAATGGTTTCCAGGCGGGACTCTGGAGTCATCAGCGACTCATCGGCGTGATTGGTTATCACCGCGTTGATTGGCCGAACCGCTCCACGAGCATCGGGTATTGGTTGGGGGAGGAATTCCAGGGAGCGGGGATCATGACGAAAGCGTGCAGGTCGATGATCTCGTATGCTTTTGATGAATATCATTTGCACCGTGTGGAGATTCGCTGCGCCGAACAGAACCTCAGGAGCCGCGCCATACCGGAACGGTTGGGGTTCCGACCGGAAGGGAAAATCCGGGAAGCAGAATGGCTCTACAATCATTATGTCGATCACATTGTGTACGGTATGCTGGCCCCGGACTGGTATGTACGGGAATTAAGAAATCAGGCGTCAATCCCGGGAGTGACGCGATGACGTTGCATGAAGTCCAAAGGAGCACCCTTGAATTTTTTGCTGCGCAGAACTATGTCCACTGACTGGCAAAATCCTGAAAACCTTGAGTTCCTGTCTCCGGAGGAAATGCGCGCCCGGTTGCAGGAAGCGCAGGAGTTTAATGTCCGGGTCAACACCCTCAGCGAACTATCGCTCAAGATTGATTCCGCCCAATCGAGGGAGGAAATTATCGGTGTCCTGAAGGAAGACCTGAAGCGACTCCTCGGGGGCGAATCAGCCTTCCTTTGTCTGCTCAGCCAAAACCGGACTCACTATATCATCCATGCACTCTCCCCGCTTATGGATGCGATTGAGATCGATCACAAGCATTTCGCGGTGGACGTCGGTATGCCCGGTTGGGCGATCGAGAACAAAGCTGCGATCATCGTCGATATCTCGTCCGCTCCGGCCTTTCATCCTTCGCTGGAAGGGAAGTTGAGAGACCTCGGGATTGCTTCACTGATCATCGTCCCGGTCCGGACCTCCGACGATGTCATCGGGGTCATGGTGTTCGGTTCATCGAAAAGCTCGGCCTTTGGCGACCCCGACCTCTGGCTTGCCCAGTTGTTGAGCCTTCAGATCGCCATCGCGTTGCGCCATACCGGCATGATGGAAAAAGCGCAGAAGCGTCTGGCCCAGATCGGATTGGTCAATCAAATTGCCGGGAAACTTACCACTGCGCTCGATGTCGATGAGTTGCTCAGCGCTGCCTCGGAGGCGATCCAGCGCAACTTCAACTACTTCGATGTCACGATCTTTGCCGTGGAGAAGGAATCCGGGGATATGACCCTTGCCGCGCATGCCGGTAATTACATCGATTTCCTCCCGCACGGATACAGGCAGCAGGGGGGACAGGGCATTATCGGCTGGGTGGCACAACACGGGCAGCCGGTGCTCGCCAACGACGTCACCCTGGATGCCCGCTATATGGCATACCAGTACCACAACACCAACTCCGAACTCGCTCTGCCGATCCGGATTAACAACGAGGTTGTCGGCGTGCTCAATGTCGAGGACACGCGCTTGCATGCCTTCGACGAAACGGATGTGCTGGTACTCGAGACGCTGTGCGACCAGATCGGCAGCGCGATGAAGAACGCAAAATTATTTGACGAGATCAAAAGGAGCAACCAGCGTCTCATGGAACTGGACCGTTTGAAGACCGACTTTGTCGGAATCGTCTCGCATGATTTCCGCACCCCCCTCTCGACGATCATGCTGGCGGCAAAGTCGCTCCTGCGCAAAGAGGACACCCTCAAGCCGGAACGCCTCCGGGAGTACCTGGGGATCATCGTCGACCAGGCCGGCAAGCTCAGCAAACTCGCAGAGGATACCCTCTCGATCGCGAAGATCGAAGCCGGCCAGTTGAATTACCAGTTCAAGATCGTGAATGTGGAGAGTGTCATTCAGGAAGCTGTCTCCATGGTGAAAATATCCTCACGCCATACCTTCACCTCCAACGTCGAACTAAATTGTTCCTACGTGCGCGGCGATCAGAATAAGCTCCGCCAGGTGATCCAAAACCTGATTTCGAATGCGGTGAAGTACTCTCCCGCAGGAGGAGCGATTACGGTGACCGTTGTTCCCCACGACCAGCAGCCGGACGAGGTGTTATTCTCCGTGAGCGACGAGGGCCTCGGGATTCCCCAGGAGTACATCGGGAAGCTCTTTCAGAAATATTCAAGGGTCGATTCCGGAGAGGCGGTCAAGATCAAAGGAACGGGACTCGGGCTGTGGATCTGTCGCGAGATCATCAAGGCGCACGGAGGAGGTATCTGGGTCGAGAGCGAAGTGGGGAAGGGAAGCTCGTTCAAGTTCTCCCTCAAGCGGGGAAATTGAGCCAACGGTGCCTGTCAGGCAGATTTGTTCTTCATCGTACACGAGAGCTTCATGGACAGCGGGATGCTAGGAGAGTGAGATCCGAAAAGGATTGAAGTTCGTTCCGCGGTCATACCAATCGATCCCCTCCGTTTTCTTCAACCAGCCGGATGCCGCATACGTCACAGGAGTGAAAAGAATTTCCACGCCGCACTTGAAGAGGTAGTTGGAAACGACGATCGCAACGAGCAAATCGGTGGAAACTGTCCCGCCGAAGGCGATCAGAACAAACAGAACGGTATCAAGCCCCTGCCCGATCAGGGTCGAACCGATTGTCCGGGCCCAGAGATATTTACCTCCGGTGGCCAACTTCATTTGGGCGAGGATGAAGGAGTTGGAAAACTCTCCCGCCCAGAAAGCGACCAGGCTCGCGCCGACAATGCGCGGCGTTAGACCCAGCACCGCATCGTACGATTCCTGAAATGACCACTCGCCTGCTGCCGGCAGCGCGCCCACCGCTGCCACCGTTCCCGCCATCAATGCAGCAGAGAAGAACCCAAGCCATATGACTTTCCTCGATCGTGCGTAGCCGTACACCTCCGTCAGGATATCTCCAAAGATATAGCTCAAAGGGAACAATAACGTGCCCCCGTCGAACGTCAGGAAGCCGAGGTCGACAATCTTGGCGGATACGACGTTTGAAATGAGCAGGACAGCGACAAACAGTCCGGTAATGGTATCGAGGTGTTTGGTACGGGATTGCATCTGGGTGAAAAGACGCCGGGCAATTACTTTGGTTTTTGGAACAGCGCGGGGGAGAGACCGGAATTGAACTTCGCCTCCTTCACGATAAGATCCCCCACTTTGACCGAGGCGGCCTGGTAGGTAATGGCGAAGGGGACTTTGACTCCCTGAACGGTCCTGTAATCCGCAAGAATCTCCTCCACGTCGATCAAGCCTTCGGCTCCCTGTCGCCGGACGATCTTTCTGACAATCAGCTTCGTACGATCATCGATAAGGATCCGTATCGGCTCCTTCATCTGGCGATGCCGCACGGATAATTCGTGAACGTTCGAACCGTTTTCAGTCCTGCTCCGCACGTACTCGTAGGTGTATTCCTTCTTGCCGATATTTTGCAGCATGTCGTACAGGATCCAGAGGGAAATACTCCGCATTTCCTCTCTTTGAGATGCGGGAAGTTCTTCGACCCCCTCAGGATTCTTGACCCAACCAACAGATCCGTCAAACCCCACGATCAACTCGCCGAAATCAAACTGTGTTGTCTGCCGTATCTTGTTGGGGCGGGAGTACTGGTTTCGCATCTCGTACACCGTGTTTCGCTGGGGAGTGTACGATGTCATGGTGCAGGACAGAGACAAATCGCTCGCCCCCGCAACCGCGGTGCCCCCCATGGCTGCTAGTGTTTGTTTCAACAGCCTCGTTGCTTGCTGTGTGTTCGCTGCAGATCTGTCTTGCTGCATGGCCTGCGCTGCAGGGATGGCTGCAGCGCAGGCAAGAGCAACAACCGCGTAGACGAAGAGCGTTCTTCGTGAAGTCCAGGCTGGGCCGTGGCTACCGACCCATTCCACGATTCTACGGTTTCTTGAAAGCATCATCCTTGACGCCGACATTGACGGCTGCTGAAATGATCGTGAGCTCTGAAACCTTTTTCCCGTCAGCCGTGGACTCCGTCTTATGAGGAATCTGGACTCCATCCACCAGCCGGTAATCAGAATAATGTTCCTCGATGTCGGCCGGACCTGAGGCGGTATTTCCTTTCGCCACTTTTTTGTCAAACAATCCTGTCCGTGCATCAATAAAGTACCGGAAGGTGTAATTCTCAGGGAGATACCGCACGAACACAACGTTCATGGCCTTGCCCCCGACTGTTTCATCCTTCAGGTGTTGCACCTGGTACTCCGGCTTCTCAAAATTTTGCAGGAAGTAATGCATGTCGCTTGCCATCTGCTTCCGGTAGTTCTCCCGCAACGATCCCGGCATATCCTGGGATCCCATGGGCGATTGAACCCACCCGTTTGTACCGTCGAACGCCATGGTCATCTCCCCCATAGGGGATTTGATACGAGTGGCGAACTTGTTCGGCATGACAACCTTCATCTCCGCGTCCATCGTGATATCTCCCATCGGGGTCGATTGCATCAACTTGACGGTCGTGACCATATCCTTGATGGCAACAACCTTCGATCCCCCCATGGCGGCGAGAGTTTTCTTCAACAACTCTTTCCCTTTGGCGATCGTCTCCGGCGTGGCATCGGGAATCTTCTCGGGGGGAGAAGGAATGGCGATATCGATGGTCTTCACGGAGCCGAGCGAACTGAGCGGCTCGTCAAAATCGCCGTCATTCCCGACCACAAGGATTGACAACACCTCCGGTTTCCAGCGTTTCTGCATGGCCTCGTTGACGGCCTTCAACGTCGCGTTTTGAACAGCCTGCTGTTGTTTCTGGTAGTAGTCTTTGGGATAGCCGAAGTATTCGAGCGTCATCAGTTTGTTGATCACCTTGGATTTGGTGTCGAACTCGAAGACAAAAGAATTGAGGAATGATTCCTTGGCATATTGCAATTCTGAAGCCGTGATCCCGGACGTCACAGCCCCCTCGAATTCCTTCAGGATGGATTTGACCATCGCCACCGTCGTTCCGGATTTGGTCGAACCTCCCATGGAAAAGGCCCCTTGGTAATCGTATGATTCACCCCAAAAACTCCATACCGCGTACGCCAGGCCCTGTTCGGAACGAATTTTGGAAAAGAGCCTCGAAGCCTGTCCGCCGCCAAGCGCTTTGTCGGCAAGGTTCAGCAGCGCACTTTCGGGGTCGTCCAATCTGCCGCCAAGATGGCCGATGTAGATCTGGGACTGATTGACATCCGTTTTCTTGATGAAGTTCACCGTCCGCGATGCGGCCATCCGCGCCTGGGGTGCAGGGGGAACTGCCAGCGTTCCTCGCGCCCAACCTCCAAAGGCATCCTCGATTTTAGCTTTCATGGCGGCCGTCGAGAAATCACCCCACACGGCGATCATCATGGCGTTGGGGAGGAAATACTTCTTGTGGAAATCGATCAAGTCCTGTTTGATGATGTTTTCCACGTGGGAATATTCCATCAGCCGCGCGTAGGGACTGGTTGCGCCATAGATCAGGCGGTTGTACTCGCGTCCCGCGATGCCCGCCACCTGATCGTTGCGGCGGCTTATGCCGGAACGAGAGGAGACTTTGGCCAGGTCGATCTTGTCGTCACGAAAAGCCGGATTTTTCAACACGTCGACAAGCACCCCGAGTCCCATATCGAAATCTTCCTTCAGGACGGAAAGACGTGCCCCGCCGGAGGTGGAGCCGATGAAGGTCTCCACCGACGCTGCCGCCCGCTCCAGCATCTGGTCGATCTCCTCGCCGGTTTTCGAGGTCGTGCCCCCCGTTCGCATCACTTGTCCGGTGAGGCTCGCAAGCCCAACCTTATCGGCCGGTTCGTAACGCGATCCCGTTCGTACTATAAGCGACGCATTGATGGTGGGGAGCGTATGGTCCTCCAGGAGATACACGATCATCCCGTTGGAAAGCTCAAACCGCGTTGGCTCGGGGATCTGCAGTTCGCGGAGCTTCGGATATTTCAGGTTCTTGTAATGCTGCGGTTTGGTCGCGGGGGTCTGCGCTGCCGCGGAGAGGACGACCGCCACAATGAGCAGCAGGATGGTGTGAAGACGGTTTTGTTTCATGACATATTCTCCCTTGCGCATTCGATGATGGGACTTACTTCGCCGGTTCGATCGTTCCGATACTTCGGTTGTTGTTGACGAAGACGGCCGTTGCCGCCCGCTGGATGTCGTTGGCCGTGACTGCGTTCAGTTTGTCCAGCGACTTGAACAACTCGCGCCAGTCGCCATACAGTCCTTCATACGTGGCAAGTTGATTTGCGAGTCCCTGGTTTGATCCGAGCGACCGGATCAGTCCGGCGCGTGCGCGGGTCTTGATCGCCTTCAAATCCTCGTCGCTGACCGCCTCTGTTTTCAACCGTTCAATCTCATGTTCAATGGCTGCGAGGCAGGAATCGTTCGACTGTCCCTGGGCCGGGAAGGCAAAGAAGAGGAAGAGGTTTGGGTATTTCTGTCCGGGGAACCCCCCGAATCCTCCGGCGGAGATCGCCAGTTTCTTGTCACGGACGAGTGAGGTATACAGGCGTGATGTTCTGCCGGAGCTCATCAAATCCGAAATGACGTCGTACACCGCGTCATCCGGGTCGCTGATGCCACCCTTCTTGTAACCGACAACAATCACCGGCTGCGATTGTTCATGCAGCACGACGCGTCGCTCGCCGTTCTGCGGCGGTTCGGTGGTCCGGACCGGGTCGGCTTTCCGGCCGGCTGGAATTCGGGAGAAGTACCTCTCTGCCAGCCGTTTCACTTCGTTGACATCGACATCTCCCACCACCGCTATGGTCATGTTCGAAGGAACGTAATACTTCTTGAAGAACTCATAAGCTTCCTGCCGCGTAATCCCTTTGAGATCGGCCATGTGGCCGATTGTATTGTCCTTGTATGGGTGTGACTTGAACGCGACGGAGATGACCTCCTCGATCATCTTTCCGATGGGATTGCTCTCGACCCGCATCCGCCGTTCTTCCATCACGACATCCTTCTCTTTATAGAAGTCCCGGATGACCGGGTCGTAGAACCGTGCGGATTCGAGTGTGAACCAAAGTTCGAGCTTATTGGACGGGAGACTATAGAAGTATGTTGTCTCATCCATGCTTGTTCCTGCGTTCAGTCCGACACCCCCTTGTTGTTCAATGACGCGGCTGAATTCGTCCCCATCGCTGAACTTCATCGCCTCTTCCTGCGCTTTCTCGAACGCAGCATTCAGGGACGCGAGTTTCGCCGTGTCCGGATTGACCTTAAGTCTCACCTGCTCCCGGGCTGTCCAAGCCTTGTCGAGCGCCTCAAGTGCGGCCTTCTCTTTTGCGAAATGTTTGGTGCCGATGTCCGTCGTGCCTTTGAAGGCAAGATGTTCGAAGATATGTGCGAGTCCGGTAATGCCGCGACTCTCGTTCACGGAACCGATGGCGACATACGTCGTGAACGAAACAACGGGAGCATCGCGGCGGGGAAGGATCAGGAACTTCAACCCGTTTTTCAGAGTGTGCTCGACAACCTGACTCTGGACGGCTTTGAAACCGTCCTGGGCTGTCGCGAACTGCAACGCAAGCGTTGCGGCAATGAGAATCCGGATGGATGGTCGCATAGGTGCTCTCCTTATTGTGCAAGAATGTTTGGTTTGCTCTTGCGGAGTTCTAAAGCGGTGTACAGACGTTCATAGAACTGGCGTGAGGATTCGAGTGTGCGAAGCTGGCGTTCGACCGCGGCCGAGAATTCCTCCCGGGTGAATCCGGCCGAATCGAGCAATGACTGAACCTGACGATGATAGAGGAGGGAGTCCCTCCCCGGATCAGGCAAACGATATTGCTCATGAAGCAGCATCAGTCCGGCGTAGGCGTCGGCGATCTTCTCAGTTTCTCCCGATGAGTTGGTTGAGGAAGGACCGCACCCGGCGGCCATGGACCAGCAACTGAGAACTATGACGAGTTTACATCGGAGGGCCTTCATGGGTCGGTAGGAAGGTAGCAAACAGAAAAGAGTGAAGCAACACCGGGGAGACCGCCTTAACCGTAAAAAGTAAGGCTATACCCGGGGCCGGGCTCCGCAGCGTTCGCCGACGGCTTCCCTCTGCTATGCCTGAATGAATGCCCCGCAAGGCTCAGTGATCTGACCTCCCTTGGTGCTGCTCACCTTGGAGGCAGGGCTCAGGATGTTGAAAATATCAAACGTCGGCGCGCTGCTTGCAACCCGTTTGACCAACCGGTATATTATCACCACTCTTGGACCTGCCGGAAGGCCATTCAATAACATATCACAGGGAGTACCATGAACGAAGCATCAAAAAACTTGTTGCTCGCGACCGTCAAGGAGTGGGCGAAATTCACAGGAGATCGCGAGAAGTTCGGCACCATCGCCGGTGAAGTCGCTGCCCTCACGCGCAAATGCGTGCAGGAAAGCCTCGCCTTGCTGAAGACTCAGAATATCGACGTAGAGGCCGAATCGGCCGACGCGATGAAGCTGCTCGGGGTCCCCTTGCATATCGATCCCGTGATCGACGCGACGTTTCCGAATGTGAAGGTCAGCGTTGTGCTCAAATGCGCCGGCGCCACGAGAACGATCCTGATCAACCCCAATCTCTCCATCTCCGCCGGGGGTGCCGTCGTGACCTACGATCAATTGAAGAAGGGCATTCCCCCTGCGTTTGAAACGAACGCCGCGGAATTTGTGAAGGACGCGTTCCTGTACGTGGCGAGGACGGGGGGTAAGGAGTAGGTTCGGGCGGGGATCAGCCATCGATCCCCGCAGTGTCCATGGATTTCGCGTTCATCCAGTATTGTGTACTGAAAAGAAAAAAACCGCTTTGGCCTTTTCTCTCGTATCAGATTATAAACCGACAGGTGATCAGCCCGAGGCAATTCGCCAGCTTACCGAGGGGGTGGAACGGGGAGACAAGCACCAGACCCTGCTTGGTGTGACCGGGAGTGGAAAAACGTTCACGATCTCCAACGTCATACGGAACATCGACAGGCCGGTTCTTGTGATGTCCCACAATAAAACGTTGGCAGCCCAGCTCTATGCCGAGTTCAAAGGCTTCTTTCCCAAAAACCGCGTCGAGTTCTTCATCAGTTACTATGATTACTTTCAGCCGGAGGCGTACGTCCCCTCCAGCGATACGTACATCGCAAAGGACTCCTCCGTTAACGAGGAAATCGATCGCCTCCGTTTGAAAGCGACCAGTGCCTTGCTGAGCGGCGACCCAAACGTCATCGTGGTGGCGTCGGTGAGTTGTATTTACGGCATTGGTGCACCGGAGGAGTGGCTTTCGCAAACCATCACCCTCGCGAAAGGCCAGCAGATCTCCCGGACCGAGGTCCTGAAGAAGTTGCTGGATATGCTCTATGTCCGCAACGACTACGAGTTCTCCCGCGGTTCGTTTCGCGTCCGCGGCGATGTGGTGGAGGTGATTCCCGGTTATGAGAACGAAGAGGCGGTCCGGATTGAATTTTTCGGCGACCAGATCGAACGGATCTCCACCATCCAAAAAACGGACGGACGGATCATGGGAGAGACCGACTTCGAGGTGATTTATCCCGCCAGGCAATTCGTCACCACGCGGCCAAGCATCGAGCGTGCGCTCACAACCATCACTGAGGAATTGAAGGAACGCCTCGGGGAACTCCGGTTGCTGGGAAAGTTGCTTGAAGCGCAGCGACTGGAACAGAGGACGCGGTTCGACATGGAGATGATGCGCGAGATCGGGCACTGTTCCGGAATCGAAAACTACTCGCGCCATCTCGCGGCCCGGCCTCCCGGCTCCCGCCCGTACTGTCTCATCGATTATTTTCCGAAGGACTTCCTTACGGTGATCGACGAATCCCATGTGACAGTCCCCCAGATCCGCGGCATGTGGCACGGCGACCGGTCACGCAAGGGAACTCTCGTGGAGTACGGGTTCCGTCTCCCGTCGGCACTGGATAATCGACCGCTGACGTTCGATGAATGGGAAACGATGGTTGGTCAACGGATCTACGTCTCCGCAACGCCGGGGGACTATGAACTGGAGAAGTGTCGCGGGGTTGTGGTCGAGCAGGTGATCCGCCCCACCGGCCTCGTGGATCCGGAAGTGGTTGTCCGCCCCAGCAAACATCAGATCGACGATCTGATCGCGGAGATCAGGACGCGGGCCGCCAGGAAGGAGCGGATCCTCGTCACCACGCTCACAAAACGGATGGCAGAGGATCTGACGGAATATCTCACCGATATCGCGATCAAGGTTCGATACATCCATTCGGAAGTCGATGCGCTCGAGCGGGTGGAGATCCTGCGCAATCTGCGGCTGGGGGACTTCGACGTCCTTGTGGGGGTGAACTTGTTGCGTGAGGGACTGGACCTTCCGGAGGTATCGCTGGTTGCCATTATCGACGCCGACAAAGAGGGGTTCCTTCGTTCCGATCGTTCGCTGATTCAGACGGCAGGGAGAACGGCCCGCAATGTCAATGGGCGGGTGATCCTCTACGCCGATACGATGACAGGATCCATGCAGCGGATGATCGAGGAGACGACCCGCCGCCGCGCAAAACAGGTCCAATACAACGAGCTGCATGGCATTACTCCCACAACGATCTACAAGTCGATGGAGGAAGTGCTTGCGGCCACCGCCGTGGCCGATGTTCGGTCGCAACGCGACCGTCGCAAGGAACACGCGAAAGTTCCCTCCGTCTCAGACAGCGTCGTCCGGTATCTTACTCCCGCACAGCGGCGGGATTTGCTCGAAGAAATGAGGGTCGAAATGAAGAGGGCGGCGAAGGACCTTGAATTTGAACGGGCAGCCGAGTTGCGCGACGAGATCGATAGGCTTGAACGGCGGAAGGATTAAAGAAACCAGAACGCAGAAAGAGGAGATGGGGAGGGAAGGATGAGGGAAGGGGTGATGGAGAAGTCGGGACACCATATCGTGGGGGATTCATGGTTTGCCATCCTCGATTTTATCTTCCCGCCTCTTTGCCTCTCGTGCTCAGTCCCCCTTCTGAACGGTCGTAAAAGCGTTTGTAATCCATGCTGGGATTCGATTGAACGTGTATCCGCACTTCATCCTCTGTTCCTCGAAACAAGAGAAAAACTCCTGACCTCGGAACAGGTGAACGGTCTCGTCTCCGAGTTCGTGTTTGAGAGAGAGGGGGCATTTCAGCACATCGCCCATGCCCTGAAGTACGGAGGGTACGAGTCATTAGGAGTGGAGTTGGGAAGGAAACTCGCCGAAGTGTTTCTTGCATCGGGCGGAGGGGGGGATGTTCTAGTCCCGATCCCTCTGCATAAGCGAAAATTTCGTGAGCGGGGATACAATCAGGCCGAGCGAATTGCGCATGGAATGTCGCAGGCGACGTTGATACCGCTCCGGACCGACCTCCTGCGGCGAACGCGCTTCACGCAAAGCCAGACCACCCTGACCCTCGAGGAACGAAAGAAAAATGTGGAAGCGGCGTTTGAAGTCGTGCCTGGGAAGGAGCGAGTCGTGAAGGGAAAAACCATCGTCCTCATCGACGACGTCATTACCACCGGTGCGACAATCGTTTCGTGTGCATCGACGTTGCGTGACGCCGGCGCTCTCACCATCATTGCTTCGTCACCGGCGCTCGCCCGTTAATTCATGTTCCCATGATTGGTTTTTGATCCTCCCAATGTGTGCCCTCCGGTGGTCGTGTCATAGTTTCCGTGGTTGAGGAATTTCACAGAGTTCCACAGAGAAAAGCTGTTCTCTGTGGAACTCCGTGCTCCCTCCGAAGGAGTCCCTTTGGGATCGGTGTCTCTCCCTGCCCGACGGCCGTCGGGTGTGTAACGCCTTTTCTCCGAAACTGAGACACCACCCCTCCGCTCGCTTTCTTGACTTTCACTCCATTTCTCTCTACCTTTTTCCGTGTTTTGAACTGATTTTTCAATTTCTTATTGCAATCAACTCAGTTTTGGAGGTTACTATGGCCGTGAAAGTCGCAATCAACGGATTCGGACGCATCGGTCGACAGATGCTCAACGTCATGGCCGACAAGGGTTTCCTCGGCAAGACGCTCGATGTTGTTGCCGTCATCGATGTCAGTCCGGATGCAAAATACTTTGCGTATCAATTGAAGTATGATTCAGTGCATGGAAAGTTCCGGGGAACCCTGGGCAGCGAGAAGAGCAACCCCTCGCTGGAAGCGGATGATATTCTTGTCGTCAACGGGCACAAAGTGAAATGCATCATGGCGCAGAAGGATCCTTCACAACTCCCCTGGAAAGAACTGGGTGTGGATATTGTCATTGAATCGACCGGGTTGTTCACCGACTCTGAAAAAGCGAAAGGGCACCTTGCGGCAGGAGCGAAAAAAGTCCTGATTTCCGCCCCTGGCAAAGGGGAGGTGAAGACCATCGTCATGGGAGTGAACGAAGGGGAATACGACTCCGCGAAGCATGCCATCGTCTCCAACGCGTCGTGCACGACGAACTGCCTCGCCCCGGTTGTGCATGTGTTGCTGAAAGAAGGCATCGGCATCGAGGCGGGTCTGATGACGACGATTCACTCGTATACGGCCACACAGAAGACGGTGGACGGCCCCTCGAAGAAGGATTGGAGAGGCGGGCGTGCGGCTGCCATCAACATCATCCCGTCCAGCACCGGCGCCGCCAAGGCGGTCGGGGAAGTTCTTCCCCAAACGAAGGGGAAGCTCACGGGGATGTCGTTCCGCGTGCCGACAGCCGATGTGTCCGTGGTAGATTTGACGTTTCGCGCCGCCCGTGACACCTCCATGGAGGAGATCGACGGCCTGATGAAGAAGGCCTCCGAAACCTACATGAAGGGGATCCTCGGGTACTCGAATGACGAAGTCGTGTCGACCGACTTCATTCACGACGACCGGTCCTCGATCTACGATTCGTTGGCGACAACGCAGAACAACCTGAAGGGCGAGAAACGGTTCTTCAAGATCGTCTCATGGTACGACAACGAGTGGGGCTATTCCGTTCGCACTGTTGATCTGTGCAACCTGATGGCTTCCAAGCTGTAAGGGTCGTTCGATGTCCGCTTGAACGCCCCTCCGTAGATCCATGAACACAGGCTGTGTGCGTCTCGACGCGCACAGCCTTTCTTATTCTCTATCCACCTCACGAAACGCTGCCTTTACGGGGGATACCGTCAGAGGATGTGACAGCCGAAGGATGGTATCCATCGCCCCGGCGATCGCGTGTGGTTCCCGGAAGGAACAACCATGAACAAGAAAACTGTCAGAGATATTGATTTCAAAGACAAGCGCGTCATCATGCGCGTGGATTTCAATGTACCGATGAAGAATGGGGTGGTCCAGGACGACAACCGCATCAAGGCCGCGTTACCAACCATCGCCTATTTGCTGGAACGACATCCGAAATACCTGATCCTCATGTCCCACCTTGGTGATCCAAAGAAGGATGTGAAGAAAGCGAAGGAGAAAGCCGCGAAGGATGGTAAACCGTTCGATGAGGCATCGTTCATCGCCGGTAAGCATCGCATGAAACCGGTGGCTGAACAACTGTCGCGGTTATTGAACAAACCGGTGAAATTCGCTCCTGCTGCCATCGGTCCGGAGGCACAGGCTGCTGTCGAGGCGCTTGGCCATGGCGAAATCCTCATGCTGGAGAATACCCGCTTCCATGCACAGGAAACCTCCAAGGAAGCTTCCGAACGAAATACGATGGCGACCGGGCTTGCTGCCTATGCCGATGTGTTCGTGAATGACGCGTTTGGCTCGGCGCATCGTGCCCATGCTTCAACGGAGGCCATCGCTGCATTCCTGCCGGCGGTGGCGGGCCTGTTGATGGAAAAGGAACTCGAGTATCTCGACCGCGCCGTGAGCAACCCAAAGAAGCCCTATGTGGCTGTTCTGGGGGGAGCCAAAATCTCCGGGAAGATCGATGTTATTCAAAATCTGCTGGGAAAGGTGGATGCACTCTTGATTGGGGGTGGGATGATGTTTACCTTCTACAAGGCGCAGGGATTGAATATCGGGAAGTCCCTGTTGGAAGAGGACCGGATCGAGATGGCGAAGAAGATCCTGGAAGAAGCAAAGGCATCGGGCGTGCGGTTCCTCCTTCCGACAGATTGCGTGGTGGCGGACGCGTTCGACAACGGGGCTAAAACACAAACGGTCTCCGCCAATGCGATTCCGGAAGGATGGCAGGGACTCGATATCGGTCCCGAAACTGTGAAACTCTTCAGCGAGGAGATCCGTAAGGCTAAAACCGTCGTATGGAACGGACCGATGGGGGTGTTCGAAATGGACCGTTTTGCCGAAGGAACGAATGCTATCGCGAAAGCGTTGGTGGAGGCGACCAAAGGAGGAGCCATCACGATTGTCGGTGGCGGCGATTCGGCGGCTGCCATCGCCAAGGCCGGATTAGAGAAAGGCGTATCGCACGTCTCCACCGGGGGTGGTGCTTCGCTGGAGTTCCTCGAAGGGAAGATCCTTCCCGGAGTTGCGGCGCTCAATACCAGAAATTAAATCCGATCACTGTGATCCGGACTGCAGGCTGTCTCTCCGGTTCGGGTTCCGGCGATCAGTATTCCGTTTTCAACCTACGTTCTTAGCCAACTGAGCCAAGCACTGAATGTCGTACCCAGGTAATTACAATCGCCCTTCCATGTTCGGAGGATTCCAGTTCTTTCCTCCGGTCATAAAATGGCTTATGATCGTCAACGGTGCGGTCTTCCTGACCCTCGGTCTTGGCGGCAACCTCTTCACCCTTGGCGGGATGCCCCTCCGTTATTTTTTCAATTACTACCTCGGGTTGATGCCGTTCGGGTACGGGTTCTACCCATGGCAGTTGTTCACCTACCTGTTCATGCACGCCGACTTCTGGCATCTTTTCTTCAATATGTTCTTCGGACTCTGGATGTTCGGCATGGAGGTTGAGCACAGCTGGGGAACGCGCAAATTTCTGACATTTTACCTGATCTGTGGAGTCGCAGCCGGCGTGACCCAGCTTCTGCTCGCCCCGCTCCTTGAACCGACGTCGGTGGTGGACGCGTACGGCAGGGGAATACCTACCGTCGGCGCCTCGGGGGCCGTCTATGGGGTGCTGGTGGCATTTGCAATGACCTTCCCGGACCGCTATATTTTTCTCTATTTCCTGTTGCCGATCAAGGCAAAATACTTTGTCGCCGGACTGATTCTCCTCGGAGTGTTTGCTGTCGGCGGCCAGGGTACCATCGCAAACCTTGCTCATCTGGGTGGAGCCCTTGCAGGTTATGTTTTCCTGATGTATGACGGTAGGCGGATGCCTTTTGAGGATGTCTTCGACAGGATACGTTGGTGGGTGAATTCAAAAACAGCACACCGGACTCCCGATGGGCCCGAGGAGATTGTCGATGCGAAAGTTTATGATATCCGCGACGCAGCAAGGAAAGGACAGGATACGGCTCAGAAACAGATCGATGACATCCTGGACAAGATCAGCCGGGGCGGTTATCAGAGTCTGACGGAAGAAGAGAAGAAGATCCTTTTTGAAGCAAGCAAGAAAATCAACTGAGGGAATTATTTTGGACACGGAAGACGCAATCGAAATGACGCAGGCACTCCCCCACCATCAAACCTATAAGGTCGGTGTACGCCGTAGGACACGGCAGGTTGTTGTCGGGACAGTCAAGATCGGCGGCGACGCTCCCATCTCTGTCCAGACAATGACCAAGACCAAGACGGACGATATTTCCGGCACCGTCGGTCAGATCAAGGCCGCGGCGGAAGCTGGGGTCGACATTGTTCGTGTCACGGTGAACGACAAGGAAGCAGCCGATGCGATGGCCGAGATCGTGCGCCAGTCACCGGTCCCGATTGTCGCGGATATCCATTTCAACCACGTTTTCGCCCTCAAAGCTGTCGAAGCAGGTGTGGCGAAGGTCAGGATCAACCCGGGCAATATCGGTACGAAGGATCGCATCCGTCAAGTGCTGACGGCTTGCAAGGACCGTGGGATTCCCATCCGCATCGGCGTGAACTCCGGATCGCTGGAAGAGGACATCCTGGAGAAGCATGGCTATCCGACTGCTGAGGCTCTTTTCGAGAGCGCCATGCGGCATGTTGGGATTTGTGACGAATTCAATTTCAAAGATGTTGTGATCTCAGTGAAATCCACCGATGTGAAGCTGATGATCGAAGCATACCGGCTTGTGGCTCAACGGACGGATATTCCCCTGCATCTGGGGGTCACCGAAGCAGGGACCACCCGGATCGGGACCATCAAGTCCTCTGTGGGCATCGGGACATTGCTCGCCGAAGGAATTGGCGACACCATTCGCGTTTCCCTCACTGATGATCCAGTCAAGGAAGTGGAAGTGGGAAAAGAGATCCTTCGGTCGTTGAGCCTTGCCTCCCGCAATATAGAGCTGATCGCGTGCCCCACGTGTGGACGGCTGGAGGTTGACCTATTTGGGATTATGGCCCAGCTCGAGGAGAAGCTCGCAGGGGTGAAGAAGCCGGTGAAGATCGCCGTGCTCGGCTGTGTCGTCAACGGTCCCGGTGAAGCAAGTGAGGCAGATATTGGAATTGCCGCGGGGAAGGGTGTCGCGATACTGTACCGCAAAGGGGAAGTCGTGAAACGCGTCAAGGAGGAGGATATCGTCCGTACCGTGCTGGAGGAGGTGGAGCGTTTTCAGCCGGAGGGGTAAACCGACAGGGTGATTTTGCTGTCATGGATGACAATGGTCTTTCGAAAAGCCGGAGAAGCCCTCCGGCTTTTTTTCATTCCTGAGATTTCTCACAACGGAATCTGCATGCTTCTTCAAGGGAATCCTCAAATCTTCCTTTGATAATCGTACAATGCTCGTTATCTTCCTTCCGTGCTGAACGACTCTGTTGTCCCCTGAACCCTCCCGAATCCTATGACCGATCTTTTATCCCTCGTTGATCTTGAACCGCCGATGGGGGATCTTGCAACCCGCGAAACGCTCTCCCCCTGTCGTGCAATTTGGGCGACACCTATCCGCGATGAAGGAGATGCGCCTCCCCATCGCATCATCCACGCCCGTGCGTTGCAACTGCACGGGCCAGCCCGCCTGCATCGACTCGGGATCCGGAAAGCGCGGGGGTATCACAAATGCGGCAGCCGGATGGATCTGGATTGGGTCACTTCGTTCCGCCTGCTGGTCTGGGAGATGGATCAATGGCGAGTACACGCGTATGAGTCTCATGTTCCGGAGCCGGGAAACGGGGAGACACTTTGGTACGACTTGAAAAATGTCGTCACGTCCGGAGCGATCCTCGAGGTTCGGCGTTGCGGCATCGACAACTGGTGGACGCCGTGGAATTTAGCGGCGGGTGCCTTTGTCCTCGAAGGTGAGTTGCTTGTCCCATGCGCACCGCGCAACGAGAAGACACACCAGGTGCTTGGAGTCGACCTTCGTGGACTTCCCGAAGGCCTCAGTGCTGTGCATGAATTCGGCCAGGTTCGTTACAAGTCCCCATTCCTGGAGGTCGGGTTCCGCCTGAACCGGGCTGGCTTATCCCATCTTTCGGTTGACGAAGATGGAGAAGGCCGGACACCGCGTAACCTCCTGAAGATGCTGCCCGGTTCTTTTTTCCAGGGCCCGATGCTGCATCCGGTCGGTTCCCAGCCTCTTGGTGCGTCGGTCTTACGGTACAACGTTCACGCGACGACCGAAGTGAGAGGCAATTCTGTCCGCTATGACATCGTGTTCCCGGGGACTGGACAGCAGTATCATTTGCGCTGGACGGTGCTAGCGGACCGTCTTTCGCTTCATATCGAACGCGAAGGGAAGGGCGACCTTCGAGCCTGGCAAAGTTGTGCCTGGATGATTGGCATCAGCAGCTTTGAAAGCACCTCGCATGTGATCGGCAAGGTGGTTCGGGCCGGAGAGTCCGGCTCCATGGAGATGCCGGTCTGGCTCCATATGCCGAAGTTTGGAAGTTTCCGCGCGGAAAGTACAGGGGGGCAAGTGCTTTGGAGATCCGATTCCGATCGTCCACGGAATATGACCACCAGCGAGATCAAACTGGGTGAAGTCCTGATGCCCGAGGGAGATTACATGCTGAGAGGAGGCAAGCACACGGCCGATATCGAACTTCGGATCGATCGTCTGACCCTGTCGCTGAAGAAGGAGACTCCCGCCCCCGTTGCAAAGGCAATTCAAAAATGTTCGCTCACGAGCCTGAACTACCGGGCCGATACAGCGACTCTCAGCAACAACGGTAATTCCATGCACTGTCCGATCTCCATGGACAACTGGTCGGCTGTCGCGACCAGGATGAATGCGCTTCTCCCAAACCTGGCCGCTGTCGACCTCCTGCGGGATTCCATCGAACGATGGCTCGATGGAGGGCCGGGGTATGCGAGCGGACCATTGCTCCAGGACGGAAAGATCCATGAAGCTGAGGACGAGTATCTCATGACGGGATCGGCCGGACTGCTCGGCATCGCCGAGTTCCTTGAACACAGTGGCACCCGGGAGTGGCTCTCCCGATACGGCAAACCTCTCCAAAAGAAAATAGAACAAATGCGTGACCGCGATCTTGATCACGATGGGCTTGTCGAAAGCATCTATCGTACCGGTGTCAGCGGGTCCGGGCAATGGAGCACGGTGTGGTACGATGTCATCTCCTTTGGATGGAAAGATGCCTGGACGAACGCGCTCCTCTACTCTGCCCTTCAGAAGTTTGCAGGCATTCTGCCAAAACTCGGGTACGGAGCGCTGGCGGAGGGAATGGATGAATGGGCGCAACGGATTAAAACGAATTATACTCCGACCTTCCTCAACCCACGAACAGGATGGATTGCCGGGTGGCGTTGTAAGGAGAACAAGCTGCACGATTATGCCTTTCCATGTATCACGGGAGTTGCCGTGACGAGCGGTGTTCTGAGCGATGAACTGGCCCGGTCATCCATGGAAAAACTCTGGGCTGAAACGGAGCGTGTCGGTATGCCGGATCCCCAGATCGGCGTGCCGATTGCGTTGTGGCCCATACCGGATGAAGACCTGGCTGACATCATGCAGGGGTATCCCCAGGGATTCTACATCGGGAACGGGGCATGCAGCCACGCGCAAACGAGACATTTTGTCGGTGCATTGTATCAGGTCGGATTGACAAAGGAAGCCGACTATGTGCTCGAGCGCCTCTGCCACGGTTTTGCGGAAGGGCTTGTCTATGGTGCATGCAAAAGTGGCGTGGATGCGCGATATTGGGACGGTTGGCCCTGCGGGTACGAAGGATTGCTGACCGATCATTTCGGGATCCTGGCCGTTGCCCTGGAACGGTACAGACAGCCATAGACAGGCGTCTTGAATTCCGTATTTGTCATGTATCTGTGAAAGGAAAACTCACGAATCTTCACTAATCCCCGCTCATCGGAGGGGCGACTGAAGAAGAAACAAATCAAGGTTTAGATTTTCTTCGTGAAGATTCGTGTAGATTCGTGGGAAAAACGAGGCTGACTCTAAGCGGTCTCAAAAATAAGCAACACAGTCATTGCGAAC
>DKJQ01000364.1 GCA_002454845.1 Ignavibacteria bacterium UBA6688
TAAGGAGTATCCCGTGAAACGTTCGACCAGATTTTTCCTTGCAGCGGTGAGTGTCTTTATTGCTGCAACCAGCGCCGTCGCGCAAGTTCCGCAAGCGTTCCATTACCAGGCCCTTGCAAGGGATGGCTCAGGCCAGATCCTTGCCAACCGGACGATTTCAGTCCGCATAGCAATTCTGAAAGGAAGCGCAACAGGTTCGGCGGTGTACACCGAAACACATCAGGTAACAACCAATGACGCGGGTTCGTTTACCCTTGAGGTGGGAGAGGGAACTCCGGCGGGTTCTTCCGGTTTTGCATCTATCGACTGGACGATCGATCATTACTATCTCTCCATCGGCATCGACGTAACCGGCGGCACGACCTATGAAGCGCTCGGCGCATCGAGGCTGCTTTCCGTCCCTTATGCCATCGCTGCGCAGCGCGCCGTCAGGGCGGATAGCGGCACAGGATTAACACACATCACAATGCTGGATTCGGACAAGCCGGACTCCAGCGTGACCATCCGTTCCATGGGGACCGCTTCCCTGACGCCACTCATTGCCTCCGCAAACACTCAGGGAGCGAATGTTTCCGTGCTGGGCAATACCCTTACCGAGTCATCGAATTCCAATCTTCAGATCGGGGTTCGCGGGAACGCCGACGGAACCGGAACAGGGTCACATATCGGCGTGCTGGGATCCGCCAACAACAGCAACGGCACGGTCGGTCGGCGATATGGGCTCTACGGACAGGCCAACTCAAAAGGAAGAGAAAACATTGGTGCGTACGGTCTTGCCATCGGAGACGGCGATGGTGAAATCGTTCCTATCGATCAGGAGGTGAACGGGAACATTGGAGGATTTAATGTTGGCACAGTGGGATTCGCCCAAGGAAATTTGAACGGTAACCTCGGGGCACGGGGACGCGCCTATGGCACAGCAGGTGCCCGCATCAACGTTGGAGTGAACGGGACGGCCGAAACAGGCGCAAGCGGTTGGAATGTAGGGGTCGAAAGCGTCGCCCTGAACTCTCAAACCGAGAACTTGGGATTTCTGGGTCGTGTGACCGGAAGCGGCTCAAAAAATTTTGGTATGCGCCTCCATGTGCACAACGGAACGAGCAACACCGGCCTGGTTGTGTATTCCGATAACATCGCGGCCGCCTTTTATGGCCCATCGACAGAAGTGCATGGAAACCTGACCGTCAACGGGAATATCAGCTATTCCGGCTCGCTGACCAGCACCTCGGACCGCAAACTGAAAGAGGATATTCAACCACTTCGGAATGCTCTCGACGCCATCATGCAATTATCCCCGGCCAGCTTCAAGTTCCGGAGCGGAGAACCCTATCCGGGCCTGACCCTCTCGAGCGGACAGCACTTTGGGTTAATCGCCCAGGAGGTTGAGACTGTTCTTCCATCTCTGGTCCAGACTCAAACACACCGGTACACCGAGAACGCTGATCGTCCCGCGGGACATGGCCAACCGTATGCTGTCCCGGCAACCGAGAAGGAAGTCGAGTACAAAAGCGTCAACTATGTGGAGCTGATTCCATTCCTGATCAGGGCGGTGCAGGAACAGCAGGAGAAGATTGAGCTGCTGAACCGGGAACTCCGCGAACTTAAAAAAGAGCGGTAGAATCAAAAAATGTTTTGATCCCGATTTTTCCGGATCCTCATGAAATCCGGTCAACGTAAACGTTGTTACTAAAACACGGCACCCCTTAAGAACGTTTGCAATGGTTACACACCGAACGTACAACCGACTCATTCTTTTCCTCTGCTGTTTATCGGCCGCTTATCCCCTGTCGCTCCATGCCAAGGGAAATATTCATAAAAACAAATCCCACTACGCCGGCCGGCTTGAATTTTTCCAGCGGGGCGATTTGGGGGGCAACCGCGTCGGCCTCCCGCCCGGAGCGCACAACCCCTTCACCCCGGAGGCCTGGCTTGATGAACGGAATGGCATCTCCGCACGCGGACTGGTGGGGGAAGCGACCCTGATGATCGACTGGTGGTCCCTGCTGGGCGACCCGGTCAGTTACGACCGGTTCTTCTGGAAAACCAGCGGATGGTATGAGGTTCGTTATACCGAGAAGAAAACCGGGCAAGCGGTGACAAAAATCATCTCACGCGACAAATTGGCACCATACCCCGACCTGCTGAAACGCTTCGACGCCATTGCCCCGCATGCCATGGATTTTGAGGTTGATTTCACTCTCGGCAGTCTGAGTGACAAAGACTACCGGGAGTTTCGAAAAAAATACAGTCTGTTCGAAACCATCGGTGTCTCCATGCCGTACCTGAACAGTACCTTTACCCACAAGATCGGCAACGTGTCGCTTTTATTTGATCGGTCCGGAAAGGTTCCCTACCAGGCCCCGGAAAGCCCCGTGGGTGGTTGGACAGAATTTCTCGGATTACCGAAGAATTACGACAAGGAAAAGCTCGGAATGATCTTCACTTACCTGAAGCTCGCCGGCAGCTTGCACATCAAATCCTTCCGCGTGACAAGAATGGAATGGCCGTTGGGCGAGCTGCAAAGCATCGCAGAACGGTTCGACAAGTACGAACGCGAGGAGGATGAGGAGAGCTTCACCGATGCACTCAAGAACATCGAAGAACAGGCTTCCAAAGTCGAGGAATACAAGGAGAAGGACTACTGGTCCGAAACCTCCAGTCTCAACCGGTACCCCTTCTACATCATCGACGCGAATTCAGTCCAGGACGACTATTACGATCTCATTGTCAACGGAGTCAACATCGGCCCCGTCAACAACCGGACAGGTGGGAAAACAACCTATTATTGCGTATTAAAACGGGGCCAAAACAACATCAAACTTGCATTAACGAAACTGATGGGAAAGAACAGCCGCTTCACCGTGGAAATTGACGGAGCATTCGGTCCACGAGAATTCTCCGGTTCGAATGATCACAACTTTACTGTGGACATTAAATGATGAAACCGGGTGCGAAGATGAAACCATGGATGATCATAGCAGCGCTCTTTCTTCTGACATCCACTCTGTACGCCCAGGACCCGCGGCAACTCTATGAGGCGGCCGAGCTTGCCTTTCAAAAGGGAAACTACGCTTCCGCCCTCTCCTTCCTGCACCAACTCGAAGGGGCGCTGGGGAGAAAGAACCCCCGCGTGCAGGCATTGAAAACGAAGGTACTGGACTCCGATGGAAAAATCCTCGACGCCAAACTCGCCGTCGAAGAGTTACTCCGCCTAGCCAATTCCTCCACCCGGTCGTCCGAGGGATTTCCGGATATTTATCCGTTAAAGGAAAAGATTGACCGCGCTCTGGCAGACCTGGAGCGGCGATGGCCTTTGGAAATTCAGGATCGACGGATGGGGGAGGCGGACCGTCTCATCCAGGAGCAGGCAATGAATCGGGAGCGAAAGCTCCAGGCCAAGCGGGCCGCCGCCGCGCAATTTGAAGTGCGCGAGTGGCAGGGAGTTGCACAGGAAAACATGGCCGACGGGTACAAATCGTTTGCGGAGCGGTACCCAAACTCCAGCCATATCCGGGAAGCGCGGTCCCGGGCGGAGACCGCGTCGTTCCGGGAAGCGGAGGAGGACAACACGGCGGAAGTGTATCGACGGTTTCTTGAAGAATATCCGAAGAGTCTTTTCTCGCTCAAGGCACAGGACCGGTACGAAGAATTGCTGTTTGCCGAAGTGGAGCAAGAAAAAACTTCCGAAGCAATTGCCCGTTATCTCGTGGCATTTCCGCGCGGACGGCATGCCGCGACCCTCCGGCAACGGCTCATCTTGCTGCAGGAAGACGACGTTTACAGTGCCGCAGGCCGGGAATCACGCGGACCCGCGTTCCGTTATTACGCGTTCAAGCGTTACCTCCGTGCGTACCCGCGCGGAAAGTACGTTGACGCCGCCTCGCGGGAAACCGGTATCGGAGCGATCGAACCGCCTCCCGCCTTGAGCGAACCGAAGTGGCTTGACCATTACGAACGGGGCCTGCAGGCAATGAACGCCGAACGATACGAAGAAGCGGTCGGCCGCTTTCTCCGTGCCATCGGGGAGCGGGAACGGGATATGCAGACCGTGATGCTCTCCGACGGACGGCGGATCGATTACTTCCCGCATCGCGAACTCGGCATCGCTCTTTCCCATCTCGGCATCAACGACTTTGCGCGTGAAGAGCTCGATGTATCCATCAGCTATATTTGGACTCTGCGCGCCCAGGAGGCCTTAGGAAGATTGGGGAAATAGGCAGGGGCGATCAACTGAAGTGTTGTTTCGTTATCCATCATATCCCTTTTCTTATCCGGAGGAAACTATGAGGGCTGTTTTGTTTGTTGTTC
>DKJQ01000293.1 GCA_002454845.1 Ignavibacteria bacterium UBA6688
TTACGGGGACCGTCTATACCCATCCCATCGGTGAACATGGACACGGCGCCGGTCCATTGATAGGGCTCTGGGACAGGCAAATGGGTGTACCTGGAAGGGGAGATGTGCCGCTCTTGCCTCAGACCTGGTTCTCCATCGAGTTGCAGGCCACGACCCCTGTCCCCGAGTGGAACAACCAGGAAGTTCGCTCGGCTCAGGAAGAAGATGTCGAAATTACATCGGACGGCACCGTACGATGGGTTCACAAGCGCCAGACGGAATTTCACCTCGTGCGTTAGATCATTTCACCCGAGCCCATGCGCCCGTCGGAGTCCCGGTTGACTCTTGACGGGCGTTTCTGTATCATCCTCCACCATCCCCGGAGCGAAACAGCCAGGTTGATATTCATGCCGTCCGAACTTGATTTTCTCAAGCAGCGGGTCGTTGAGCTGGAAGAGATACACCGGCTTGGCCAATCGCTCACCTCCATCCTCAATGTGTATGAAACTCTCGAGATGATCGGCGACGTATGTCGCCGACTCTGCCACGCCGAACGAGCTGCCATTGTTTTGATGGATCTTTCCCGTGAGGACTCGATCGAAACGATCGTCCGGGGCGTTCGCTCGCCGGGGGAAGAGATCGATCACACGGTGAACACCCTGGTGGCAGGCTGGATGGCGATCAACAGGAAGCCGTTCCGCACGGACGATGTCCTCGAATCACTCGGCCTTCGGAATCCTGCTGAGCGGTTGCGTCCGTTGGGGGCGGCGCTCGCTCTTTCGCTGGAATATGAAGGTGCATGGATCGGATTCATCAACCTCGTGAACTCAAAAGGAGGGCATCGCTTTTCGGACGATGACCTCCGGCTGCTGGTGATTCTTGCACCCCTCGCAGCTCATTTTATTCATCGCGCCAGTCTGCATGAATCGCTGTTCGAGGAGAATAACCGTCTCAAAGCGGCGTTGGTCGAGGCGCGGGGTCCCGATGCGTTCATCGGCGGAAGTGAGCTCCTGAACAAGGTCCGGGAGAAGATTCGCCTGGTCGCCCCGTCCACCGCGACTGTTTTGCTCATCGGGGAGACCGGTACGGGGAAGGAGATGGCTGCGCGGGCTATCCATGTGATGGGTCCCCGTGCCGACAAGCCGTTCGTCGCGGTGAATTGCGCTGCCATCCCGGCCTCTCTCTCCGAATCGGAATTGTTCGGTCACGAAAAAGGGGCGTTCACCGGGGCCGCAAACGCTCATAAAGGGAAGTTCGAACTCGCTCATACCGGCACAATCTTTCTGGATGAAATCTCCTCGATGCCCCTGGAGTTGCAGGCAAAGCTCTTGCGCGTACTTGAGGGCCGGGCGGTGACACGGCTCGGATCGTCCGATGAGGTGAAGGTTGATGTCCGGGTCATTGCCGCGACGAACAAGGATCTGGAGATGGCTTGCCGGAAGGGGGAATTCCGGGAAGATCTGTATCACCGGTTGAACGTTGCACCGATTCGTCTTCCGCCTTTACGGGAGCGTCGTGAGGATATCGAACCGCTTCTTTCTGATTTTCTCGCACAGTATTCGGGAACCACGAAACGCTTCACGGAACCTGCGCTCGAGAAGCTTCGCGGGCTCATGTGGAGTGGGAATGTGCGCGAGCTTCGTAATCTAGTGGAGCGGATTTCCATCTTTGTCCCCGGGCCGGAGATCACGGTGGAGGATCTCGGAACCCTTCTCGGCGGGGGCGAATCGTCGCCCGGTGCGAGCCCCTCGCCTCTCCGCCTGGCGGATGCTGTCCGGCCTTTGCTTACCGACAACGCCGGAGGCCGTAACGTTTTGGAGGATGTCGAGAAGGAACTCGTGAAGGCAGCGCTGACCATGGAACGAGGAAACATCACCAGGGCATCGAAGATACTGGGGATCGACCGCAATGCGATGCAGCGGCGGTTGGAGAAATTCGGCCTCACCCGATTTACTGATCCCGACCGGGATCCATCGTAACCACCCTCCGCCTCACCATGCTCCCTTGAAGTCCATGTTCCTTTCGAACCGAGCGACGGTGTCGCTCGGTTTCGCCCACCACTGCTCGTAAACAAGCATTTCCGTCATACCCTTCACCGGGAATCCTCCGAAAAACATCCATTTTCCTGTGGCACGCGCGTTGCAGTGACTCTCATCACCACGCACGGGCCGCAGGAGATGAGAGGATGTTCGGTCCATCATACACTCAATCACTTCATCACAGGAGGATCCCATGAATCGCTTATTGATTATATCCATCGTCGGCGCCGCGGCGCTCTTGGCTGGTTGTGAGAAGGATCTTGCCACCGGACCCACGAGTCCGGTAGCGGGTGCTGGCTACAAGACGCTTGAATTCGATCGTACGATTGAGATGCCGGAAAAAGGGGGGGCAAGCTCCTCCGGGAGAGTCACCGGAAGCATCTTTTATACTGTCAGCGCCAGCCAGCTCAGCAAGGATGCCGTTGAGTACAGGATCGAGCTGGAAACGCGTGCCGATGTGAGCATTGAGCGTCCTCAGGGGGCGAACACCAAGGCTGTCGTGAATGGGGCCCGCTCTGTGGAAGAGTTCCTGGCGAATGGGAGTGACATTGCGCTGATAGAGAAACAGTACTCGATGAAGGGAATCGAGGGAAAGTTCCTGAACTTCGAACTGACGCTTACGAACAATGAACTCACCCTCATGCGCATCTGGGCTACGGGGCGGGAAGAACACATGCCGTAGCACGCAGAC
>DKJQ01000119.1 GCA_002454845.1 Ignavibacteria bacterium UBA6688
CCGACCTGCCCCGAAGGGGTGGCTTCGCCAAAGGTCGGGGTTATTGTGAAGTATTTCCGGGTTATGCGATTTCGATTCGGCTCTGATCTCCGATCATGAACCTGTGGACGCGCGGCTTTCCGTTCGCTTCCACGATTTCGACATCGTTCCCGAGGATGCTCCCCTCGATGCGGATGCCAACACTCACAATCTTGCAGTCGCGGAGAATAATGCTGTATTCGACCTCACTGTCTTTCACCTGGGTCCGGTCACCGATCGATGTGAAGGGACCGATATAACTGTTTTCGATCACAGCATCCTTTCCAATGATCGCCGGACCCCTCACCTTACTGTTGATGATCTTCGCGCCGGCCTCAATCACCACCTTCCCCGCAACATCAGACAATTGGTCCACCTCTCCGTCGTTGCGCGCTGTTGCGTTGTCCAGAACAAGTCTGTTCGCCTCGAGCAGGTCAACCGGCTTCCCGGTGTCTTTCCACCAGCCTGTAATCTCGGTGTACCCCACCTTGTATCCCTTGTCGATCAAATGCTGGTGGGCGTCGGAGATTTCCAGTTCTCCCCGGCTGCTCGGCTTCAAGCTCTTCACCGCCTCAAAGATATGGAAGTCATAGACATAAATGCCTGCAACGGCGTATCGACTCTTGGGTGATTTGGGCTTTTCCTCGACCCCCACGATCCTTCCCCCCTGAAATTCCGGAACGCCAAAACGCTCCGGGTCCTTCACCTTCGCGAGCGTCAACAGACAGTTGCATTGCTGCTTTTCGAAATCCTCGATGAACCGTTTCAATCCGCCGACCACCATGTTGTCGCCGAGATAAAAGATGAAATTCTCCTTCCGGACAAAGTCTTCCGCGAGTTGAATTACCTGTGCAAGCCCGCCGGGTTGGTCCTGGGGGATATAGGAAATGTTCACCCCCCATTTGGATCCGTCCCCGACATACTCCGGTACCTCTCGGCTGTCGGCATTATGCACGATGCCAATCTCCTTGATCCCGGCATCAACAGCGGCTTCGATCGCGTAGTACAGGATCGGCTTGTTGGCGATCGGGATCAGGTGCTTGTTCTGGGTGTGGGTAATGGGACGAAGTCTGGTGCCGCGTCCTCCGCTGGCGATAAGGGCTTTCAAACGGTCATTCCTTGATAATGTGATAGATCACGCTGCCTCTAAACGCGAGATGCGTACTTCCGTTCGTTGCCGCCGCTCGAAGAGGGATATCCTTCCTCTCCCAAACTCCTCCACCAATGCAACCGCCCTGTCGAAAAAGAGCCCCACCTGTTCCGGTTTATGCGCGTCCGAGCCGATGGTCAACGGGATATTCAAGTCGCTCGCCCATTGAAGAATCTTCTTGCCGGGGTAGGTATCCTGCTCCGCCTTCCGGAGCCCCGACGTGTTAATTTCTATCGCGATATCCTCGGACCGGATCGCCTTCAGGGCCTCCCGGCATGATTCCTCGATCTTCGGCGTGCTGCGAATCCCGAATTTCTTAATCAAATCGCAATGGCCGATGATGTCGTACCGTCGGCACATAGCGGAAGCGCAGATTGCCTCGAAGTACTCGATGTGCAGTCGCTCGATTTCCTGCTCGGAATACTCCGCATGGAAGAGCGGTTTCACTTCCCCCCACTTCCCCAGGAAATGCACGGAACCGATCACATAATCAAAATCGTTTTCTTCGATGAACTTTTCAATCCACGCATCGGCACCGGGAAGGAACTCGGCTTCCAGTCCCCGCCGGACGGCGATACGCCCCCTGTACTGTTCCGCCAGCACGGAGATCCGCGGAGCGTAGGAGGCATAGTATTCCTCAAGACTCATCCTGTGGCGCAGGTCGAACCCGTCCGGCATCGGCATGTGTTCCGAACACCCGATCTCGTCGAGGCCCAGCGCAAGCGCCTTTCGGATATATTCCTCAACATCCCCCTCACCATGCTTGCAGAGAGACGTATGGGTATGATAGTCAACGATCATCGTGAGAGTGCTTTCTTGAGATCATGAGCCTGTTCCGGCGTTATCCTCTTCCCTCGGAGGGCAAACTCGATGGTCCACAGAGCCAGACTTGAATACAGTGCCTGGAGATTCGTTCTGTTCCGGAGACTGCCGAGATGCGCCTCCACGGTCGCTGTACTCCCACGGACGATCGGTCCCGTTAACGCCTTTGACGAACTCAACCGGGCCGCATTCGCAATGCTCGACTCTCCTAGCGCGCGGAAGTGCCTCAGAGGTACCTCGCCGGCATACGGGGCCGCAAGCTCTTCCACTGCCCCCAGCAAAGCGACTGTGAAATTGGAGGCGAGGACACAGGCAAGATGATACGAAATTTTCTCTTCTTTTGGAACCACCAGAATTGTCCCCTCCAACTCCTCTACAACTCGCTCCCCTAACTTCCCGCCTTCTTCACTCCCCTCGATACCGTAGCTGATCCCTTTCATCATCCCGACCTGTTCTTCGACCGGCACTCCAGTGGCAAAGGTCTGGATGGGGTGGATCGAGCAAACCACGCTCCCTCGGCGCGCAAATGGAGCGAGAAGGTCGCTCGTTTGGAACCCGGATGTGTGAAACACCGCAAGTCTCTGGAAGTTGAGTCCGGCGCGTTCTGCTGCACCCGCTGCAACAGCTTCGAGTTCCTCATCCGGAACTGCAAGGATCAAGAGTTCGGTTTCCGGTGCGATCATTCCGAGGTCCGTTGAACTCTTCCGGCAATCAACCAGCCGCGCGCAGCGACGCGCAGATTCCAGGCTCCTGCTGACAACGGAAACGATGGCATGGGAGCGCCGGTGAAGCATGACGGCCAGCGTTGTACCGACGTGACCCGCTCCGACAAGGCTGACGTTGAGTGGTTTCAAGCAGACAGGCTCTTAGTTCATCTGGGTGAATGCTGCGGAAAGGTATCCAACGACGGCATCCTTTTCCCCGGTGATGTCGCCTGAGTTACAGTGGTAAAGAGTCTGCGCCCGGTTGGCACCGAGCGCCTTCAGGGCTTTCATGACCGCCACCATCGGTCCTCCCCCACATGCTTCAGCCCTCTCGCCCTCGAGGTTCTTCAACAACGACTCTTCATCGAACGCTTCAATATCACTCACGATGATCCGGTCCAGAGCGTGTGCCGTTTCGTACGGATGGTAGTGGGAAAGGTCGCTGCTCGCAATGAGCAGTGCGTTCCTGCCCCGCAATACCCGCACCAGGTCTGCGGCAAGGAACTCGCACGACGCGCGTGTTTGGTTTCCCATTACGACGGGGACGAAGGAAAACTTTTGGAACACACTCTGAAGAAACGGGAGCTGCACTTCCACTGAGTGTTCGGTTCGGTGCCCCTCCTCTGCCGCGACCAGGACCTGCGACCCTGCGACAAGCTCATCCCGTAATTCCCGGTCGATGGCGACGTCGCCCATCGGCGTGCGATAGCCGTCCCCGGGATAAACTGAGGCCCCCTCAAAATATTCCCGGTGGCTCGGCGCCACGATCACGACAACATCATACTTCTTCCCCTTGAGGAGCCGGTACCCCATCGCCGCTGTCGAACCGGAATACAGATATCCGGCGTGAGGAACGACCAGACCGCGCAGGGAACCTTGAATCTTCCGGACTTCGGCATTGTCCATGAGCCTGGCAACGTTCCTGGCGAGTTTCGTCGGATCGGCTTCGTAAAACATCCCTGCGACAGCCGGAGAGCGCATCGTACTCATGCTGGAGGAAATAAGATTCACCTCAGTAAATTGCTATTCCGAAAAAGTCGTCGTTGTAAAAACAAAAAGCTTGACGTGGGGCTGCTTCCATGCATCCGGCGGTAAGCCGGCCTTCTGGCATGTATGGATGAGAAATTGTTCCCGGTCCCATCCATACTCGGTTGGAACCTGCGGCAACAACAATCCACGTGCATGGCCTGCATCAACAACAAGTCCATGTTTGCCGACTTCAATCCCTGAGATCTCTTTCACCTCTTCCAAGGGGGAAAGTACCGAGATCTCAATCATGGTTCTGCGGAGTTCCGCAGGGGTTATTGGCAGAAAACGGGGGTCCTCAAGTGCAGCTTTCCTGGCCACCTCTTCCACGGCGGAGCGCAAGGGAGTACGGGGCTCAACATAGCCAATACAGCCGCGCAACTCGGAGTCCATCCAGAGGGTTACGAAGACCCCGAACGCCGCCTCGAAGAGAGGTGTGGCATGGGAAAGCTCCGGAGCCTGTTTTCCGGACAATTCCGCTTCAACCACTTCACGGGCAAACCGAAGCAGTTCCCGCTTGTCATCTTCCCGAAGTTCCATCCCAGGTTCCATAGAGCGACCGTCACCGATGTCTTCAAGGTACATACGCCCAAAACAAGTGTCAAGCCGGATTATACCATCCCGGCGTTTAGCATCGTTCGACGCAGTTCATCCCGTCGCCTGGTTCGACGGAGT
>DKJQ01000260.1 GCA_002454845.1 Ignavibacteria bacterium UBA6688
GGAGAAATTGGGCGAGGGAGGCATGGGTGTTGTGTACAAAGCCCAGGACACAAAGCTCAATCGCACGGTCGCCCTCAAGTTCCTCCCCGATCACATCGCGTCTTCGGAAAAGGATGCCGCCCGCTTCATGCAGGAAGCACAAGCGGCGGCCGCGCTCAATCATCCGAATATCTACACGATCTACGGGATAGAGGAGGCAGACAGCCCCTCGACTCAGGCGCCCGGGCCCAAACATTTTATCGTCATGGAGTTCGTCGACGGTCAGACCCTTCAGGAGAAAAAATCCTCCCTGTCGATGAAACAGGCTCTCGACATCGGCATCCAGATCGCAGAAGGGCTGGCGGCGGCTCATGAGAAGGGGGTTGTTCACCGGGATATCAAGCCGGAGAATATCATGATCCGCAAGGACGGAATCGTCCAGGTCATGGACTTCGGGTTGGCAAAGTTGCGCGGAGCTTCGCGGCTGACAAAAGAGGGCTCCACCGTCGGAACCGCTGGGTATATGTCCCCAGAACAGGTGCAGGGCCAGGAAACGGATCACCGGTCGGATATCTTCTCGCTCGGTGTACTTTTGTACGAAATGCTGACGGGCCAGATTCCCTTCAAAGGAGTTCACGAAACGGCTATTGCTTATGAGATCGTCAATGTCGATTCCCCCCCGATGTCATCCATCAAACCGGAGATTCCGCAGGAGCTCGATGTCATTGTTCTTGAATGTCTGGAAAAAGATCCAAATGAACGGGCTCAATCGGCGAAGCAGGTTGCAATCGACCTGAAGCGGCAAAAACGGGAGTCGAGCAGGTCCCGCTTATCACGAACCGTGCCGGCACGACAATTTGAACCGCCTGCATCCGGGCCGGCAGTCGCACAAAACCGTCCGATCCCATCGTACCGGAAATTTGCGTGGCCGCTGGCGACAGCCCTGCTTGTGATTGCTCTGTCGGTCTCGATCTGGAGTCCATGGAGACCGCAGAAAGTTTCCCATCCTGTGATGAGGTTTTCGGTGGACCTTCCGCAAGATGGACTCATGGGTTTCAATACCTCATCGCTTGACCTCTCACCCGATGGAAAGTTCATCGCCTATTCAGGGGGCTCCGGAGGAAACACCCAGCTTTTTCTCAGGCCAACGGATGAGCTTGCCGTTCATCCGCTCAACGGCACTGCGGGCGCCATCTATCCTGCATTTTCTCCCGATGGGCAGTGGATTGCCTACGAAGTCAACGGAACGGTCATGAAGATTTCCGTTTTTGGCGGGGCGCCTCAGAAATTGTGCGATATCCAGGGCTTTTCGCGCGGCATAACGTGGGCAAACGAAAACACGATCCTGTTTGGACACGTGAACAGAGGCATACTCCGGGTTTCGGCAAGTGGAGGGGAGCCGGAGCCGGTGAGTACGCTGGATTCATCCAACGGCGAAATCAGCCACAGGTTCCCCCAGGTCCTTCCCGATGGGAATACGATCATCTTTACAGTCAAGCAAAACAATATCTCAACGTTCGATGAAGCGTTCATTGCGGCGCAGCGGCTTGACACCGGTGAGAGGAAAGTCCTCATTCGTGGTGGGTCTTACGGAAAATACGTGCCGACGGGACATCTGATGTATGCTCGGGGAGGATCGATCCTTGCGGTTTCGTTCGACCCATCATCTCTTGCAGTGGTCGGTCAACCCATTCCTGTCGAAAAAGGGGGGTGGCTGAACAGAGGCTCCGGCGATGCCTATTTCGCTTTCAGCAAACAAGGTACCCTGGTTCTTTCACCGGCGGATCCAGCCACCTTCGACAACGTCCTGATCTCCTGGATCGATCGGAGTGGGAACGTTCGTTCATTGATCGATAGCGCCCGGTCCTTCTATACTGCCACAATCTCTCCCGACGCGCAAAAGCTCGCAGTCAACATCCAGTCGGCCAATGATGACATCTGGATTTATCATATCGGGCGGAAAACGCTGACCCGGTTCACCTTTGGCGGGGGGAACTTCGGAACCCCGATATGGTCGCGGGACGGCAAGGAGATAGCGTACTACTCGGAGCGGGGTACGGCGGTCGATATTTTTAAAAAGCCGTGGGACGGAAGCGGAGCCGAGGAGCGATTGACTCAAGGGCTCGGCGTCTCGTATGTTTCATCGTATGCTCCGGATGGAAAAGCCATCGCGTACGTGCAGAATGGAGACGTTTGGATGCTTCCGCTCGATGGGGATCGGAAGCCCGTCCCATTTCTGAGCACTCCAGCGAGCGAAGGATTTCCTTCTTTTTCTCCTGATGGACGATGGTTGGCGTACACCTCCAGTGAATCGGGAAGAGATGAAATCTATGTCGTTCCCTATCCTCAACGCGCCGGCAAATACCAGGTCTCCTCGGGAGGTGGCACTTTTCCCCTTTGGACCTCCGGCGGGAAGGAATTGTGCTATGTCAGCGGGTCGGTGATCAAGGCGGTGACCATAACGGGAACAGAACCATTTGACTATTCAGCGGAGCGAAGAGTCGTCACGCTTCCTCCTTCGACCTATCTCGCGGATGTTGCGCCGAATGGACAACAATTCATTATTGGCACTTTTCGCTC
>DKJQ01000314.1 GCA_002454845.1 Ignavibacteria bacterium UBA6688
GTTTAGATTGCTTCGTCGCCTCTCGCTAACGCTCGAGGCTTCTCGCAATGACTTATTGGGGTTTTTGAGATGGCTGGTTATGTTCTCCCAATCCCCAGTAGCCGGTCCCCCAACACTCCAAACGATTTCGTAACCAGGAAGTTCGGATAATGAAGGGCCTTTTTGATCCCTTTTTCGAGAAGGTTCCCCCGCAACGTGATGCTGCCGGGAGATTTGATCCGTTGGAGAATGACGGAGTCCCGAAAACCTGCTTTCCTGAACATAGCCTGGAGCGTCTTTGGAGTGAACTCGTTCACGTGATAAGGCGGCATGGGCATCTTCTTCCGGGTACGCAGGAGCCTGTAGCCACGGACGGCGAGCCGACCGACGAAGCTGTTGAACATGGAAGGGACCTCAACGGCGATGATCCCCGACGGTTTCAACATCCGCCGGGCTTTTTCGAGCATTGCGCGGGGCTCGATCAAATGCTCAAGAACATCCCCCATGAAAATAACATCGAACCGCCCGTGGTCGGGGGAGAGCTCTTCAAACGAACTCTGTCGCACATCCAACCCGAACCGTTCGCGGCAAAGCTTCGTTCCCATCGCGGAGTACTCGATACCGCTTACGTGGTATCCTTTTCCCCGCACATACTCCAGAAAGTATCCCATCCCGCATCCGACCTCAAAGAAATCGCCGGCGGCTTTGAACTTTTGTATTGCTCCGAGGATCTCCGGGAACTTGACGGATCCTTTGATCGCCGCCGTTTCATAGTCGGTGGCTGAGTGTGCACCGCAGTCGGTGCCGTCATGGAGAAAGTACTCATCGCTGTAGAGCAGTGCAAGCTCCTCGGCCGTGGGGCGCGGGTCGAGGTACACGAACGAACATGATGTACACTGTTTTGCCTGAAAGTCTCTTCGGTGAAACGTATAGAAGATGGGGAAGTCGGTGGAACGGTCGTTCGTGCAGAGAGGGCAAACGCTCACAAGTCACGCTCCGCTTAACGGGGGAGGAGCTTCGTGCACGCATCGACGACGCTCTTCACGGGGAAATGGTCCATGCACCGGTAGTCCGGGTTCGTACACGTGGCCTGGTAAAAACAGAGACAGGGCTTTTCCGGCTCGAGGGTCACGCCGAGACCGTACAGTTCGAACTCGTGTTTATTGAAAATATTATTAAACAGAACGATCTTCTTGCCAAGGCCGATCGTGATATGCATTGCCATCGTCACGGAGGTGACGACAAGGTCGCATTGGTCGACCAGCGACGTGAATTGTTGCAGGGGGAAGTGTCCAAGGTATTTTGCCCCGGAGGCACGAGCCAACTTCTGGTTCTTCCCGTGCTCCTGTTCCCCGCCAAGGAGCACAACCTCGTATCCTTGTTTCTTCAGGGCTTTCGCGAGGGCGACCCAGTTTTTGTCGGCCCACAGCCGGGATGTCCAGCGACCGCCGCAGCCGGTATTGAGGCCGATGACCTTCCTTTTGCGGTTGATGTTCCATTTCACACCGTGGTCGGTTGGTCGCTCAAGAATGTACCGTTCGCCCGCAAACGTAAATCCGCAGATCTCAAAAATCTCCTGGGGATAACTTTTCCTGTTGGCCTGACTGAGATCGTCGAAGACCCCGGTGGCGTATTTGGCTTCCGCCGCTCCGTCGATCGGGGAGATAATCCCATCTTTCAGAATGAACCCTTTTTTCGTCGTGGCGGAAATTTGCGCCGCGAGCGCGCACGCTTCCCGATCCTTGTCCAGATTATAGAGTAGATCGAACTGGATGGACCTGAGCGCGACGATATTCTTCAGCGAGAAATCGAGCTTCTCATCCACGGAAGAAGGAAGCACCTCCGGGGTCCATGTCAACCAGAAGATTTTTGCGTGCGGGTACGTTGCTTTCAGTTTGTGGAGAAGGGGAGTGGTACGGATCACATCGCCGATCGCTCCCAATTTGATAATCAGGATTTTCTTGTCCACCGGGTCGTAGTACGAGCAGTCCTTGCCGTCGGCCCCGACGCAATGCACGCCGTGCTGTTTGTGCGGCTTGCAGGGTATGTCTCCACGAAAGAAACGACAGTCGGTCTTGAGCGGAATCATCGGGGGTTGTGCGATCCTTCGGCCCTGGGTGAATGGAGATTGAGGCTGGGACTGCTTGTCAACTTTTCTCTTTAAAAGATGCCAAATTTATCGTATTCTGGGCGTGTCAAAATAGCCGATTTTCCTATGGCTGTCAAGGACTTAATCCTCTTGCCGGAATGACCACTGCCGTGGAGTGCCTATGAGAATACTCGTCGCGAACGGACCGAACCTGAACCTGCTCGGCACCAGGGAGCCTGAGTTGTATGGGACGACCACCCTGTGGGATATTGAACAGGAACTAAAAAAACAGTTCCCAAAAATCGAGTTTGAGTTCTACCAATCGAACAACGAAGGGGCCATCATCGACACGCTCCACAAAGCGGTGGGGGGAGCGTTCGACGCGGTCATCATCAACGCGGGCGCCTATTCCCACACTTCGTACGCGATCCGCGACGCCCTTTCCATGCTGAAGATCCCTGCGGTGGAAGTGCATCTGACCAACATCCATGCGCGGGAGGAATTCCGGCACACCTCCGTCACCGCCCCGGCCTGTAAGGGAATCATCGCCGGTCTCGGAGCGAAGGGATATGAACTTGCGGTAAGATTTTTGGTGGAACAATAAGTCCAAAAAAAATTCCAAATCCCAAAAACCCAAATTCCAACTCTGAATTCTGCGTACGGCAATCTGTCGTCTGCAATCTGTCGTCTGAATTCTACCATCTGCATCCTGTCGTCTGCATTCTGTCGTCTGCATTCTGGTAATCGCCAACTCCCCGGGTCTGATCCATGATTAAAGCCGTCATCTTCGATCTCGACAACACGCTGGTGGACTTCATGGCCATGAAGCGCCAGGCGATCGATGCGGCGATCCACGCGATGCGGGACGCGGGGTTGAAGCTTCCGGCCGAAGAGATCCGCAAACGGATCGACCTGATCTATGCCGAGCGCGGGATCGAGTTCCAGAGCGTGTTCGACCAATTGCTCTTTGATGAATTCAGCAAGGTGGACCACAAGATTCTTGCCTCGGGAGTGATTGCCTACCGGCGCGCGCGTGAAGCGGCGCTCGTTCCGTATCCCCATGTGTACATGACGCTCATCCAACTGGCCAAGATGAACCTGAAGCTCGGGGTTGTTTCGGATGCCCCGGGGCGTGAAGCGTGGCTGAGGCTGTGCTATCTCGCGTTCCATCACATCTTTGATGCCGTCGTGACGTACGACGACACGCAGGTTCGCAAGCCGGCCCCCGAACCGTTCCGTGAGGTCCTGAAACGGCTCGACGTCAAACCGGAGGAGTCGCTGATGGTCGGTGATTGGGCGGAAAGGGACGTGCTTGGAGCGAAGCAGGTTGGAATGAAAACCGTGTTTGCGCGATACGGCGATACGTTCGGCACGCTGCATTCCAACGCAGACTACGAAGTCGATGACGTTGCAGAGATTGTCGAGATTGTCAAACAAGAAAACGGGGAAGTCTGAATCGTATGGGATCGATTGTGGGAATCGGTGTCGATGTTGTGGACATGAAGAGGATGAAGAAGGCCCTTGCGTCATGGGGCCCGGCTTTAAAGAAAAAAATCTTTACCGAAAAAGAGATCCGGTACTGCGAGTCGAGGAAAAACTCCCAGCAGCATTTTGCCGCCCGCTTTGCAGCGAAGGAGGCGGTCAGTAAAGCCATGGAGACGGGATGGAGCGGTAAGTTTCGGTGGAAGGACGTGGAAGTCATCAACGAGCGATCGGGCGCCCCCAAACTCCTCTTGTACGGTCATGTCGCAACCACCCTTGCGAAGACACGCGTCCATCTGTCTCTGTCCCATACGGAGACGACGGTCATCGCCTTTGTGATCATCGAGAAAAAGCGATAACTGATTTATTCCCGGAACGGTCATGATGTACACGAAAACGGGCGAGCTGAGGCTCGCCCGTTGACGTTTTATGCGGTTGTTGAATCTGTACTCCTGGCCTACCTTCAGCGAAGCAGCGTTGCCGGAGCGAGGTGCGGAGCTTCAATATCCTTGAAGTACTTCACCGTTCCCACCCGGAGCTCGACTGTGGATTCGTCGTCGCAAACAATGATGCCGTGAGGGTGGAGTTGCAGCGCGCTGACGGTCCACATATGATTGACGCTTCCTTCCACGACATTGGCCAGGGCCCGGGCCTTTTTGTGGCCGTTGATAATGATGAGCACTTCCTTCGCGTCCAGCACAGTGGCAACTCCCACCGTTAAGGCCGTCCTTGGCACCTTGTCGGGATCATTATCGAAGAAGCGCGCGTTGGCCAGGATGGTATCTTGCGTCAGTGTCTTGATACGGGTTCTGGAGGCAAGAGATGACCCCGGCTCGTTGAACGCGATGTGTCCATCCGGACCGATGCCGCCGAGGAACAGATGAATCCCACCGATCTTCCTGATCTTCTTTTCGTAGGCTTCACATTCCTTCTCCAGGTCCCTGGCGTTGCCGTTCAGAATGTTGACATTCTCCTTCCGGATATCGACGTGGCTGAAGAAGTTGTTCCACATGAACGAGTGATAACTCTCGGGATGATCCTGCGCGAGTGCTACATATTCGTCCATATTGAACGTAATGACGTTCTGAAACGAGACCAGCCCCTTTTTGTGCATCCGGATCAGTTCCTTGTACGTACCGATGGGGGATGACCCCGTCGGCAGGCCGAGCACAAACGGTTTTTTGGCTGATGGCTGGAAGCTGCGGATTTCCCGAACGACGTACGACGCCACCCACTTGCTGACGAGATCGTAATCGGGTTGAATGATGACTCTCATACGTACTCCTTTGTTTGATGAGAAGCGGTCACAAAAACAAGCAACAAGGTCATTGCGAACCCCGATTTATCGGGGTGAAGCAATCCAATCAGCGCTGATGAGATTGTTCCGCTTCCTGAATCCTGCTTATGAGCGGAATCCAAGAGCGGGACTTCGTCGTCCTTCGCTCAGGTGCCAAATTGACAGATGCTAACGCATCTGTTGTAGTAAGCCTCTGGCTTCGCAATGACTTGTGAGGGGTTTTTTGCGATAGGGTTTAATTCTTTCTATGTGACTGGTAGTATTCAGGAAGGAAGACTTTGACCTGCTCTTCCATTTCCTGGTCGGTGATGGAGGACATGCGTCCTTCCTTCTCGTACTGGTCCATGACCCATCGCTGGATCTTGGCCACCTTCATCACGGTGAGCCGCTCCTCCCCCTGAAGTCCGAGAAAATCGTTCACCCACAGGGCAACACCATCGGTTCCGGATTTGTCGGTGATCGCAACGCGCGGAGGCCTGTTGAGCAGCGTCGTTGTGTCGAAGATATTGTAAATCTGCTCGAACTTGCGCAATCCGCCGGCGTGGATGCCGGCCCGGGTCGTATTGAAGTCCTTCCCCACGAACGGATAGTTCGCGGTAAGCGTTGTGCCGATCACCTTCTCATAGTACTCTGCCATTTCCGTGATAACGGAGAGGTTGACACCGTTCAGCTTTCCCTTCAAGGCCACGTACTCGATCACGGCCCCCTCGAGCGGCGGGTTGCCCGTTCGTTCGCCGAAGCCGAAGAGGGTGCCGTTGAGCGCGTTCAGGCCATAGATCCATGCACTGGCGCCGTTGATATGGACTTTGTGGAAGTCGTTGTGACCGTGCCACTCGAGACGATCTGCGGAGATCCCGCACTCATTGCGCAGACGCCAGATCATTTTCGGAATGGAGCGGGGCTCGGCGGCATTGGGATAGGAGAGACCGAAGCCCATCGTGTCGCACAGGCGGATCTTCACTTTCATATGGGCCGGGACCTGCTCGCTCAACCGTTCGAGCTTCTGCACAAACGGGAAGACAAACCCGGGGAGGTCGGCGCGGGTGATATCCTCCAGGTGGCAACGGGGGCGCACCCCCGCTTCAAATGCCGCTTCGACGACCTCAACATACTGCTGCATTGCTTCCTTGCGCGTCTGGTTCTGCTTATGGAAGATGTGGTAGTCGGAGGAGGAGGTGAGCATACCGGTTTCCTTCAGCCCCATTTCCTTCACGAGGCGGAAGTCCCCTTTATTGGCGCGGATCCATCCGGTGATCTCCGGGAACTTCAGGTTCCGTGCGCGGCACGCGTCGATGGTCGCACGGTCGTTCTTCGTGTACAGGAAGAACTCTGATTGGCGGATGACTCCGTTGGGACCGCCGAGCCGTGACATCATTTCGAACAACGCAACCATGTGCTCCTGCTTGTACGGAGGGCGGGCCTGCTGGCCGTCACGGAATGTCGTATCGGTGATGTGGATATCGCGCGTCTTGACTTCGTTCGGGTCGAACTCGACCTCCTTGCCGTCGATTGTTTCCTTGATCTTCCCTTCGAATTTGATCAACGGGGGAAGCGTATAGGGAAAGGTCTCTTCAAGGAGATTCGGGGTTGAAACATCCTGTAATTCGTACGTTTTCATGGTTGGTCCTCCCGGACATTATTTCAAAAGTCGATGAAAGAAATCGATGGCATCGCCAACGTTTTGAACCTTCAGCGCTTCTTCCTCCTTGACGCTCAGGCCGAATTCGTCTTCGTATGCAGCAACAAGCTCAATGGACTTGAGCGAATCCGCACCAAGATCAACTGTAAACTGATCGGACTCTTTGATGTCGGACGGCTTCATGGCGAACAGTTGCGCTGTAACCCCGACGACACGTGCGGCTACTTCTTCTCTTGTCATAATATGTTCCTTTGTGAAAGGTTCTTACGTTGTTGAGAATGATGCTACCAATGACTCAAATTCTGCACGCTGACGAGGGATCGCAGCCCCTTCGTTCGCAAGTTTCTGGACGACGCCGTTTGTCTCGGCGGTCCCCCGCACAGCTTCAAAATCCTTCACGCGGTCCTGCTCCTGCTGATCGATGCCGTACCCGATCCGTGCAAATGAAGCGAATTCCTTTTTCGAATCTTCCAGAATCATTCCATGGAGGGAGGATGACGCCTGTTCCCACTCGTCGATTGCCTTGAGAGCCTGATCCATCGTCATGCCATCAGGACGAATGCCGTACTCTTTGAGAAAGGTGTCGTAGAGATATCGCCACTCAAGCTCCGGATACTGGTCGTACGAAGACTGGAAGGTTGCGAGGAGTTGATCGTACGTTGCGATCCGTCCGTTGATAACGTGTTGTTCGATCTCTCCAAGTCGATCGCGCGGCATCAGGAGGCCGGCAATGTCCGTCCACTCGGCCGAATGCGTGAGAGCAACTGACGGGATGAGGGAGGCAACGGCGCGCTTCCAATCCCGCTCGCGCGTGAGGCTTTCTTTCAAACGGTCGGTCACTTTCGCGTTAAGATAACGCTTAATGGCGAGAGAGTAATACTTCGCTCCTTTTTTTAGAAGAAGGCGATTGAGTTGAAGTCCGCCATAGGTAATGAACGCTTTTTCCTTCGGCACGCTCTCGCTCAGGGCAAGGAGTTCATCCCGTCCCCGGCGCATTTTCTCGACGGTGTACGGAGAGAAGACGTCGAAGACGATCAGGTCGCGCTTGACCGGCCCTTTCCGGTTATCGCGTTTCGGCCATTTCTCCCCATCCCTCACAGTCCCGACGGAAAAAAGATTCATGCCGGGAATGACCTTTGAGACCCCCTGCTCCTCATGAATGTACGAAAAGGGAAGGTTGGGGATGTTGATATTCGTAAAGTGCTTGCCGATGACGACGCTGAAGGCGGGGATGTGACTTTCCAGCAGGAGGTACGAAAAGGATCCGGTCTTGCAGCCGCGCTCGAGGAGTCCCTGGTGAACCGGGCCGAGCTTGTACATATGATTGCTCTGGTTGGTGCCGCTCCCGGCGTTGTAGAAAGAAAACATTCCCGCGATGAGGAGTGTGGACTTGTGGTGCGTTACCGTGTACGGTCCCGCAAACACGGCAACCGCTTCCCCATGGAAGGCTTCGCAGTTCGCGAAGAAGAGTGAGTTCTCCGCGGAGAACCCTTTGCCCATCTTGACACCCTGGCCGACGAAGACTTTGTCGAGGATGACGCTGTTGTCGATCCGTGCCCCCTCTGCGACGATGAACGATGTCGCCTGTACGCCCTCACCGATCTCGGTGGGGTGCTCGACGCAACTGGCGATCGTTCCTTCCCGAAGGCTTTGGGCGCCGTGGATGAACGCGGCGGGACCGATCATTACATTCTGGATGGAGCCGCAGTGAAGAACGCGCGCGTCCTTACCGATGACTCCCTTTTCTGTCTTGGCGGCGGAAACTTTTGTGTCGATGAGCGAGGAAAGTTTTTTGACAAATTCCGGATTATGGCGCAGGGCCCCCTGGAGATACGCGGCCTGGGAGGTGAGGTCGCTGATGATTCTGATCCCTCGTCCGCCTCCTTCGTTGATGGCTTCAATTTCGATTCCGTTGCCGAAGGGTGTTCCCGGCGCTACAGAGAGCGAGCCAACATCCTGGATCACGACACCGTCTTCTATGAGATACCCTGCGACGACCGATCCGACGTTGGCGATCCGGACATGATTGCCGATGGTACAGTCTGCAATGGTAGCGTGGGAGAGGCCGCATGGCAACTCGACTCCGTCGACGGTTCGGGTCCCCGATGGATTGCCGACGCTGACCGTTCCGGAAAAATGGACGTCGTTGATCCGGGAAAGATCAGACCCGGATGCGATGGTGACCAGGCGCCAATCATCTGCGCTGCACCCTTGTCGCTCGAGTTGGCTGATGTGTTGTTCTGAAAGATTTCCTGAAGGCATAGAGATGAATTGCAGGTTATTCCAAGTGATTCAATCAGCGGGTTCCAGGAACGTGCCCCGGGAACGGAACCGTGCCGGGTTCGGAGGAAAAATAGAGAACGGCGGTTCAAGGACAACGCAGAGGCGTAATTGAATTCTACCAAAAGAGGAAGAGAAGTTCAAGCGGAATTCTCTTTATCTGTGGGCTGTTGTGAAGCGGAAATGGGAATACGATCCTCTCCATGGACCCCGATGAGGAGCATCCCGGGTGAGCGTTGCAACTCGTCTCATTTTTGACTACTTTGGAACCGTTCGTCCGGCAGATCCCCAACAATTTTGCGAGATGTCTTATGAAACACATCGGCATCAAGAAATTGTATTACTCGATCAGCGAGGTCAGCACCATTACGGGGCTGGAGCAATACGTGCTGCGGTACTGGGAATCCGAGTTTCCCGAGCTCAAGCCGGCAAAGAACCGGGCGGGGAACAGGATCTACACGAACAAGGATATCAAGCTGATCCTGTATATCAAGAAGCTTTTGCGGGATGAGCGTTACACGATCGAGGGTGCGAAGAAAGTGCTGGAGGAATATGTGCCGGATGCAGAGGGGGCGGAGCAACTCGAGCTGCTGAACGTCCCACCGAAGAAGAAAATCCAGGATGAAGAGATCCGTGAGGAGATGCTGGAAGTGAAGCAGTTCCTTCAGGAGCTGGAAGGAAAGCTGAAGTAAGGAATTTTCGGAACGTAGCGCAGTTGGCGAAGCCATCCCTTTCCCAAAGGGACCCCTTTGGGGCGGGACTTGGGGTGCAGGGGGTGCAAAAGAACATAGTACTGCCGATGAGATAAATTCGGAACGTAGCGCAGCCCGGTAGCGCACTTGCTTGGGGTGCAAGGGGTCGCGGGTTCAAATCCCGCCGTTCCGACGAGTTCTGCATCGAAAACCAGACCCTGAAGGGGAAGCATCACGCGCTTCCCCTTCAATCGTTTCAAAGCGTACCTATTTCCCCTTCTTGCTGAACGTCACGGAGGCCGGTAACCAAACTGCCGTCCCGGTGTCCTGAACCGACTCCGTAGTGCGCATGCCGGAGTCCTGAACCGACTGCATGGTGACCATGCCGGAGTCCTGAACCGACTGCATGATGTACGCGCCGGTGTCCTGAACTGACCCGTTGCTGAACGTCAACGAATAGGTGTTGTCTCCGGTTTTTACCGCGGTGACGGTCTGGGGCGGGGACGTCTTGCAACACGCCGCAACGACCAACGAACAGACAAGAATCGCGACGACGTGAATCGAATGAAGCTTCTTCATGGGGCCTCCTTGTGAGTGTGATGGTGGAAGAATGTTATCTCCCCCTGAGTCTCTCCAAAGCTGCGCGGGCCCTGGTTGCCCGCTCAAATCCCGCGTCAGAATCCCTCCAAATCTCAAGTGCCTGACTGAGAGAAACGACCGCATTGTCGGTGTCCCCTGATTCAAGAAGCCTGACACCGGTCCGGGCCTGAAGGTCAGGCCAGAGGTCCGTGTTCCAGTATCCGCTCGCGCGAATCGTCGG
>DKJQ01000200.1:0-5008 GCA_002454845.1 Ignavibacteria bacterium UBA6688
ACGCGGGCAACATAGACATTCCCGTAGGTCAGGGCCATCAGGCCCAGGTCCTTCTTCTGGGTCGATTTTCCGGCGGCGGCAAACTTTGCAATGGCGCCACGCGGCGTAGCCTTCGACATCTGTCCGCCCGTATTGGAATACACCTCGGTATCAAGGACCAGAATATTCACATTCCTTCCCGAAGCAATAACATGGTCGAGACCTCCGTATCCGATGTCGTACGCCCAACCGTCGCCACCGATGATCCAGACGCTCCTCTTCACCAGGTTATCCGCGATACTGAGCAACTGCTTCGCGAGCGGGTTGGCCGAACCCTCGAGCTTCTTCTTCAGATCCACGACTCGGAGACGTTGTTCATAGATACCAGGCTCGTCGGATTGGTCCGCTTCAAGCAGACCTTTCACCAGTAGGTCGCCGAGGTCCGAACTCAACTTGACCACCAGCTCCCTCGCCATCTCTGTCAGCTTGTCCACTGTCAGACGCATTCCAAAACCGAACTCCGCATTGTCCTCGAACAGCGAGTTCGACCATGCCGGTCCGCGCCCGTCCGTATTTTTTGTCCAGGGGGTCGTCGGCAGGTTTCCGCCATAGATCGACGAACACCCGGTCGCATTGGCAACGATGGTCCGGTCACCGAATAACTGGCTCACGAGCTTGACATAGGGGGTCTCACCGCAGCCCGAACATGCGCCGGAGAACTCGAACAGCGGCTGCATAAACTGTGAACCCTTGACCGTCTCGACGTTGACCGTACGGCGGTCGACCTCCGGCAGGTTCAGGAAGAAATCAAAATTCGTTCTTTCCTGTTCGCGGAGAGGTGGCTGTGGCTTCATGTTAATCGCTTTGACTCTCACTTCGCTCTTGCTCTTCGCCGGGCAAACCTCCACACACAGCTCGCACCCGGTGCAATCCTCCGGCGCGACCTGGACGGTATAGTACATCCCTTTGTGTTCCGTCCCTTTGTACGGCATCGACTTGAAGGCAGCGGGGGCATTCTTCAACTCTGCCTGGTCGTACACCTTCACGCGGATTGCCGCATGCGGGCACACCATGGCGCATTTATTGCATTGGATGCACAGCTCCAATTCCCAGGCCGGGATCTCCAGAGCAATATTCCGTTTTTCCCATTCTGCGGTGCCGGTAGGGAACGTGCCATCGATCGGGAACGCGCTGACCGGCAGCATGTCGCCCTCACCCGCGATGATCCGGGCCGTGACTTCTTTGACAAACGCTGTCGCCCGCTCCGAAACCACCGGCGGCATCTCGATGACGCTGGTGACGGCGGCCGGTATCGGGACCTCGAACAGGTTGGCAAGGGTTTGGTCGACAGCTTCGAAGTTCTTTTTCACGACCGACTCCCCTTTTTTGCCGTAGGTCTTTTTGATCGAGCCCTTAATGGCAGCGATCGCCTCGTCCTTCGGCAGAACACCGGATATGGCGAAGAAGCAGGTCTGCATAATAGTATTGACGCGCCCCCCCATACCGGATTGCTGAGCGACCTTGTATCCGTCGATCACGAAGAACTTCATCTTCTTTTCTATCAACTGCTTCTGCATCAGGACGGGGAGTTTATCCCAGACCGTATCCGGTCCATAGATGCTGTTCAGCAGGAAGGTGCTTCCGGGGATGGCTGGTTTGAGAACATCATACTTTTCGAGAAAAAACCATTGGTGACATGCGACGAAATTCGCCCGGTCGATGAGATAGGGCGCGTGGATGGGCCGGGGTCCGAACCGCAGGTGCGAAATCGTCGTGGACCCCGATTTCTTGGAGTCGTACACAAAATACCCCTGCGCCCAATTCTCCGTGTCCTCCCCGATGATCTTGATGGAGTTCTTATTGGCTCCCACCGTTCCATCGGCACCGAGCCCGTAGAAGATCGCCCGCACGACGTCGTCCGCCTCGATGGTAAACGCAGGATCGAAGTCAAGACTCGTATGTGTCACATCGTCGAATATCCCCACGGTGAAGTGATTCTTGGGGGACTTTTTCTTCATCTCATCCAGGATCCCTTTGACCATCGCGGGAGTGAACTCCTTTGAGGAGAGCCCGTACCGGCCTCCGAGGATTTTCGGAAGCTTCGCGAAGGGGGATGTTTCATTCATCACCGCTTCCATCATGCTGGTGACCACATCCTGGTACAGCGGCTCTCCCGACGCGCCCGGTTCTTTGGTCCGGTCAAGGACGGCGATCGTCTTCGTGGATGGGGGCAACACCTTCATGAATGCTTCGGCCTTGAATGGACGGTAGAGCCGAACTTTGACCATTCCGACCTTTTCCCCGCGGGCAGTCAGGTAGTCCAGGGTGTCCTGGGCCGTTTCGATTCCCGACCCCATCATAATGAGAACCCGCTCTGCATCCGGGGCTCCGACGTACTCAAACAGGTTGTACTGGCGCCCGGTCAGAGAAGCAAATTTGTCCATGGCGTTCTGGACGATTCCCGGGCAGGCATCGTAAAACGGGTTGACGGTCTCCCGCGCCTGAAAGAACACATCGGGGTTCTGTGCCGAGCCCCGCATAACGGGACGTTCGGGGGACAATCCACGCTGGCGGTGGGCGATGATCAAATCATCGTCGATCATGGCCTTCATCGTGTCGTCGGTCAACTGCTCGATCTTCATAACTTCGTGCGACGTTCGGAATCCATCAAAAAAATGGAGGAACGGCACCCTCGCCTCCAACGTCGAAGCCTGGGAGATCAGCGCGAAGTCCATGACCTCCTGAACGGAGGCCGAGGAAAGCATCGCCCAGCCGGTTGAACGCGCCGCCATGACATCGCTGTGATCGCCGAAAATGGAAAGGGCATGGCTTGCAACGGAACGAGCGGCAATGTGAAAGACGGTTGAGGTCAGTTCGCCCGCAATCTTGAACATGTTGGGGATCATCAGGAGCAACCCCTGCGAGGCGGTGAACGTCGTGGACATGGCTCCGGTTTGCAGAGCACCATGAACCGCTCCCGAAGCTCCTCCTTCACTCTGCATCTCCGCCACCAAGGGAACCGTCCCCCACAGGTTTTGTCGTCCCTGTGCCGACCACTCGTCTGCCCACTCCCCCATATTCGAGGAGGGGGTAATCGGATAAATCGCAATAACCTCGTTCAATTTGTGGGCAACGTAAGCCGCAGCCTCATTCCCGTCAATTGTCACCATTACGCGTGCCTGACCATTATTCTTCTTTGATTGCAGTGCCATGTGATTCCTCGTTCAGTGCGTGGTAAAGAAATCTCGATACTCGTACGTCAATAACCAAGGCAAGTAGCGTTCCAAGCGAATATGGGGAAAAACAGCCGAAAGGGGGAAAACATGAAACCCGTTTTTCCCAGGAGTGGGAAAAACGGATCGCGTTTTGCACAATTGGAAGAAGGAAGGCACGCACCGGGACGGACACCGCACTCTGGAAGGTTGAGAGGCTCGCGCAGGAGAATATCGAGAGGCCCGGAAGGGGCTCGTGAAATCCAATGCTTGGCTAGTCCGGGGACTCTGTTTCAGTCCTCAGGATCCCTTTTGACCGGCAGGAAATAGTTTCGCGTCAGCCCGGACGCTTTCGATTGCCTCGACGACCAGCGGATAGTATCGATCAAGTGCACACTCGAGCGTTTCCCGTTTGGAACATGTCCCGTCTGCCCGCTGCCCATCGCACTGTGAGCACACCTGGTTTCGCAGCGCATTCACATAGGCGTGATAGGAGCCCGATTGCATCTTGGTGATGGTTGTGATAATCTCCGGGAGGAAAACCTTGAGGGCGCACTGCTCCGTGGCCGGCAACCTGCAATTCCCCTTCCCATCCCCATCAATGCAGCGGTGGCAGATTCGGGCGTGCAGCAATTCCCAGTAGGGTGTTACCATGCGACTTTTTCCTCGAAAAGGTTTTCTACGCGTTCCTCGCAGCTGCGCGTCCTGCTCTTATGTTAAAGAGCAACTATGATGTTCCGCCTTGACACTTCGGGCGCATATCACGGAAAATCAAACAAATATACAACTCAGGGTGTACTACTTCTATTTGTCACCCAACCCCTAACCTTTACTGCTGTTGCCTAACACCACTTATCCAGCGTGCGAGCGCCGTGTTGCGGCTTGTTATGCGCAGTTGACCGTCATCTGAGTAAAAGAAGCTGCTTGGTCTCGATGAATTCGCCTGCCTGCAAGCGATAGAAGTAAACACCGCTTGGCAAACCCGCAGGATTCCATTGCCGAGTGTGTGTGCCGGCAGTCAACTCGTCTGCGACAAGAAGAGACACCTCTTGTCCCAAAGCATTGAATATTTTCAGTAATACGAAGGCTCTGGATGGAAGATCAAAGGAAATGGTCGTTGTTGGATTGAACGGGTTCGGGTAATTCTGGAGTAACGAAAATGATTTTGGCAAGGATTGACGTTCCAGAACTCCCACCGCTGTACCCTGCATCTTTTCTACGGTAATGGATGTGCAAGTATCAAGCTGAATCTTCCGCCACGCCGAAGATGTGATGGACCAAATGGGATAAACGCGATACAGAAAGAGTTGAGTTGTTCCCGAGGACAACAATTTCAGTTGAAACTCTGTATAATCACTGCCGCCCGCGGCACCCCAGAGGCTAATTCTGAATTTTAGAGTAACTTTTATTGAGTCGCCTGTTGACACGGTGCCGTTATAAGAACCGGATCGTGTTGCCGAGACTGTAACAGTGCCGAGTCCTCCTTTGTCTTTCTTGAGATATGCAAAGTAGGAAATCCCAGAAAGGACACCATTTGTATAACCGTAGGTTGTTGTAGTATACTCCGCTGAGGGGGAATATTTGGAAAAATCTTGTGCATAGATACTCTCCATGAGCAAAAGAGTGGCTGAGAGTGCAAATAGAATGTTAGCCTTGTTCATTTGTGAATCTCCTATGCAAATTGCCAGACGGGCAATTGCGCATAGCGTTTGGCGTAACCACGTTTACCCGCCGTCCTTCTTGACCGCCGATCTGTGTGGCGGTGTGGCGGGCCGGCCCGACCGAACCTGTTTGGACCAAACACGGTCGGTCCGGCA
>DKJQ01000200.1:5092-13538 GCA_002454845.1 Ignavibacteria bacterium UBA6688
CGGTTTTGTCCCGATGCGCAAGGCGCATCGGGATGAGCAAGACCGCTGAGCGACCCCGCCCGAACGACCGATAATTGACTCTGAACCGTTCGGTCGGGCGGGCACAACTGTTGTAGCTTTTAACTTCGCTTCAAGTGCGCCTATCAACAAAGGGAGCGTCGTGCTTACCGGTGTTAGGCGCCCGTGACCGGCGGCAAAAAGCACTACACGAACCCCTGTTGGAAAAAGACCTCCTCTCGATGACCGACTCCCGCGACCCTTGAAGTCCGACAAAAACAAAAAGAAGGTTGTAGATCCCTACTTTCCTTTGACTGGTCCTCATCACGTTGTAGAGCCAAACGTTCTTTTTCCCAAAAGCTCTTTTCTTGAACAGAGCCCGTTATTGAGTTACACGCCCGCCGGGCATGGCGCCTGCTAGAGCCAAATCTCGATCTCTTCGCTCTCGTCCGTCTTGCCGATAATCTGTCGCTGGCATGCTGCGACGAATTCCCGCACTCCCTCCAACCGGGTGTGGACCTCGCTCAATTCTTCCTTCATCGTCAGGAACGTATTCTTTTGGGAACCCTTGACGTGAAACTGCGCCAGTTGATGTTCAACGGATGTAACGATGGCGCTGATCCGTTCCACGTGATGGATAAGCGCTTCCATCTTCTGATTCATAACCTGGGTTGGTTCCATGATGAGCAACTCCTGATTCTTCACGCTGACGGCAATGTTCGCAACTCCCTGCAGTCTGAACAAACAGTTGTGGTAGGGTCGTTTTCCAGCACCGCGGCGGGAATGGCCTTTCCGCAACCTGCGCAGCGCCCATAGGTTCCGGAGAGGAACCGCTCCAAGGCTCCACGAACCTGCCGGACCGAAGGCGAAGCCACCGGACTGAGCACACGTGCGTGGATCATAATCGAGAAAATTCTCTCCGGCTCAGGCTCAACTTCGGTCAGGACGTTGCGCAACCGCAATTCCGCGAGCACTTCCGCAAGCGATTGGTGATACTGCTCCTGCAGCGTCACATCAAGCCGTTTGAGCATTGCCGCAGGAACGCGGTCTTGTTGTTTACCGTGGGTCATGGCTCTCATCTCCCTGACCAGGTCTATGTTACTCCACTCACCCCCGGACATCCAGCACCCGGTGAATAGCATCTGCAACGGAGCTTCCCTCCAACGGCTTGAACAAGACCGTTTCAGCCATTTCCCGGATAGTCTGTTCCACTTCGATACTCATCAAACGTTTGATCCGCAATACTATGATCGGGATCCTCCTCCCGCTGGTCTGGAGGACACGGAGCTCCCGTATCACATCGGAGGGGAAGGCGAACAAGTCAATGATCATCACCGTAGGCGCATCAGCTTCAATCTTTGAGAGAAGCTGTTCGAGCCGTGTCACGCACACGATTTTGAACTCTTCCTCCAACAGGAGCGAGAGACTCCTCGCCAGGTCCGGGTCGGGGCTGAACACCAGGACTGGTTTTTTTCTCACCAGAGGAACCGCTTGTTGTTGATGGTGTGATGGTATCGGCATGTTCATGGCCATTCTTTCGTGTTCACACGATACATTGGCTCAAGATGTATGCCAAACGACAAGGGAGCAAACATACCCGGTGAAAACGGAAACCGGGGTGAATGGACTAATTCACCCGTTGAATTCGACAACACCCCGGGCGAATTTCCGAAATTGCGTGAGTTGCGAATTCCGGTTCGCAATAAAAGGAAACCCGCGGGCGCCGGAAATGCGCCTGCGGGTTTCGTAGACCATGGTACCTCCAGATCCCGTCACCTGCTCCGGAGGAGCGGTGGGGGATAAAAGGGGGCCTTACTTCAGCAACATCATCTTCTTCGTCGCACTGAAGCCGTCCGTCTGGATGTGGTAGAAATAGACACCGCTCGGGACAAGGTTTCCGTCCTCGTGACGACCGTTCCATGTCACCCGGTAGTTGCCGGCTGGATAGGATCCATTCACGATCGTCGCCACAACCTGTCCGGAAACGCCATAAATCGTCAGCCGGACTTTGCTTTCGCGGACGACGGCAAAGCTGATCACCGTGGAGGGGTTGAACGGGTTCGGGTAATTCTGATGCAGCGCGAACTCCGTCGGAACTCCTCCCACATCCTCCACACTCACGGCAATGGCGTCACCGGAGTAGGGACTCTCATTCCCTGCGTGGTCGAAGGAAGAGATCTTGTAGTAGTACTTCTGTCCAAAGGTGATGCTCGCATCGACATAGGCATTCGTCGTGACCTTCGCGATCGGCTGCTGGCCGGCCGGATTGAAGCCCGGCGTCGTGCTGCGATACACCGCGTACTCCTTCAGGTCGTTATCCTCAACGGCCTTCCATTGGAGGTCGATCGATGTCAGGCCGTATACCACCTGGATACCCGACGGTGTCGCAGGGGGGAGGTTATCGACGGAATACCCGCTGTCCACAGCCGACTGGTACACGACGTTCTTGTTGTCGTTGTTGTATCCCGCGACGAAGAACTTCGTGAAGAACTGGCCGCCGACGATCGAGGAATCGAAGATGGTCTCAGCAATGTATCCATACTGGCTCAGATTGGTGGCGGGAACGGAAGCGACGAACGTCCAGACGTAACCGTTCACCTCAACCTTCGAGCCCACTTCGGCGTTTTGAAGCAGTGTAGTATAGTTTGAGGCCTTCATCGATGCGGATCCCAGCATTGGATCCATGCGCCAGATGCCGTAGGTGTTGAGCCGCTCATAGCTGAAGTCCTCGGCCGGGAACTTGTTCCAAACGACCTGGATCTTCTTGCCCTGATCCTTCGGCACGTCACGGACGGAGACGATGCTGGCTGCTCCGGCCCCGAGTTTCATCTGCTCGATCGAGGTTTCCAGCAGACCCTTTGCATACAGGTGATTATGAACGCCATAGCTTCCGTCATTCAGGACGAAATAATAGTTGTACGAAGCCGCCTTGTGCGTCATAGACGTGAGGGTCGCGTCCTGCGGGTACTTCGGCGAGCCGTCAGTCCGCTTCGGCATGAGCGCTTTCAACTCATCAAGAAGATCTTTGATCTTATCCTGACTGAGCCGCACGTACTCGAGCGAAGTTACTCCGTGACATTCACGGCAGCCGACGTCGTTCAATAATTCCGACGTTCCGTTCTCATAGACAACAGCGAAGGTGTGGCCCCCGACTTTATTCAGAAGCGTATCCGGCTTTGCGTAGGTCGGATCGTAGGTGGGAGTCTGCGCCATGTGACACTCGGCGCATCGATTCTGGATGTCACTATGTGTTGAATTCTCATACCGGTAGCCGGGGTACTCCCAGCCGGACCAGTTGCCTACTTCGCCTTTCAGGAGCGTCGGGCCAAACGGAGTGCCCCCGGCTCCAACCAGCATCGGCCCCTGGTGGGCGTGATGAAGGCCGGAGTAACTACTGAGGCGCGTCGTGTGGCAATCCATGCACGCATCGGCAACAGACTTCGTCCTCAGTTGATACGGGTTTGCATTGCTGTGAGGATCGTGGCATGCCGTGCAGGTGATCCCTTCTGCGTTGGCATAGATCTTACTTCCCGACGGAGCGACCGGCTCCGGATTTCCGGCCTTATAGTCGATGAAGCCCTGGCCAACGTGGCACCGCGTGCATCCCGGTCGGTTGGTGTACTCCACCTGGATCCCGTTCGCCATCGAAACAGCATGGCGCGAACCCGTCCACGAATAACCTTTGGGATGACGATCGGACGAGAAGTGGCAGGGGGCGCAAACATCAGACGAGATGGATTTGTCCGTTTTCAGCTTGTCGGCAGTCTTGACGTGCTCACCGAGGGGACCGTGGCAGTTCTCACACTGAATACCTCCAAGACCCATCATTTTTCTCCAGTTCAAATCTGTCACCGTCTTCGCCATCAACGAATCATACACGCCCGGTTTGTTCGGCGGCACTGTAAAGCCGGTGACCTTCGCCATGTCGTCGAAACCTTCATTCACCGCCGTTGTGGAGGTGTTGTACCCAGCCGTATGGCAGGATAAGCAGCTCGTGCCGAAATGCCCGCCAACTTGGTCAAGCCGTCGGGGCAGCACCGTCGCATGATTTGTCTTCTGCCAGCTAGAAATGTACGACCATCCGGTATGACACGGCTGGCAGGTGGAGGGGGTCGTGTTGGCACCGTAACTGATGCCCGCACCGACAAATGTGGACGAGACCACCTTGATGGAAGCGGTGGCTGTTCCTTTTGCTGTCGTGGCACTCATGGTGACCGAATACTCACCGGATGTATCGGGCTTGAAATAGACAACTTTGCCGGAGAGTCCGGCAGCCGTATCGGAAACCGTGACCGCCCCTTTGGGCCCGGTCACCGTCCAGGTGGCACCGGTCGCTGTCACGAGAGAATCACTATAGCGTGTCCCCGTGCCGCTGAGGACGTACGGTTTGAGAACGACCCTGGCGCCGACACCAACCGTTTTCAGGCCATACGTCGACTCGTTTCCGTTGGACGACTTAAACTTGTCAGGGACCCCGACGACGATGATCCTGCCGCTGACCTGCGCATAGACCATGCCGCTGAAACTCACCAGCAGAGCGAAACAGACGGAGACTATCATGAAAGCGTTAAAAGTCCGTCTCATAGGCACCTCCATTGTTCTTGAATTGAAGAAGATTTTCCAACCGCGAATCCGTCTCATAACCTCGATCACCGCAGGTGATCCGGAACGCTGCACGCGACTATGGTGACATTCCCGGATTGCGCTCAATTTATGTGCCGAATAACAATTCCTGTTTAAGAGACTGGCTTGCGGGAATCCTCGGGAATCCGCGACCATTGCTCAACGCAATAATTGACCGATGCAATCTTTCGCACTTTTTCGTATTGGACACGTATGGATTCCCGTAAACAAAAAACCCACCGGGTATTCACCGTTCTGCATCGGCAGAAACCGGTGGGTTCACCCAGTGGGTTTTCATTTCAGCGTCCCGTGAAGAAGGGGATCAACTCACAAAATTGGCTCCGTCGAATTCCGTCTCCGGGATCTCCGGCGGAAACGCACCGAAGTTCTTCGACTGATCCTCTTCATCCACAAAGTGGAAACATTTCTCTCTGGGGCCAAACCGCCGCCAGAGCAACAACGATCCGCCCACAGCCGCGGCTACGAGTCCCAGTGTCCACCAATGGAATCTCATAGTCTCATCTCCTTTCCCAACACACAGCACCGTCCTGCGCCGGTGCGGGCTTCAGACATACTGCTGCATGCTGCAATTAGTTCAAGTTGCCGGTCACATGGACTTCTTCAGCCTCGGTTTCGTCCATCGGCTGGTCTTCAAATCCTTCGATGGAAAGCTCGCGAAGTTTCCGGTAGAGGGAGGAAAGGCTGATTCCGAGCAGTTTTGCCACTTTTCGTTTATCGTTTTCGTTGACGCGAAGGGCGTCTGTGATGACTGATCGCTCATAAGCCCTGACAGAGTCTTTCAGGTTGCTGGCGATCAGCGGAAACTGTTCCGACGGTTTTTGCATTCCAGGTCGTAGCATGTAGTTATTCTCCTATAGTGAATTAATGAATGAAACGAATTCATTCCAATACCTTGGCTCTTTGCAGGTGTCATTTTTGAAACTGCAAGGAATGTGCCAATTTTTTACTGCTCTGAAGTACCTCAAAAAAAGGGGGCTTGCGGCAGAAAACTGGAGAGAACCCCCCTCCGTTCCCCAAAAATGAGAAGGAGAGTGGTGAAGGATTCCCATTCTTTAGAAGGGGGTTGGATCGGGGGAGCGATCGGGATGTCAGCGGGTGGGGATGTCCAACTCCTCCATTTTGCGGTAGAGGGACGAGAGGCTTACTCCGAGCGATTGTGCGGCCCCTTCCTTGTTACGATCGTGACTAGTGAGGACTTGCTCAATGTACGACCGTTCAAAGAGCTTGACCGCCTCTTTTAAGGTTTTTTGCCCTTTGTGCGTTTCCAGTGGATGTTCCATTGCGAGGCGGCGAAAGGACTCGGGCATATGTTCGACGCCGATAAACTCCGCATCACAAAAAATCACCGCACGTTCGATAATGTTCTCCAGCTCACGCACCTCGCCCTTCCATTGGTAGTGCACCAATGCATTCATCGCCTCGTTGGTAAATCCCTGGATGGGCCGCCCCATCTGGTTCTTGCATATATCAAGGAAGTGCTGAGCAAGGAGCGGGACATCCTCCGGGCGCTCTGAGAGTGAAGGAAGATCGATTTCAACCACGTTCAGCCTGTAATAAAGGTCCTCCCGGAAGCGCTCCTCCTCCACCTCTTTTTTAAGGTTCTTGTTCGTCGCGGCGATGATGCGGATATCGACCTTGATCGAATCGGTGGTCCCCACGGGGTTGATCTCTTTTTGCTCGATGGCCCGGAGCAGTTTCACCTGCAGATGAAGAGGAATTTCACTTACCTCGTCAAGAAAGACCGAGCCTCCGTCCGCAACCTTGAACAGTCCCTCCTTGTCGGCGGTCGCGCCGGTAAAAGACCCTTTTTTATGGCCAAAGAGCTCACTTTCGAAGAGTGTTTCCACGATCGCCCCACAATTGATCGCCACAAACCGTTTCTGTTTCCGATTGCCATTATAATGAATGGCCCGGGCCACAAGCTCCTTCCCTGTCCCGCTCTTCCCCGCGATGAGCACGCTCCCCTCGCTGGTCGAAACACGTTTGATCATTTCGAACACGCGCCGCATGCTTTCGCTCTGGCCAATAATATTCTGAAAATCGTACGTCCGGTTCAGTTCCTGCCGGAGCAACGAATTCTCGAGCAGCAGGCCGCGATGGTCGAACAGTCGTTTAATCCTGGGCAGGAGATCATCAAAGTCAATGGGCTTCAGGATATAGTCGTAGGCGCCCCGGCGGAGCGCTTTGACGGCGGTTTCGATGGATCCATAGGCCGTGACGATCATGACGAACGTTTGGGGCGTGCGTTGAGTGATCCGCTCCAACAGCTCCGTCCCCCGCATCTCCGGCATTTCGATATCCGTGATGACGAGGTCGTAGGGCGCCGCTTCCTGCCTTCCAAGCGCTTCCCTGCCGTTCCCCGCATCGTCCACGTGATATCCCTCCTTCTTCAGGACAAAGCTCAGGGACTCGCGAATGATCTGCTCGTCATCGACTACCAGAATACGTTCTGCCATGTTTATCCTCTCACTGGAAACACAACGGTAAATGTACTGCCCATGCCGGGATTGCTTTCGACACGAATATCCCCGCGGAAGTTTTTGACGATACCGTAACTGACCCACAGACCCAGACCGGTCCCCTCGCCGACCTCCTTGGTGGTGAAGAAGGGCTCAAAAATCTTGTCCCGGTCATCCTTCGAAATGCCTTTGCCCGAATCGATCACGCGGATCTCGACATGCCCGTCGTTCATTCCAGACACGACCCGGATCGTTCCGGGCTTCCCCTCGAACGAATCGACCGCGTTGATGAGGATGTTGATGAACACCTGCGTCAGCTGGTCCGCGACCACCATGAGCGGCGGGAGGGTATCCGTCAGCTCGACCTCGAACGCGATGTCCTTTACCCTCTTGCCGTACTGGACGATGTTGAGCGCATCGCGGACGATGCGGTTGACATCGGTCAGTCGCTCGACGTTCGTCGAGGGGCGCGAGAAATCCACAAGGTCGCGGATGATGCGCGCGATCCGGTTGATCTGATTCTTGATCAGCTCGAGTTTATCCTTCGCCGCCTCATCGTTCGTTGTCCGCTGGATCACTTGCACGAGCGAGGAAATCGACGTGAGGGGATTGCCGACCTCGTGGGCAATGCCGGCAGCCAACGTGCCGATGCTCTCCAGCTTTTGCGAGCGGACCAGTTGCTGCTCCAGCATCTTCTGGTCTGTGATGTCCCTGTGCGCGCCAAGGAATCCCACTACCTTTCCGCCTCTGTCCACGATGGGGGAAATGAGCAGCTCAGTGTGCAACGGGCTCCCATCCTTCCGGCGGTTCTCCACCTGCCCCACCCAGACATTGCCGCTAAGGATGTACCTCCAGACTTTTCCCCAGAAGTCGTGGCTATGTTTTCCGCTGTTCAACATCCTGGGATTCTTCCCTATCAGATCCTCTTTCGAATAGCCGCTCGCGTGTTCGAAGGCCGGGTTGACATAGACCATCAATCCGTTCGCATCGGTGATCTGGATCGGGTTGATCGTGTGTTTAATCACGTTCGAGAACCGCAGGTAATCGAGATCTTTCTTTTTCTGCTCCGTGATATCTTTTGCGATGAGCACCTGGTACCGCCGGTCCGTCCCTTCCAGCACTTTGATCACAAGCTCGACCTGGATCACCGCTCCCGTCGCCGTCACGAACTGGCTTTCGAGATACTTTGCCTGATCCGGACTTTGCAGGAGGGAAGCAATCGCCTCGCGGCCGGATTCTGCGACAAGGAGGTCGATCTCTCTCCCATTGAGCTCGTCCGGGCTGAGACCAAGTTTCGCTGACGCCGCAGCATTGTGATCCACGATCTTCTTCCCCTCATCCACAAT
>DKJQ01000276.1:0-2761 GCA_002454845.1 Ignavibacteria bacterium UBA6688
GGGTTTCAATCTGGCCGAATTCCCGCAAACCTTCTTGTTTCTTTACCTCTAATTTTTTACTTTGTTTTTGAGTTTAGTATCTGTTTTTTTGACAAATACGGAGGAACAATGGCACACGAGAATGATGGAATGGCAAAAGGCTTGATCGTCGGATTCGTCGCGGGAAGCGTGGTCGGTGCCGTGTTGGCCCTGCTCTATGCCCCCACAAGCGGCAAGGAGTTGAGGAAGGACTTGAAGGAGAAGACCGATGAATTGGCCGAGAAAGGGGACGAGTACCTCGCCAACGCCCGCGAAAAGGCGTCGGAGATCGTCAACGACGGAAAGAAGAAAGCCAACGTTCTGATGAACGATGCGCGCAAACAGGCTGACACGCTGATGGGAGACGCAGAGAGGATTCTGACCGGCGCCCGCGGGAAGTCCGGGAGTGAGGGCTCAAAGTCCTGAACCCCTGAAGGATTCCTGTCACCCCTCAGGTATCGACCATTGTGTGAAAAAAGGAACAACCCGTGGAAATCGTACTCATCATCGCTCAAATCGTCGCGCTGGTCTCGGTTTCGGCCCTCTGTATCTACCTGATCAACGTGCTCGGGCAGTTCCGCCGCGATGTCTCGGACTTCACCCAGCGGTCGCGGCCGGTGCTGGACAACCTCGCTGTGATCACCGAGAATCTGAAATCCGCTTCCGAGAAGATCGACGACCAGGTCGATATCGTCAGGGGTTCGCTCCAGTCGTTCAAGGACGTGGCGGATAACGTCCTCCTGTTCGAACGGCGCGTCCAGGACCGAATTGAGGAGCCGATCTTCCAGGTCGCTTCCGTCCTGGGAACGGTCGTGAACGGCCTCGCATCATTCATCAAGGGCCTTCGCGGTTAGGACCGGTCCTGACTCCTCTTCACCCCGGTACCCGGTTGTACCGGTACCTGTGCTTTTTGTCACCAGGAGACCCAGCGTGCATACGACATTGCCGATCGGCCCATTCTCTCCCGGTGTCTTCATGACGTAGCGGCCATTTCTATTCTGGTACCTGCTGGTCCCCAAGAACATCTATCCCTTCGCCTCGCAAGGAGAACGCCTGTGGCACCAACCCCCCAAAAAGAATATCCTGCGGAGAAAATCCGCAACATTGCCCTTATCGGTCACGGAGGCTCCGGAAAGACCACCTTTACGGAAGCCATGCTCTTCACTGCCGGCACGACCACCCGCTTCGGCGCCGTCGATGACGGCACCAGTCTTTCCGATTATCACCCCGACGAGGTCGAACGGAAGATCTCGATCAACCTTTCCCTCCTTCATTGCGACTGGAAGGGGACAAAGTTCAACATCCTCGACACGCCGGGGTACTCCGACTTTACGGGCGAGGTGATCTCCTCACTCCGCGTCGCCGATCTTGCTGTCGTGTTCCTGAAAGCCGTCGAGGGAGCGGAGGTTGGGACAGAGATCGTCTGGGGCTACACCAAACAGTACGAGACACCGGCTGTGCTGCTCGTGAACAAACTGGACAATGAGAATTCCGACTTCGATCACTCGGTCGCTTCGGCGAAGGACCGGTTCGGCAACGACGTGGCAATCGTCCAGTTTCCTGTGAAGGAAGGGCTTGGCTTTGAAGCGATCGCCGACGTGCTGACCATGAAGGTGTACCGGTACGGCGGTGACCGGAGCGGAAAATACACCGAGGAGGCGATCCCGGCCGAGCTGAAGGAAAAGGCGGAAGCGCTGCACGAGGAACTGATCGAGAAGATCGCCGAGGCCGATGAGGAAATGATGAACAAGTTTTTTGAAAATGGGACGCTCAACGAGCAGGATCTGTTGAAGGGGCTGAAGGTCGCCCTGAAGGCGCGCAAGATATTTCCGGTGCTCTGTGCTGCCGCGGATGGCAACAAAGGAGCCGGTCCGTTGATGGACTTTATTGTCACGTACGGTCCCTCGCCGCTGGACCATGGAAATTCCGTTGCCACGAACCTTGACACGCAACAAGAGGTGTCCGTTCCCCCCGCCCCCGCTGCCCCGCCATCACTCTTTGTCTTTAAAACCGTTGCCGAACAGCATGTGGGGGAGTTGTCGTATTTCCGTGTCTACTCCGGCACCGTCAACACGGGCCTCGACCTGACCAACGAATCGAACGGCAAAGCGGAGCGGTTGGGACAAGTCTTCGTGATGAATGGCAAGGACCGGAAGGATGCCGGGAAGCTCGTCGCCGGAGACATCGGCGCAGTCGTGAAACTCAAGGATACTCACACCAACAATACGCTCAGCAGCAGGTCTTTCCGCGTACTCTACCCCACCATCCCATTCCCCGAGCCCGTCATCCGCATGGCGATTCAGTCGAAATCGAAAGGGGACGAGGATAAGATCGCGACCGGGCTCCACACTCTGCACGAGGAAGACCCCACGTTTCTCATCCAGGTGGACGGACAGTTGAGCCAGACGATCATCGCCGGCCAGGGTGAATTGCACCTGCTGATCGTGACAAAACGCCTCAAGGAGAAATACGGTGTCGACGTCGATCTCGTCGAACCGAAGATTCCCTACAAGGAAGCGCTCAAGGCAACGGTTCCATCGATCGAGTACAAGCACAAGAAACAAACCGGCGGTCGGGGCCAATTCGGCCACGTGTATCTGAAGCTGGAGCCCCTCCCGCGCGGAGGAGGATTCGAATTCGAAGATGCCATCGTCGGGGGTGTGGTGCCGGGCCGGTTTGTCCCTGCCGTGCAAAAGGGGGTAGTCGACATCATGCAGAAGGGTGTTCTTGCCGGGTATCAGGT
>DKJQ01000276.1:2910-3395 GCA_002454845.1 Ignavibacteria bacterium UBA6688
CCGGTGCTTCTCGAACCGATCAACGAGGTGGAGGTGACGGTCCCCGATGAATACATGGGGGATGTGATGGGGGATCTTTCCGGACGGCGCGGCAAGATCCAGGGGATGGAGGCGGAGGGGCATTTCCAGAGGATCAAGGCGCTCGTTCCGATGGCGGAGCTTCATAAGTATTCGACGATCCTCCGGTCGATGACGCAGGGGCGTGGCGGGTACCGGACGAAGTTCTCGCATTACGACGAGCTGCCGCGCGAACAGACGGAGAAAGTGATTGCCGCACATGAGAAGGCGAGAGAGGAAGCCGCGTAGATAGAGAAGTAAAAAGTAAAAGGTAAAAAGTAAAAAGTAAGAAGTGGTGAACCGTGAACGGGGAAGAGTGAACGGGGAAAAGTGAAAAGTAAAATGTGAAAAGTGGTTGCTCAGATGGAGATACATCAGTGAAAAGTGAAACGTAAAAAGTGAAACGTGATTGCTCAGATGGAGATACA
>DKJQ01000268.1:0-8956 GCA_002454845.1 Ignavibacteria bacterium UBA6688
AAGATACAGATTTCTGAAAAGCATTGCAAAGCGCGGCGGTAAACCTGGAAGTAAACCTGACAGGTTTCAATATGGTATCGGATGGCAAACCTGTCAGGTTTTCATGTGATTCCGGATTGTAAACCTGTGAGTAAACCTGACAGGTTCCCATGTGATTTCGAGTCGTAAACCTGTCAGGTTTTTCATGTGTTCATAACGGTTCTTGCTTTTGGGATGAAAAGCTATAGCTTAACAGCAATTCGGACATCCCTCATCACATTTCTCATCCTACGCGCATGCTCAACTACGTTTGGATAGGGCTCATCATCATTGGAATTCTCGTGGCTGTCGGGAACGATGTGAAGGACGAAGCGGGGAACACCTACCGCAACGGACTGACGCTCGAAGCAACCCTTGCAGTTCAGAGGGCTCCTTCCGCGGAGCGTTCGTCATGGGAAGGAGAGCTTATCGTGCCGGCGGAAACATTCAATCAATTTTATGGCATCGCTGCAGCGACCACCGAAATTCGACAGCCCGTCAGCATGACCACGGCCCCCAGCGGCGCATCTTCCCTTTTGCTGACTGTTGACGGCAACACTCCGGAACGCTGGAAAGAGATGGCGAAAAATGCAACGACCAAGGATAAACTGACAGGAAACGTGAAGTCGATCCGGTTTGCTGAAGGGGGACAAACTGCCGCAGTGCAAATCGTGTTCGAACCGATCCGGTTTGTGAAAGTAAAGGCCGTAACGCAGGCGGCTCTGGACTATGCTTCAACGGCTGTGAATATTGCTCTTGGACTGATCGGCATCATGGCTCTTTGGCTCGGTGTGATGAAGGTCGCGGAGGAGGCGGGGATGATCCGCGTGGTGACCCGGCTACTCACGCCCGTCACCAAACGCCTCTTTCCCGAGATCCCGGCCGACCATCCTGCCCTCGGTGCAATGATCATGAATATTGCCGCGAATATGCTCGGACTCAGCAACGCTGCGACGCCGATGGGGCTGAAGGCCATGGAGGAGCTGAACAAGCTCAACCCGAAGTTGGGAACAGCCACCAACGCGATGTGCACATTCCTGGTCATCAATACGGCGGGATTGGTGCTGATTCCCGCTACGGCGATTGCCGTGCGCGCCGCGGCCGGCTCGTCAAACCCGGGGATCATCATCGGGACGTCGATCTTTGGAGCGGGATGCGCAACAGTTGCGGGATTGATCGCCGTGAAACTGTTGCAGCGGTTGCCAAGGTATCGGAAGGATGACCCGGGCTTGCCTCTCCCGGAGAAGGGGGAGGTGTCCCATGGCTGACCTCTTTAAAACGCTCATTACCGTCGTCTCGCTGGTGGCCATCCCGCTTCTTCTTCTGACATTTCTGGGATGGGGGATTGTGAAGAAAGTCCGGGTGTATGAGGTCTTTGTGGAAGGGGCAAAAGACGGGTTCACCACGGCTGTCCGGATTATTCCCTACCTGGTCGCGATGCTTTTCGCTATCGGCATCTTTCGCGCAAGCGGCGCCATGGAGGTGCTGAGTGCCATCCTCGCGCCTGTGACCAATCTTATCGGGATGCCGGCCGAGACCCTTCCGATGGCGCTGATGCGTCCTCTCTCCGGCAGCGGATCACTGGGGATCATGACGGAGCTCATGAAAGTGCATGGGCCCGATTCGTTTATCGGCATTCTCGCTTCGACGATGTATGGAAGCACGGAGACGACGTTCTATGTCCTGGCCGTGTATTTCGGGGCGGTGCAGATCAAGAACACGCGGCACGCGCTTCCGGCCGGACTGATCGCCGACGTGTTCGGCATGCTCGGTGCCGTTGTCATTTGCAGAATACTCTTTGGAATCTGATGGGGGGATTATGAACTCGGGATCAAAATACCGTAACTGGAAATCGTTTGTTCTCTTCTCCCTGGTGGTTCTGAGCTTTACGGACCAGGTCGCAGGACAAAGTCAGGATCGGTCGCGTACCACCATGCTCCAGCAGCAGCAAATGATGACGGGGGGGATGGGTCTCACGTCCATCGATGGCGTTCCCTATTATCTGATCTTTCTCAGGCCCGAGTTGTCCTTCGGAAAGATCGGACTGGGTCTCGAGCTGAATCTCCGTGTGGGGGAGGATGGAAAGCTCCGGAAGGAGGATTGGGATGAAACGTACGATTACTTCCGGATCATTCGCTACCTGCGGTACGGATCCAAGCGGGAGCCGTTTTACGCCCGTGCGGGCGCGTTGGATCATGCCCGGTTGGGGCACGGATCGATCGTCTATATGTATCGGAACAGTCCGAGTTACGATACGCGCAGAATCGGCCTGGAGCTCGATGCAGACTTTGGGAAGTTGGGGTTCGAATCGATCTACAGCGACTTCGGTGCGAGCCCTTTGATTGGACTCCGCCCGTACGTCCGGCCGCTCCAGTATACGGATGCTGCCGCCATTCCCATCCTTGGGAGAATGGAAGTCGGCGCCACCTACGCCGCCGATCTCCATTCGAATGCTGATATGTCGAACGACGTGGACACTTTGGGGCGGACCATTCGGCACAACAACGGGGCGCTCGTCATCGTCGGCCTGGACGTCGGTTTTCCCCTCCTTTCACTCGACATCCTGAATTCAACACTCTATGCCGATTATTCCAAGATCCTCGGTTACGGCAGCGGCGTGGCGGTTGGGATCGATCTGAATTTTTCGGGGCTCGGTGTGGTCAACCTCGCGGGAAGGTATGAACGGCGGTTCAACGGCGATCAATATCTTCCTTCCTATTTCGATCCTTTTTACGAGAAGGAACGGTTTGTACCGAACAACGACCCGCTCGCGTTCACCATTCTGCAGAGCAAAGCGAATACCCTCCGGGGAACAAAATCGTCGGAGGGGTCTTATGGCGAGCTCTGGGTAAGCGTCCTGGGGACGTTCAACGTTATCGGTGCGTACTACTCCCCGGTTGGAGTGAGAAACGCCGGCGTACTGCATCTCGAGCTGGACACCGGCGACGCCCTGCCCGGCATTTATCTTGCCGGTGGATACGACAAGAAGAACGTCGGCAGAGTATTCAAAGTTGACAACAACTCCCTCCTCTACGGCCAGGTCGGGTACTTCCCCTATCCCTTCCTTCTGGTTTCCATGCTGTATGAGTGGACGTTCGTCGAGGACAAGGACGAGTTCGGCATCGTGAGGGGATACAAGACCCAGGAACGGGTGGAGCCGCGCGTGGGGTTCGTGTTCTATTTTTGAGGACTCCCATGACCGAGCGGTCCCATTCTTGAACAAAGGCGGGATCAAATCAACCTGCAAATTCTCATTTCTTACATTCTTCGGGAATAACTCCGTGGTCGTTCGTACCGTCTCACGGTGCTGAAGAGCCTGCAAGTCTGCTTCCGAAGGGGCTTTTTTGTTGCATTTCAGGGCTTGTCTCTCTATCTTTTTTCCGCCCATTTTCCACGACAACCTGCCCCTTTTATGTCTTTGCTGAATAAGCTGATCGTCACAACGCTCCCCCTTGTTCCAAAATTCATCGTCGGTAAATTTTCCAAACGCTATATCGCAGGTACCACTCTTGCCGAGGCTGTCCGCGTTATCAAGGAGCACAACAGCAAAGGGATGATGGCCACCCTCGATATCCTGGGAGAAGATGTGTTCGAGAGACCGGCGGCGGAAGCTCTTCGCGCCGAGTGGCCGCGCGTCCTGGATGCAATCCGGAACCAGGGCCTCGACTCGAATATCTCCATCAAGCCTTCACAGCTTGGCTTGAGAATTGATCGGGAGTTCTGTTATAAGAATTTCAAATCTATCGTGGAGGAAGCGGCGGCGAGGAAGAATTTTGTCCGGATCGATATGGAGGACTCCACGACAACGTCCGATACTCTTGCGATGTACCGGCGATTGAAGGCGGAGGGGTTTTCGAACGTCGGTGTTGTGCTGCAGGCCTATATGCGCCGGAGCGAGGAGGATGTCAAATCCCTGGCGAAAGAGAAGGCAAATTTCCGGTTGTGCAAGGGAATCTACATCGAGCCCGCCTCCGTGGCTTTCCAGGGCAGCGATGAAGTCAGGAACAATTTCGTGCGTTTGCTGCGGCTCATGCTCGACCAGGGGAGCTACGTGGGCATTGCGACGCATGACGAGTGGCTTGTCGACGAAGCGTATTCCCTGATCCAGACCAGCGGGTTAAAGCCGGATCAGTACGAGTTTCAGATGCTCCTCGGTGTGCGAGAAGGGTTGCGGGATTCGATTTTGAAGAGAGGGCATCGTCTTCGGGTCTATGTGCCGTACGGCGACCAGTGGTATGCGTATTCGGTCCGCCGGTTGAAGGAAAATCCGCAGATTGCAGGATATGCGCTCAAAGCATTGTTCAGAGGTAACCACTATTAGCGGGCGTATCTTGTTCCCAATTCACCGTTCCATCCATGAAAGGAGCAGCTATGGCTGAATCGAACGAGAAAAAGTTCCAGCCGTTCATACCGGACAGCCAAATCATCCCGGAGTTCTCCATCAAGGCGATTGTGCTGGGGGCTATTTTCGGGATCATCTTCGGTGCCGCCACAGTGTATCTTGCCCTGCGGGCCGGTCTCACAGTATCCGCCTCCATACCGATTGCCGTGCTGGCCATCGCCGTGTTCAAGAAGATCGGCAAGTCGACGATCCTCGAGAATAACATCGTCCAGTCCATCGGGTCGGCAGGAGAATCCGTGGCGGCCGGCGTTGTGTTCACCGTCCCGGCTTTCATTTTCCTCGCGGGGGGAGAGGCCTTTTTCAACTACTTCAACATTTTCACCCTGGCGTTGGTCGGAGGAATTCTCGGCGTCCTTTTTATGGTTCCGCTACGTCGCTCCCTCATCGTCAAGGAACACGGCACGTTACCCTATCCCGAAGGAACCGCCTGTGCTGAGGTTCTTATTGCGGGAGAAAAAGGGGGATCGATGGCCGGCAAGGTGTTCGCCGGACTCGGGATCGCCTTTGCCTATAAGTCCCTCATGAGCATCTTCGGTCTGTGGAAGGATGTTCCTGCCTACGTCACCTCCCGGACATCCTCGTTTCCCAACGCCACCGTGAACGCTGAAATCACACCCGAGTATCTCGGCGTTGGATACATCATCGGACCCAAGATTGCGGGCAATCTGGTCGCCGGGGGCGTTCTTTCCTGGCTCGTCTTGATTCCGCTTATTTCTTTCATTGGGGACGCCTTGCCGATAACCCTCAAACCGGGTTGGGCCGGGAAGCTCATTTCCGAAATGTCCCCCGGGGAAATCTATCGCGGGTATGTCCGGTACATCGGCGCAGGGGCGGTTGCCGCGGCAGGAGTGATCACACTGATCAAAACATTGCCGACGATCGTCTCCGCGTTCAAGGAGAGCTTCGGGAGCCTGAAGGATCTTCGCTCAGGCAAGGTGCAATCGCGCACGGAACGTGAAATCCCGATTACCTACGTCATCGGTGGTTCGCTCGCCCTCGTGTTGGTGGTAGCGCTTCTTCCGCAACTCCCCGGCACATTTCCGGGAACCCTGTTGATGGGGCTGCTGGTTGTCGTCTTTGGTTTCTTCTTCGTAACAGTGAGTTCGCGTATCGTCGGAATCATCGGCTCCTCCTCCAATCCGATTTCTGGTATGACCATCGCCACTTTGATGGCGACGTGCCTTATCTTCGTCAGTCTCGGCTGGACGGGGGATATGTACCAAGCCTTGGCACTGTCGGTCGGCGGCATCGTCTGCATTGCGGCGGCAAACGCCGGAGCAACGAGCCAGGATCTCAAGACGGGTTACATCGTCGGCGGAACCCCCCTCTATATGCAACTCGGTCTCATTATCGGTGTGGTGGCCTCGACGTTTGTGATCGGATGGACACTACAAACCCTCGATGCTTCGATGCAGTTTGAAGGGGTCGAACACGCGATCGGAACAGAACGATATGCAGCGCCCCAGGCAACGTTGATGGCGACGATTATCAAAGGACTGCTTGCCCAGGATTTGCCGTGGGGATTGGTCTTCGTCGGCATGTTCATCTCGGTCGTCGTCGAGCTGTGCGGTGTGAAATCCCTCTCGTTTGCCGTCGGCGCATACCTTCCTCTCTCCACCACGATGCCGATCTTTATCGGCGGTATGATGAAGGCATTGGCGGACAAGATGACGGGGAGCAAGGAAGAATCGGAAGTCAGTTCAGGCATGCTGTACAGCACGGGCCTGGTCGCCGGCGGTTCGCTGACCGGCATTGCCATCGCCCTCCTGAGCGGTATCCCCAAGACCGTGATGGTTGACGGTCAGGAAAAAGAGGTTTCGCTGATGCAATGGTTGCTCGACAGCGTAGGAATTCATGGCTGGGAACACCTGGGCGGCGTGGCCGATCTCATCGGTCTGGTGATGTTCGGCTTCCTGTGCTTCCTGCTGATTCGGGCAGCGAGAGAAAAATTTGTCCACTAAGATTCCCGGTTGAAAGCGGGAGGATTCTTGCGGCATTTCGCATGCCGTGACGACCTCCCGCTTTTTGTTCTTACCCCACCTTCATAGGCATCGAGGCGCTATGCACGAACACGACTCTTCCGTACCGACCACCGGGCAACCGGTGGTACCCTATGTGCCCGAGCAGACTTCTCTCAAGGAGTTCACACCCAAAGCTTTGCTCTTGGGCATCGCCATGGCTGCGGTCCTCGGAGCCGCGAATGCGTACCTGGGGTTGAAGGCGGGGATGACGGTTTCCGCGACCTTTCCCGCCGCAGTCGTCGCGATGGCCGCGCTCCGGTTCATGAAAGGGACCATCCTCGAAGAGAATATCGCTCGGACGACGGCCTCCGTGGGAGAAGCATTGGTTGCAGGCGCCATTTTCACGATCCCGGCCTTCCTGATGGTGGGGGCGTGGGAATCGTTCGATTATGTTGAAAGCGTGATGATTATGCTGGTCGGGGGTGTTTTAGGGGTCTTGATGATCATCTTTCTGAGAAAGCCGCTTGTCGAGGAGGCAACCTATCTTCCGTACCCCGAGAGTGTTGCGACAGCGGAGATGGTGAAGGCGGGACAGAAGGGGGAGACCGGCGCCAAATATGTTTTCGGGGCCCTGGGCCTTGCTGCGCTTGTTGAGCTCCTGAAGAACAGCCGGGGTATCCAAATTCTCGGGGAGAACATGGGCGGTTTTTTCCAATTCGCAAAATCCAAAATTCAATTTTATTCCGGATCGGAAACTCTTGGCGCCGCGCAGACATATGGTGGAGGGGTGTTCCTTTCCACACCGCTTGCCTCGCCGGCTCTCATGGGGGTGGGGTACATCATCGGACCGCGTCTCGCCGCCATCAACTTCTCCGGCGGTGTGTTCGGATGGCTTGTGTTGATGCCCATGGCCCTGTTCATGAACGGCAATCTCGAGACGATGGTGCAGGGTGGAATCAGTTGGGATGATGTTCTCAACGAGGTTTGGCGGCGCCAGGTGCGACCCATTGCAGTAGGTGCGATGCTCGTGGGAGCGGTCTACACACTCTGGAATCTTCGGCGGGATTTGAGCACGGGCATGGCGAAGGCTTTCAGGGATATGCGGCTCTCAAGCGAAGATCGTGCAAAGGGTTCTCGCCTGACCATGGACCTGCCGATGAAGTGGATCATCCCCGGAATCGTGCTGATGGTCATTCCCATTACCGTTCTCTATGAGTACTTCAGCGGCGATTGGTTCAGCGCAATCGTGGCGGCACTGGTGATGCTGGTGATGGGATTTATCATGTCGGCCATCGCCGGCTACCTGGTCGGCGTTATGGGGGGATCGAACAGTCCCATCTCCGGCCTGACCCTCTCATCGCTTGTCGTTGCAGCAGTTCTCATGGTAATGCTCGGGGTGAGCGGTGTTCAGGGTGTTGCCGCCGTGCTTGGTGTTGCGGCCGTTGTCTGTTGCGCGTGCAGCATTGCGGGGGATATGCTTCAGGATTTGAAAGTCGGGCAGTTGCTCGGCGGTACGCCGTGGAGAATGGAGATCGCTGAGCTCATCGGTGTGGTGGTCGCTGCATTCGTGTTGCCGCTTCCGATGTATATCCTCCATTCCGGGACGCCGGGGGGGATCGGCGGCCCGAGTCTTCCGGCACCGCAGGCCGGGCTGATGGCAATCATGGCGGAGGGAATCGTCGGAGGCGAGATGGCCTGGCCGTTGCTGTTGATCGGAGCCGCATTCGCGATCGTCCTCATCATGCTGCGCGCCCCGTCGGTGATGCTGATTTCCGTAGGGATCTACTTGCCCTTCGAGACCACGTTCGCGATCTTTGTCGGAGGGATGATCAAAGCGGTGTTTGACAGGATTGTTGCACGGAGAAAACTCCCGGAGCAGGAGAGAACGCGTGTGGAGAATCGCGGAATCCTCCTCGCATCAGGACTCGTAGCAGGAGAGGCGTTAACCGGAGTCCTGCTTGCCTCGATCGTCCTTCTCAATTGGGAACTTCCCCATATCAGCGAGAATCCCGTCCTTGGATTGATCGTCTTCCCGCTTATTGCGGCCGTGCTGATCGGAATTCCGCTGAAGAATCTTATTAAAAAGGTTTGATTCCATGACAGAGGTTTCTCCCGAACTGTACTCCGCTTCCCAGATTGCCGTCCGTGATTGCATGGGGTTGCAGCCGGGGGAACGCGTCATGGTAATCACGGATGAACCCTGTCGTTCGATTGGTCAGGCCATCTTCCGTGTGACCCAGGATTTTGGAAATGATGTGTTTCTCATCGAGATTACTCCCCGGCGGACGCACGGCGAAGAGCCTCCGCCGGAGGTCGCCGAGTTGATGCAAAGGGTGGACCTTGTGCTCTGTCCCACCAGCAAATCGATGACACACACGAACGCAAAACGGGCTGCCGCCGCGAAGGGGGTCCGTGTCTGCACGCTGCCGGGGGTCACGGAAGACATGATGGTTCGTTGTATGAACGCCGATTATTTCAAGATCGCCGACCTGACGAACAAGCTGGTCGCGTTGATGGACAAAACATCCGTGATCCGTGTAACCGCCCCCGGGGGGACGGACATCACGATGCCGGT
>DKJQ01000268.1:9016-17159 GCA_002454845.1 Ignavibacteria bacterium UBA6688
GGTAATTTGCCGACCGGGGAGGCTTTCCTCGCACCGCTCGAAGGGCAATCACAAGGTGTAGTGGTGGTGGACGGTTCGATGTCGGGGATCGGCATCGTGAAGACGGCGCTTCGTATCGAGGTGCGGGATGGTTTTGCGGAGGAGATCACCGGGGGCGAGGAAGCCACGAAGTTCAAAGGCCTGCTCGAACTCCATGGCCGGCTCTCCCGGAACGTTGCCGAGTTCGGTATCGGAACGAACGACAGGGCAAAAATTACCGGACTCATTCTGGAAGATGAGAAAGTTCTGGGGACCATTCATATCGCGTTTGGCGATAACGTCACCATGGGGGGCACGGTGAACGTCCAAAGCCACCTGGACGGACTCGTTCTCTCCCCGACCGTTTGGTTTGATGACAGAAAAATTATGGAACACGGAAGGTTGCTGGTCTAGTCCGCGTTCGGACGATTGATCACCAGTTCTCTTCACTCTCATAACAGAATGCCTCAACATACCCCATCAGTTGTTACTGCCGAACGGCGATTGCATATCGCTCCTCACCTTTCCATACCCATGTGGGAGTTGGAATTCTCAACTTCAAGAAGCAGCGGCCCGGGGGGACAGAATGTGAACAAGCTTGAGACCAAGGTGGAACTTCGTCTCGATATTGCGCACTCACCCTCCCTCACAGACTCTCAGCGGTCTGCCATCCTCTCAAGGCTCAAATCGAGGATCGATTCTGAGGGAGTCCTCAGGATCGTGGCTCAGGCATCCCGAAGCCAATGGAGCAACAAGCAGGAAGCCATTGACAAGCTCATCGAACTGCTGCAGGAAGCTCTTAAACCCCGAAAAGCAAGAAAGCGGACATCCCCAACGAAAAGCGCCCGTGAACGGCGTTTGCAGGGGAAGAAGCTGCTTTCTCAGAAGAAGCGAGCCCGGAACCGGCCGGGGGACGAATAAAGGGGAATCCCATGGAATTGGACCTGTGAAAGTGGGCCGATAATGCAACTTCCCGTCTTGAAACGACGTAGGCATGGTTGTCATTACGATCCATTTCACATTCCCTGGAAAGGCCCATCATGCCTCGATTTCAACGAGTCCTTTTTCCCCTGCTTCTGGCCGTGCTCTGTCTCAATATTGTTGCAGCACAACGTTCAAGAGAGATTCGCAAGACCGAACCCCTGAAGGCCGATGGCCGGTTGTTTATTGATACGTATAAAGGGAGCGTTGAGGTCAAATGCTGGGACAAACCGGAGGTGGAGATCTTTGCCAGGATTGAAGCGGATGACATGAGCCGGTTTGCTGAGGAGAAGGTGGAATATACGGACGTTCGCATCGAAACGTCCGGATCCACGCTACGGATCAAATCGGATTACAAGCACGTCCGGAATCGTGGCGGAAGCTTCTGGGATATTTTTGACGGAGAGTCAAGCAGTCTTCCGTTCGTCCATTACCAGATTACCATGCCGCGCACGGCCCGGCTGGAGATCAAGGACTACAAATCCGATTTGGAGGTTTCCGGCCTGCATTCGGATGTTCGCATCGAAACCTATAAAGGAACAGCCGAAATCCATGATCTTGAAGGTTCGCTCCAGCTTGATACATACAAAGGGGAGGTGCAGGCGGAGTTTGTCGATCTGAAAGGTCGGAGCAGTGTGGAAACGTACAAAGGGACCATCGACATTCGCATACCCCGGAACAAAGGGTTCGATGTCGATGCCGAGTTCGGGCGCAGTGCACGGTTCGATTCCGACTTCGATATTGAGCAGCCGGCGAGAGGGCGAAAGTCCCGTGATCGGGATTTTCGAAGCTCCGTCAATGGAGGTGGGCCGGTAATTTATATGAAGAGCTCAAAAGGAACAATCCGGCTGGCGGAACGGTAACGAAGGGATAGAAGTACCTTCCCTGCAATGATAACGTATTAACCCGAGGGAGAAACCCATGAGAAGGCTCTATCGTTCACAAACGAACAAGAAGATTGCGGGCATTTGCGGGGGAATTGGGGAGATGCTTGATGTCGATCCCACCCTTATCCGCCTGCTTACCATCGTGGCTCTGTTTGCCACAGGTTTTTTCCCGTTGTTTTTTGGGTACATCATCGCTATGTTCCTGGTGCCTATTGGAAGTCAGCCGNNTTCGGCAGGCTCAGCCGGGCCGGACACGCAGAAGTAAGAGGCGCGGGAATTATTCTCTTTTCCTCCCTGTTCTTTAAGCGACGTGCTTCGTATTGTCCTTCCCCACCTTGCAGGAGAATTTTCGATGAATCGCTTAAAGGACCTCAGGACCGCTCTCGCTCTCTGCGTTCTGCCTCTCATCGCCCTCGCGCAAACACCAGGCCGGACCATGACGGAACAAAAAACCGTTTACAGCTTTGCGATGAAAACCATTGACGGGAAGGAGCGGCCACTTTCAGAGTACCGTGGAAATGTTCTCTTGGTGGTGAATGTCGCTTCGCGCTGCGGTTCCACTCCACAGTACAAGGACCTTCAGGCGGTCTATGAAAAGTACAAGGAGCGCGGACTCCGGATCCTCGCATTCCCTGCCAACAACTTCGGAGGCCAGGAGCCGGGAACCGACAAAGAGATCATGGAGTTTTGTGAAACGAACTATAACGTTTCGTTCGACATGTTCTCCAAGATCAGCGTGAAGGGGGAAGACCAGCATCCCCTCTATCGGTACCTCACAAAAGAATCCCCCTTTCAAGGGGAGGTGAAGTGGAACTTTCAGAAATACCTCGTCGACCGGAAGGGAAACGTTGTGGCCATGTTCCCTACAAAAATAAAGCCCACCGACAAGGAACTTGAGCAACGACTGGAAGCGCTGTTGAACGATACGATGTAATGATTTTGACAGAGTCCTGCTAAGCCGATGTCCCGTAATGGGATGTCGGCTTTTTTGTTGCTGGGCGAATGACGAGCATCACGCGGAACACCCGATGGTATTAAACCGTCCGGCCAGAAGAAGTGACTAAGAAATAATCGATCGGACGGTTGCTGTGTGACCGCGAACAAAGCGGAGCGACGCTCAGATTCCTTATGTTAGTTTGTTCATCGTCCATCAGTTGATGATCACCAGTCATTCGAAGGAGCTATGAAGAGAAGAGAATTCCTGGAAGCCGTTGTCGGCGATCGCGGACCTCAATCCGCACAGGGTGTTGGTGATTCTCCCCGGGGTACGCGTCCTCTTGTCCGTACGACGAGCGGCATCGAGCCGTATACCGGCGGATGGAGTACGGAGCAGACATCGCATCTCCTGCGAAGAACGATATTCGGTCCCCGCCGTGCCGAGATCCTATTGGTTACGTCCGGTCCGCTCTCTTCGGCTGTCGGGACACTCCTTGCCGATCAACCCGATCCGGAAGAGCCGAAGGGACCCGCGGGCGTTTCCTGGGTCGATGCCGTGTATGACACGAACTATGGGCAAAATGAGGGGACCTACAGAAACTACCTGAAAGCGTGGTGGCTGGGGCTGATGGTCCAGCAGGGGATATCGATCCGTGAAAAAATGGTCCTTTTCTGGCACAACCACTTTGCGAACGAGGCAACCGAGATCCGGGATGCGCGGTCGGTGTACCGGCAGAATGCCTTGTTCCGCCGGATGGCCCTGGGGAATTTCAAGCAGCTCGTCAAAGAAATCACCCTTGACCCCGCCATGCTGGTGTACCTGAACGGCTATCTAAACCGGGGGGGAGGGAATAATGTCCCCGACGAGAACTATGCGCGCGAATTGCTGGAGTTGTTCACCATCGGCAAGGGACCTCAAATTGCGGAAGGGAATTATACTCACTACACGGAAACTGACGTGAAGGCCGCTGCGCGGGTCCTGACGGGATACCGCGTCACTGGCTCGCCCCGTGACAGGAATTATTTGAACCAGCCGCTCGGCCCGCTCTTTGACCCGGCGCGCCATGATGCAACCAACAAGCAATTCTCCCCGGCTTTCCAGAATACAGTCATAACAGGAAAAACTGCCGAGAACGGTGCAACGGAGGTCGATGACCTGCTGACCATGATCTTTGCGCAACCGGAAACAGCCCGTCACCTCTGCCGCAAACTGTACCGGTGGTTCGTGTACTATGATATCGACGACCAGGTTGAGCAGAATGTCATAGCACCGCTGGCCCAGATTATGATTGACAGCGGGTATGAAGTGAAGCCCGTACTTGATGTGCTTTTAAAGAGCGCACACTTTTTCGACGAGAACAATATCGGGTGTTTTATCAAGACCCCGATGGATCTTGTCGCGGGATCCGTTCGGCAGTTTCCTTCGACATCCTTCCCGGACCTTTCCTTGTGGCAGAACTACGCACTGGCAAACTCGTTCCGTGCAACGGGGGCGAACCTTCAAATGAACCTGTTCGATCCCCCCGACGTGGCGGGATGGAAGGCGTTTTATCAGAATCCGGATTTCTACCAATCATGGATCAATACGGCCACGCTTCCCTCTCGTGGCGGGTTCACCGATTCGCTGGTGAATGGTGTTCGGGCAGGGACGACGAGATTCAGTATAGACGTACTCGCGTTCATCAAAACCCTTCCCGACCCGGCCGATCCGTTCAAGCTCCTGGACGACCTGGCCTCCGAGGTATCGCCGATCGCGCTGACGCCAAACCAGAAGGATTATTTGATGTACAGCGTGCTTGGCCTGACCCATACGGCGGAGTACGAATGGACGCAACGCTGGAACACCTATCTCCAGAGCCCCACAACCCAGAACACGAATGACGTTCTACCTCCGCTGAATACGCTGATCAAGTTCATGCTCCGGATGGCTGAATTCCAGCTTGCCTGAGGGGAGATCCTGTCCAGATGATCGGGAGAAGATGATGAATCGAAGAGAGTTTATCCGCCGCTCGGTGCCTGTTACGGCCATCCCGTTCCTGCTGAACGGGTTCCCGATCAGGGCGTACGGCCGCGCACCGTTCCTTGAAACGCTCGTGGCAGCCGCGAGCGCTACAGACAGAGTCCTGGTCCTCGTGCAGCTTGGGGGAGGGAATGACGGGATCAATACCGTCATTCCGCTCAACCAGGACTCTGCCTATATGAACGCGCGCCCCAACATTGCCATCCCGCTGAACGAAGTGCTCACACTCCGGGACGATGTGGGGCTGCATCCGGTCATGACGGGGATGAAGGATCTGTACGATCAGGGTAAACTTTCGATCGTCCAGGGAGTGAGTTACCCCAATCCCAACCTGTCGCATTTCCGGGCAACCGATATCTGGCTTACGGGATCGGAGTCGAATGTCACCCTCAGCTCCGGCTGGCTGGGACGGCATCTTGAGGAAGAATTTCCCGAGTACCCCGACGATCCGGTCATGCCCGATCCGCTGGCGATTCAGATCGGCGCCGTTGTGTCCTTCGGACTTCAGGGAAGCGCGCAATCGATGGGGATCGCCATTCAGAGTCCGGATACGTTCTATCAACTTGTGAGCGCCGGAAGCTCGGGGGGAACCGACACGGCTCCCCAGTCGCCGGCAGGACGGGAACTGACGTATATCCGGAACGTGTCGATACAGTCGCAGGCGTACGCGGGGCAGGTGAAGGGCGCGGCTGATAAGGCTGCCAATGTCTCGACCCTCTGGCCGGCACAGGGACAGAACCCGCTCGCCGATCAGCTCAAAATCGTTTCGCGCCTGATCGCCGGCGGATTGAAGACCAGGGTGTTCGTTGTAAACCTCGGAGGATTTGATAACCACTCTTCGCAGGTGGACACCACCGATACGAAAATCGGCCTCCATGCAACGCTGCTCGGTCGGCTCTCTACTGCGATGATGGCGTTTCAGGATGACGTACGCCTTCTCGGCGTCGAGCATCGTGTGCTCGGCATGACCTTCTCCGAATTCGGACGCCGGGTTCAGTCGAATGCGAGCCTGGGCACCGACCATGGAACGGCAGCGCCGATATTTTTCTTTGGCCAGCCCGTGTTCCCTGGAGTGATAGGTTCGAATCCGAGTCTGACGGATCTCACAAACGGCAATCTCAAAATGCAGTATGACTTTCGGGCGGTGTACGCGTCGGTTCTCCAGCAATGGTTCGGTGTGAGCGATAACGACCTGCAGGCGATTCTCTACAAGGATTTCCTCCAGATCCCCATTATCCAATCGGGCGTGGCGGTGAATGTCGAAGACGATCCCGCGCTTCCGTCCGAGTACCGGCTCTACGCAAACTATCCCAACCCGTTCAATCCTTCGACGACCATTGCCTATGAACTTCCCCGTCAGGGGAACGTCTCGTTGCGTGTCTACGATATGATGGGACGCGAGGTCGCTTTGGTGGTCGATGAACATCAATCGGCCGGACGGCACCAGGTGACGTTTCACGCCGACGGGCTCCCTTCCGGCACCTATCTCTATCGGATTCAGTCGAACTCCTTCTCAGACCGGAAGAAGATGGTGCTTCTGAAGTAGCAGCCCATGGGTGGTGATCCCGGGAGTCGTTGCCTGTCAACAGCACGACATCTTCGCACGATCCTTCCCTCTTCTCATCCTTTTTCCTATATTCTCTCCTCATAATTCCTCGAGATCCATCGTGCCTCCTGGTTCCCCGATACACCGTACCATCTTCACTCCCGAAGGACTTCTGACCGCTCCTTTCCTCCGGTGGTTCGGGCGGCAGAAGAATGCCGTTCTGTTAGAGACAACAAGGGCGGAACAGAAGAACGACCGGACATACATATTCCTCGAGCCCACACAGGTCATTCAAGCCCGCACCCTCGATGAGGTGGGTCCATGTCTTGAAGCCGTGGATGAAGCCCTGAAGCGTGGGTATCACGCTGCAGGGTATCTCGCGTATGAAGCGGGGTATGCATTTGAGCGAGCGGTAAGGTTTGAGACCCGGCTCCCGAATCCGTTGCTTTGGTTCGGTATCTATGCGAAACCGGTTTGCATTGATATTGTCGCTCGCAGGGTGGAGTCGGGATTGTCGCTCCTGAAGAGCGTGTCCCTCTCTTCACGGCGACAGGCTCCGACCGATCTCCCCGCCTTCAAGCTCTCGCCCTCGACGACAGAAAAGGACTACCGCGAAGCGTTTCGGACCATTCAGTCGTTTATTGCGGAAGGGGATACGTACCAGGTGAACCATACCTTCAAGGTGAGATTCCCCGTGAAGCAGGATGCTGCAACACTCTATGACCGGCTGCGAGGTTCTCAAAGGGTTGCCTATTCTGCCTGGATAAACGCCGGCGATGCAAGGATCCTTTCTTTTTCGCCCGAGTTGTTCTTCCGCCTGGAGGGGTCCAAAATTCTTCTGAAGCCGATGAAGGGAACAAGCCCACGGGGAAGGACAACGGACGAGGATCGCAAACTCCGCCAAGCATTGCTCCAATCGGAGAAAGACAAAGCCGAGAACCTCATGATTGTCGACCTTCTGCGCAATGATGTGGGGAGGGTTGCGAAGCCGGGAAGTGTATCCGTCCCGAAATTCTTCGAGATCGAGCGGTACCAAACCGTTTTTCAAGCCACATCAACCATCAAGGCCACCGTGCGGAAGGGGGTGGGAGTCTCCGAGCTCATCCGGAGTCTTTTCCCCAGCGGTTCGGTGACAGGGGCGCCCAAGATCAGGACGATGCAGATCATCCGTGAGCTCGAACAGGAACCGCGCGGTGTGTATACCGGGAGCATCGGATTCTTCTCACCGGAAGGGAAGGCGCGATTCAACGTTGCCATCCGAACGGCCGTTGTTGACAGGAAACATAAAAGGGGGGAAATGGGAATCGGCAGCGGTGTCACAGCCGATTCTACCATGGAGGGCGAGTATGAGGAATGTCTGCTCAAGGCGAAGTTTCTGAACGGGTCGCCCCGGGAGTTCAGGTTGTTTGAAACCCTCAAATGGACAAAATCCCATGAGTGGTTCCTCTTGCCCCTCCATCTGCGTCGATTACAGGATTCGGCATCGTATTTTGATTTCAAGTTTGAGCGGTCCGTCATCCTGTCGGAAATGAAAAAGCTCGAGCGGGAACTACGAAGAGCGGCGAAACGAAAGGAAGCCATGCGGGTCAAGCTCCTTCTCGGTCGGTCGGGAAAGGTGGAATTCGAGTACGCACCCTTGAGCGATCTGCCCGCGCTTCCCCGGATCGGTATCGCGGAAGGGCGAACCGATTCCCTCGACGTTTCTTACTTTCACAAAACGACCCTGCGGCCGCTGTACGATGCGGAATTAAGCAA
>DKJQ01000351.1 GCA_002454845.1 Ignavibacteria bacterium UBA6688
ACCTACCATTTGGACCTGAGCTGTAAGAGACGGGAGAAAGATCGCGATAGCGATCTACAATTTGGAACTGGGCAAAGAAGTATCGTCATCCGCCGGAGGGACATAGGCTATACAATCCATTCATGCATAGCGTCTTACAAATCGGGAGCTTGTATTCACGATCCATACAAGGCCAGCATCGATAGCCTGCCGGGTTTGTTAAGGCAGGCTCATGACAGATGCCGAACCCCGAAAAGAATCGTTTCGGAGCATGGAAAAGCGATTCGGTGTAAAGGTATTTGTTTGGAGCTATGCATATCCAACATCCTTTGCATAAGCGATCCACGAATCAGGTGTCCGGTGCGAGATGATAGAATCCTCTGTTTGTGATGTTTGCATCCGCATCGAAAAAAGGGTATATTTTTCGTGCATTTTTATGAAACACCACGATTGAAGGGTACATATGCTCCAGTTTTTCAAAAAATTGTTCGGCGGGAAGCATGAGAAGGATGTGAGGTCCATTGAGCCCGTCGTGGCACAAATCAACGCTCACGTTGAACAGTTTTCACAATTGTCGGATGACCAGCTTCAGGCGAAAACCGGGGAATTTCAGTCTCGCATCAAGGAAGCAACCAGTGAGATCGAATCGGAGATCGCAGCCGTTCAGGATTCCCTCAAACAGGACCTCCCGTTTTCCGAGCGTGAAGGGCTTTACAATAAGCTTGACGTACTGAAGAAAGAGCTGGATGCCGAAATCGAAGAATCCCTCAAGCTGCTTCTTCCAGAGGCATTCGCCGTCGTAAAGGAGGCATGCCGGAGGTTGTTGGGACAAACGTGGGATGTAGCCGGGAACAAGACCGCGTGGGACATGGTCCCCTTTGATGTCCAGTTGATCGGCGGTGTTGTACTGCAGCAGGGTAAGATTGCCGAAATGGCTACGGGGGAGGGAAAGACGCTTGTAGCCACACTTCCAACGTATTTGAATGCTCTGCCGGGACGGGGTGTGCACATTGTGACGGTGAACGACTACCTTGCATTACGGGATAGCCAGTGGATGGGGCGTGTTCACGAATTCCTTGGCCTGAAAGTAGGCTGTATTCTTCAGAATATGGATCCGGCCCAGCGCCGGGTGCAGTATGCGGCCGATATCACGTATGGTACGAACAATGAATTCGGCTTCGACTATCTGCGTGACAACATGGTGACTGTTGCCGAAGAGATGGTCCAGCGGGGTCATAATTACGCGATCGTGGATGAGGTCGATTCGGTCCTGATCGATGAAGCGCGAACGCCCCTGATTATCAGCGGTCCGGTGGAGGTGGACGACCATAAGTTCAACGAGATGAAACCGTTTGTCGAGCGGATAGTCACTGCGCAAAAAAATTTCGTCGCCAAGATCACTGCCGACGCCGAAACGTTCCTCGAACAAGGAAGGAAAGAGGAAGCAGGGGTTCAGTTGCTGAGGGCCCAGCGCGGTCTTCCGAAGAACAAGAAACTGGCGAAACTGTTTTCCGAGCCCTCCAACAAGATGCTCGCGCAGAAAACGGAGCGGGAGTACATGCAGGATCAATCCGCACGGATGCACGAGATTGACGACGAGTTGTACTTCGCCATCGACGAGAAATCCCACACCATTGATCTTACAGAAAAAGGGCGCGAGGCGCTTGCGCAAACCTATCCCGGCGGGGACAAGGACTTGTTTATCATTCCCGATATCGCCACGGAGTTCAGTTTGCTGGAGGGCGACTCGTCCCTCTCCGCAGAAGCAAAACAGAACAAGAAAGATGAGCTCAACACGTTGTTTGCGGAACGGAGCGACCGGATCCATACCATTCATCAGCTTCTCAAGGCGTACTGCCTGTACGAGAAGGATGATGAATACGTGCTGCAGGACGACAAGGTCATGATCGTCGATGAGTTTACCGGCCGCCTCCTGTCGGGCCGACGGTACTCCGAGGGATTGCACCAGGCGATCGAGGCGAAAGAGGGGGTCAAGGTTGAGCGCGATACCCAAACGCTCGCCACCGTCACGCTCCAGAACTACTTCCGGCTTTACAAGAAGCTCGCCGGGATGACAGGAACCGCGGAAACGGAGGCCCCGGAGTTCTTCGAGATCTATAAACTCGATGTCGTGGTGATCCCAACCAACAGGCCCATGGTGCGAGCGGACGAGGACGATCAGGTCTTCAAGACGAGGCGGGAAAAATATAACGCGGTGACCAAGGAGATCGAGAAAATGCGGGAGCTTCATCGTCCCGTTCTCGTTGGTACCACCAGCGTCGATGTTTCGGAAACGATCAGCAGGATGCTGAAGCGTCAGGGTGTCCCCCATAATGTCCTGAACGCGAAGCACCACCAGCGTGAAGCTGAGATCATCGCGCATGCAGGTTTGCCGGGGGCCATTACGATTGCCACCAACATGGCGGGTCGTGGCACGGACATCAAGCTCGGTCCGGGTGTCAGGGAAGCCGGTGGATTGCATATCGTCGGGACGGAACGCCATGAGTCGAGGCGGATTGACCGGCAGTTGCGCGGCCGTTCGGGCCGCCAGGGGGATCCGGGTTCGTCTCTCTTCTATCTCTCGCTCGAGGACGATCTTATGCGGCTCTTCGGTAGCGAGCGCGTCGCGAGGATCATGGAGCGGATGGGGTTGCAGGAAGGCGAGGTGATTCAGCACCCGATGATTACCCGTTCCGTCGAGCGGGCACAGAAGAAAGTTGAGGAGAACAACTTCGGCATCCGGAAGCGGTTGCTGGAGTACGACAACGTCATGAACCAGCAGCGCGAGGTAATCTACTCACGCCGCCGCCATGCGCTGTTGGGGGAGCATTTACGGGATGATATTTTTGACATGGTTCGGGATGTCTCGGACAGTCTCGGGAAGGAGTTTTTTGCATCCGGCGACCTGGAAGGGTTGAAGACAGAGGTGCGCGCCCGCTACCTTGCCGATCTGGAATTGACCCCTGAGGTATTTCAATCGCTGGGAGAGGATGGGGTCGCAGATGCCGCGACGAAAGCGGCCGAGGAATTCTACAGGCGCAAGGAGGATAAGATCGGTCGGGAGCTGATGGCCCGGCTCGAACGTATGGCCATGCTGCAGGTGATCGATACCAAGTGGCGGGACCACCTGAGGGAAATGGACGACCTGAAAGAGGGTATCCACTTGCGGGGGTACGGCCAGAAAGATCCTCTGATTGAATACAAGACCGAAGCCTTCAAGATGTTCATGGTGCTGATGGAACAGATCGCGGACGAGGTCATCAATATCGTCTTCAAGTTCTTCCCGGAACGCCCTGAACAAATCCAGGTCCAGCGTCCCCGCAGGCCTTTGCGGGCCCAGGATATGGTGCTCACGAAGGAGTCTTCCACGGGGGCGGGATTCCAGGCGAACCGTGATCCCATCGCGGCTGGATCATCGGAACAGCATGCTCAAGCTCCGCGGGCCCCGCACCAGAAGCAGCAACCGATCCGCGTTGAGGAAAAGGTGGGGAGGAATGACCCGTGTCCGTGCGGAAGCGGAAAGAAGTACAAGAACTGCCACG
>DKJQ01000064.1 GCA_002454845.1 Ignavibacteria bacterium UBA6688
CGATACGGTGCGTTCGGCAAAAGTGGAAGTTCCCGACAAGTCCAGCACGACCCTTCGGGAATATTTCACATCAACTCAATTGGATGTTGTTCAGGGAACGCTGGCTCTCACGCTCCAACCGTTTGAATACGCGGTGTTCATCGTTCCGTGAAGCGAACGGCTTCTGAGAAGCTCGAAAAAGGCTAAGACATACGATCCATGAAAACAATCAATCTCGTCCTTGGAATCCACAATCACCAACCGATTGGAAATTTCGATTTTGTATTCCAGCACGCTCACCGGCATGCCTATCAACCCTTTCTCGATCTTCTGGAGAAATACCCTCGCGTCAAGCTGACCCAGCATTACTCCGGGATCCTTCTGGAGTGGCTCCTGAAGCACCGGCCCGAATTCATCCGGCAATTAAAACGTCTGGTCGCTTCCGGCCAGGTGGAGATTATGGGGGGGGCCTACTACGAGGCGATTCTCTCGATCATTCCCGACGACGACAAAGCGGGACAACTCGAAAAACTTTCGAAGACGATCAAGAAGCTTTTTGGCGAGGCTCCGACCGGGATGTGGCTGGCCGAGCGAGTATGGGAACAACACCTGGCGAAGTGTATCGCGGAGGCAGGATTACAGTATACCATTGTGGACGATACGCACTTCAAGTATGCCGGGTTCTCCGAGGAAGAGCTCCTGGGATATTACGTGACCGAAGAGCAGGGAAAGAAGATCGCGATGTTTCCCATCAGCAAACGATTGCGCTACACGATTCCTTTTCAGCCTGTGCGACAGACCATCGACTACTTGAAGGAAATCGCCACAGAGGAAGGAAACCAGCTTGCCGTTTTCGCGGACGACGGCGAGAAGTTCGGTGTTTGGCCGAACACCTTCGACCATGTGTATACCCGCGGGTGGTTGGAGGATTTCTTTCAGGCCCTCAGTGACAATGCCGATTGGGTTCACCTTGTCCGTTTCAAAGACGTTCTGAAGACCATCCCGCCGCTCGGTCTCACCTATCTCCCCAACGCTTCCTACGCGGAGATGCTGCACTGGGCGTTGCCTGCTCATCACTTCGCGCTCTACGAGGAGTTTGAGCGTTCCCTCCAGGAGCAGGGAGTTCGGGACAAATACGAATCGTTCTTTAAAGGAGGGTTCTGGAGGAATTTCCTTGCAAAGTATCCTGAATCGAACAGGATGCACAAGAAGATGCTCCACGTCTCTCAACGGGCTCAAAGGTTCCAGGCAACCCGGAGCAAGGGGGACAACAGGGCCGCATTGGCGCGCATCCGTACCCATATTTTTGCCAGTCAATGTAACGATGCGTACTGGCATGGTGTTTTCGGCGGTGTGTATTTGCCGGTCCTCCGCTACCCGATCTACAGCAATCTGATCGCCGCGGAAAAGGAACTCGACACCCTCGAAAAGCTCAAGGGGGCACGGATACGGTCGTTCGATTACGACTGTGACGGACATGATGAGGTGGTCGTGGAAACCCCGACCATGAACTGCTACTTCAAGCCGGATGCGGGAGGAACCCTGGTGGAGTTGGATTTCAAACCGGCCAATCTGAATGTGCTGGATATTGTTTCGCGCCGGGAGGAGGGATACCATGCAAAGCTGAAGCACGCGGTGCCGAATGCACCGCAAGGTGCGGTGGCCAGTATCCATGACACCATCAAAGCAAAAGAGCCCGGCCTGGGGCGCTACCTGATCTATGACCGCTATCCGCGCGCTTCTCTCGTTGATCACTTCTTTGCCCCCGGCACAACCCTCGAGCAGGTCACGAACGGTGCTTCTGAAGAGGTGGGGGATTTTGTTCATCAACCGTACACGGTGAAAACATCGAAGAAAGGTCCGAGTGGAATCGTCGAACTCTCCCGGCACGGAACCCTGCTCCAGGGAGGGAAACCTCGCAGGCTCTTTCTTCGGAAGAAGATTACCGTGGATTTCAAGAGAAACCTGCTGACGATCGACTATGTCCTGCGGAACGAAGAACGGGAACCGGTCCCGATCATGTTCGGCGTGGAGTTCAATGCAGGACTGCAAGATGGAAAGGCTCTGAACCGATACTATTATCTCAATACGGGATCGATGGACGATGCCAAGCTTTCCAGCACGGGACAACTCTGCGATGTTTCGGCTCTCGGACTGCGGGATGAGTGGTTGGGGGTCGATATCCGTATCGAAACAACCCGCGCGGCAACGATGTGGCGCTTTCCTTTGGAGGTCGTGTCGCTTTCTGAAGCTGGGTTCGAGCGTATTTTCCAGAGTTCCGTCGTCATCCCATTCTGGCGCGTGACCCTTGAGAAAGAATGGCGTGTCGGTTTTCGTCACAGCTTCAAAACTCTCAAATAATAACAGGCAGATTACCATGGCAACCGTTCGCTTGGAACGTGTGGAAAAAGTATACGAAGGCGGGCATATTGGTGTCCACGATATGACCCTGGATATTCTGGATCACGAGCTCCTCGTGCTGGTGGGACCGTCCGGTTGCGGAAAGTCCACTACGCTGAGGATGATCGCGGGGCTTGAGGAGGCAACGAGTGGCGCGATCATGATCGATGGACGCGTGGTCAACGACGTGCCGCCTAAAGACCGCGATATCGCGATGGTGTTCCAAAACTACGCGCTGTACCCTCACCTGACGGTGTACGAAAACATGGCCTTCGGTCTCCGTTTGAGAAAGGTCGCGAAACCTGAGATCGACCGGATGGTGAGAACGACGGCGGAAATGCTCGGAATCGAAAGCTTGCTGGACCGCAAACCGAAAGCACTCTCCGGCGGTCAACGACAGCGTGTTGCCTTGGGGCGGGCCATCGTCCGGAAGCCGAATGTGTTCCTGTTCGACGAACCGCTGAGCAACCTCGACACGCAATTGCGGGTGCAGATGCGCACTGAAATTTCCAAACTCCACCGGCGCCTTACAACCACGATGATCTACGTGACCCATGACCAGACGGAGGCGATGACGATGGGGGACAGGATTGTGGTGATGAAGGACGGGTACGTTCTCCAGGTGGACACACCGTTGGAGCTCTACCATCATCCAAAGAACAAGTTTGTCGCCGGATTTATCGGAAGCCCGGCGATGAATTTCATGGAAGGGACTCTCCACAAGTCAGGCGGATTGGAGTTCCGTGACGGCGGAGGCGTCGTCCTTGGCGTCCCGGCAAAAAAAGGCAGGCGGATGGCAGGTCATGGGGGGAAGGGTGTGTTCCTGGGCATACGGCCGGAGGATATTTCAATCGGCGTCGGACGTGGGAAGACAAAGGTCCGGGCAAGGGTGGAACTTGTTGAGCCGATGGGGAACGAACTCTATCTCTATTTCACGACCAGGGAGAAGGGGCCGCAGCACGTCGCACGTGTGGAGGCGTCAGCAAAGATCCGGGTCGGTACGACGGTCGATCTGGTCTTTGATATGACGAAAAGCCACTTTTTCGATCATACCACGGAACAAGCGCTATGAAGTCGCTCCGCCCTTTGAAACAACATGAGGAAGCAAGCATTCAACGCTCCGCCAACAACTCAATTTTGTAGCAACACATGCTCAAGAGCAATCAGCATGAGAACAGTCTTCTTCATTTCCTTCCTTTGTGGTTGTAACGCTTTACGGATTCTTGCTCCTTACCAAACATAAACATCAGCGGTCTCCACGCGCGCGCTGCCCACGCGTACTCATTGTGCTCGGCTTGTTTGTCAAAGAACACGTGCAATTCCTTTTGTTTTTCGTATCCTTGCACCGCCAACAAATCTGCCATCATATCCATACCGGGCTTCAGTCTTTCGTCCATGCCCGCCCCGCCGCAATCCATGTAGAGTCGTATGTCTTTTTTCTTTCCGGTGTATGATCGTACATGTTGGAGCGTCCTGTCGTCATATTCCACAGGATTCCCATGTTCGTCAAGAACAGGCGTAACGAATGCAGGGGAAAGACATCCTGCTTGAGAGAAGATGTCGGGATACCACCAGGCGAGGAGAAACGAGATGTGCCCGCCCATGGATGAACCCATGACTGCAGTGTTCAAACGATCGGGTTTCGTTCGATAGGTCGAGTCAATCAGTGGTTTCACTTGATGGACTATAAACCGTGCATATGCTTTTCCAAGCTCGGTATGAGAATACTCGGGACCTCGATCCGGCGAGTTGTAGATCCCGACGATCATGATTTCCTCCATCTTGCCGAAGCGGATCAGACTATCCGCCACTTCATCCATGTGCCAGTCATAGCCGATGAACGACGTGCTCGGATCGAAGATGTTCTGCCCATCGTGCATATAGAGCACGGGATAGCGCTTCGACGTTTCTTTCCCGTACGATGGCGGCATCCACACGATCACGTCACGCGCATGCTTTAGTCCCTCTCCTCTCAATCCGCGATGGTAGCGTACGGTCCCAACGATTCCGCCAGCCTGACTGAATGCCAGGTCGCTCCATGTCAGCGGCTTGAGTACCACCGTCGTGTCTCGCTCTGCCACAACAACGGTGTTGTGCGGAATTTCACCTTCCTTGTACATCGCCTGCTGATTCCAGGTACCGCGCGTGATCTTGAATTCAAGTCTAAAACTCTTTGGAAACACGATTGTTGCAGTCCAGATTGAATCGTTCTCATGAACAAGTGACATTCCTTGCGGATTCCAGTTGCCGATGTCCGGATGGTTTCCCGTTACATAAAGTTGAGCTCCTTTCGGGGTTGTGGCGGGTGCAAATATTTTAAGATTCACTCGTGTCTCCTGGGCGGGACTCGGATTCGAGCTCATCACGATGGAGACGATGAGGCAATAGCGCATGCCTTTCACAAAGGAAGATAGTATTTGTATCACTTTCTGGCTCATAGAGGGCAACCAATTTTCAGAGGGAGGAAGGCAACTTCCCGCCTCTCTATTCCTTCCACCTCCTTATATCATCTGCAGTTGCGGGCTTGAGACTTATGG
>DKJQ01000331.1 GCA_002454845.1 Ignavibacteria bacterium UBA6688
GTAATTTCCCCTAAAGTGTCCGACATCGACAATCCCATCCACCGTAAAACTGAAATAAATGTACTCCTTATCGATTTGATCCTTCTTCACCAGCATGTGGATCGACCCATCCGTGGTGTCCTGGTAGAGTGTAAAAAGTCCGTCGTACTTCTTGCTCGATTTGACAACTTCCTTAATCGACTTGAGGGCGGACGATGGTGGAGTTCCGGAAGCTCCTCCGGACTGTTGGGGCGTTTTCGACGAGGCGGCACATCCTGCAAGCAGGCTGACAGCCAAGAGAATGCAAACGACTGGAAGCATTCGTTTCATACGAACCTCATGGTAATGGTGATTGGGATGGAAACTATGAACAGACGATCGGTAATGGGTCGCTTCGAGGGTTGGTGAGGATACAAGGATTCTTTGAGAGATGCAATACTGGATTTAGACGGTCAAACGGGAAAATGGTTGCATCCTTTGGGGGATTTTTATGGAGCAGTACCACAACGAGGAAAAGAGCTTTCATGGAGAGGGAATCCGGCCGGTCCGATCATCCGCCCTTTCTTCCGTTCTCTTCATATACAGGACCCCGAGTGGGGGCAACGAAAGGTTCAGGGAGTATTGTCTGTTATGGTGTGGAACCGGTTCTGCTTTGATTTCGCCTGAATTCCCGACATTTCCCCCCCCGTAGTAGGATGAATCGCTGTTGAGGAGTTCCCGATAGATCCCGGGGTAGGGGACACCGATACGATACCCCGTGCGTGGAACCGGGGTGAAGTTGCAGACAATCACCAGCCGTTCCCTGGCGTCACGGGATTTACGGAGAAATGAGATGATGCTCCCCCCCTCGTCCTGGAAATCGATCCACTCGAAACCTGAAGGGTCAAAATCCGCTTCATACATGCACAACTCGCGGCGATAGACGGAATGGAGATCGTCGATGCATCGTAGTAATCCCGAGTGGGAATCGTATTGCAGGAGATGCCAGTCAACGGAGGCTTCGTGGTTCCATTCATTTCGTTGCCCCAGCTCCCCACCCATAAACAAAAGTTTCTTGCCCGGAAAGGCGAACATCAGAGCGTACAGGGCCCTGAGGTTCGCGAACTTTTGCCAATCGTCGCCCGGCATTTTCTCCAGCAGTGATCGTTTCCCATGGACCACCTCGTCATGAGAAAGGGGAAGAAGGAACCGTTCGGTGAAGGCATAGAGCAACGCGAAGGTGAGGTCACCCTGGTGATGTGAGCGGTGAATGGGATCTTTCGAAAAGTACACAAGGGTATCGTGCATCCAGCCCATATTCCACTTCAGGTCAAACCCCAACCCGCCATGATCCATACTGTTCGTTACGCCCGGCCAGGCTGTGGACTCTTCAGCGATCGTCAGCACTCCGGGATAGTAGTGATGCACTACTCCGTTGAGTTGCTTCAAAAACTGCAGTGCCTCGATGTTCTCGCGGCCCCCATATTGATTTGGCAACCATTCACCATGCTTGCGCGAGTAGTCCAGGTAGAGCATCGAAGCGACGGCGTCGATCCTGAGTCCGTCGATATGGTACCGGTCCATCCAGTACAGGGCGTTGCTGATCAGCAGGTTCCGGACCTCATGGCGGCCATAGTTGAAAATATACGTTCCCCAATCCTGATGCTCCCCTTTACGCGGGTCCTCATGTTCGTAGAGATGGGTGCCGTCGAACAGGGCAAGGGCATACATGTCCTTCGGAAAATGGGCCGGCACCCAATCGAGGATCACGCCGATCCCGTTCTGATGACAGTAGTCAACGAAATACATGAAGTCCTGCGGACGACCGAACCGGCTGGTGGGGGCAAAGTATCCTGTGACCTGATATCCCCATGATCCGTCAAACGGATGCTCCATGACCGGCATGAGTTCAAGATGCGTAAACCCGCGCTTCAGGACATACTCCACGAGGTTCTCAGCCAGTTCCCGGTATGTTAACCACCGGTTTCCCTCCTCCGGGATTCTCGCCCACGAGCCCAGGTGTACCTCGTACACGGACATGGGCTTTGAAGATTGTTCCTTTTTCTCCCGCTCCTTCAGCCATGCCGCGTCGCTCCATGCAAACCCTTCGAGAAAATTGATTCTCGAGGCCGTGCTCGGGCGCAGTTCCATTTCAAAAGCGTACGGATCGCTTTTGTCCAGGATCGTTCCCTGTCGTGTTTTGATCTGAAACTTATAGAGTTCTCCCTCACGCAAACCGGGGATGAATAATTCCCAAACACCGGATGAACCCAGGACTCTCATCGCATGTCGTCTGCGGTCCCATCCGTTGAAACTTCCTATCACGCTGACACCTTTTGCTGAAGGGGCCCAAACCGCAAACCGGACTCCCTGGAATCCGTTCATGTCGACAGAATGAGCGCCGAGTTTCTCATAGATCCTGTGGTGATCACCGGCGTTGAAGAGATACAGGTCGAATTCAGAAAGCGTCGGAAGAAACGAGTAGGGATCGTGAAAAATATCGATACTGCCATCCTTCCGCTGGACGCGGACCTGATATTGGAAAACATCCTTGCGGGAGGGAAAAACGACCTCGAAGAATCCCTCATCGATAATCCGGGTCATCGAAGACGCTTTCACCTCTCCCCCCTTCTCCTGTTCTATCACCTCCGCCGAAAGGGCATCGGGATAAAACACCCGTACAGCGACCGCCGGTACGCGGCCGTACTTGATGACGTGGGCACCCAGCACGCTGAACGGATCGTGATGGTCCGCCCGGACGATCCTCCAGGCCTGATCAAGTGTGATAGTGCATTTCATCAACGTTTCTTTCGACGATACAATTTATGCGACCGAATATACCGGTCAACGGGATCCGGCACGAAGTACCTGGCCGACTTACCGCGTGCGACCATGCCCCTGATCGTGGAGGAGGAAATTTCCAACAAAGGACCGACAACGTGATCGATGCGCTTGAATCCCTTCCACTTTGTTTTTGACGGAAAATCTGGCCGAACATAGACAGCAAGCCGTGTCAGTCTTACGATATTCTCCGGCTCGCGCCAAGAAGGGAACATGGCCAAAGAATCTCCGCCGATGATGAGGAACAATTCGGCATCGGAATACCGCTGCTTCATGCTCCGCAATGTATCGATCGTATAGGAGACACCCTTCCGCCGTACCTCAAGGTCGGAGCAAGCGAAGCGCTCCTCTCCCCGGAGAGCCAGCCGTGTCATAGCAAGTCGATGGCGGGCGGTCGACGTGGAGCGATGCTTCTTATGAGGAGGAATATAGGCCGGCACAAAGATCACTTTGTCGAGCCGGAGTTGTTCGGCAGCGGTCGCCGCTATGATGCAATGGCCGATATGAGGTGGATCAAACGATCCTCCGAAAACTCCGATTCGCTTATACGTTTTGATTTGCTTCATAGGATTTACGGTACAAGGCTGCTATGGAATCAATCATGAGCTCACTGGAATAGGATGACCGGGCGATCTCCCTTGCGGATGCCCCTAGTCGATTGCGTAACGCAACATCGGAGATCAGCTCCCCGATCGCACATGCAAGCGCATCGGGATCCCGTGGAGGGACAAGCAGTCCGTTGACACGCTCCCGGACGATTTCATTATTCCCTTCAACGTCCGTCGCCACGATCGCTTTTCCCGCCGCGGACGCTTCCAGCAAGGAGAGCGGATAACCTTCCCATAAGGAAGGTAAGACAAAAATATCCATCGCGCCAAGGAAGTTTGGAATATCATACCGTGCACCGGTCAGAATCACCTTTTCCGCCAGTCCGGAGGAAGCAATCATTGATCGGACGGACTCAAGCAATTCCCCCTCCCCCGCCAGGAGGAACTGTGCATGGGGATGCTGTTCGAGGACGATCGGTATTGCCCGGATGAGATATTCGTACCCCTTCTGAACGTGAAAACGTCCCACCGTTCCTATGACGATATGATCAGGAAGAAGTCCAAATTCTTTCCGGAGGGATTGCGCGTCCGAAAGATGCTCATAGTCCTGGAGATCAATCCCATTTCTGATCACGACACAGTTCCGAGGGTCGATGACCTTGCGGAGGATTCCGAGGCGGGCTTCTCCCTCCGAGACACAAATCACGGACGATACCGATCGCTTTAAAAGCCGTTCCACTCCCTGCGCGGCGATCACGCTGAGTGAGCGATTCCAGTGAAGCGCATGCAAACCGTGATGCGTGTGTATCCGGACTGGAACCTTTGACCACATCCCGGCAAGTCTGCCCCAAAGCCCCGCCGTTCCTCCATGACTATGAAGAACATCGACCCTCAGTTCCTTGCAGAGTATCTTCAGGCGAAAGAGCTGGCCAAAGGAAATCCTGTTCGAAAGGGCGATAGGCACAACCGGGATCGACAATTTATGAAGTTCATGCACGAGGTATCCGTTTGCGGCGCAGGCGACAGTTACGTTGAACCCGCGGGCTTTCAGTCCGCGGGAAAGCAAAAGCACATGCTGCTGCCCGCCGCCTACGGTGGCGTCATCAATAAGCTGAAGTATTCGAAGAGAATTATCCAAACCCAATCGCGCTCCTCAGTGCAAGATATACCTTGAGAAGAGCGCGATCAATCGTGCCCAGATGCTTCTCGTAATAATACCATTGACTTGTCCGATAGATACCCCTGAGCCGGTTGGCGTCGGAATCTCTCGAACTCTTCCCGAGCATGTGGGAGACAACCGCTCCGGGATAGTAGACAACTCCCCATCCGGCCTCCGCAACCCGCTTGCAAAGGTCCTTATCCTCAAAATACATGAAGAGCCGCTCATCAAAACCATGCCCTTCCTCGAGTGCTTCCCGCCGACCGAGCAGGCACGCGCCCGTCAGCCATCCGACGGTCCGAACCCGCCCGTAGGTCCGATCCAGGAGAAAACGAACCCCGGGAACGTTGTTTTTCGCGGAAGCATACAGGATTTTGTCCCTGATTTCCCTAAACGCTGTCGGGAGTGAACCGCAGGAGAGCTGGAATTCCCCATCGGGATAGACCATGCGAGGGCCAATCAACCCAACTGAAGGGTTCTTTTCAAGAAAGTCGACGAGCGCGGAGAGCGCATCATTCAGGAAGCGTGTATCGGGATTCAAGAAAAGGATCATTCTTCCCTTCGAGGCGCGTATCCCTACGTTACATCCTCGTGCGAATCCAAGGTTTTCCCCGTTTTCAATAACCGTAACCCATGGAAAAAGATCCCTGAGAGATCCGACGCTGTTGTCGCTTGAGGCATTATCGACGACCAGCACCTCGCAATCATCCTGGCATCCGAAGTGTTTCAGATTTGCCAGGCATTCCGGAAGAACTTCGCCTCCATTATAATTCACAATGATAACCGAGAGTCTCATAATAGAAGTGCCGCTTACCTGCCTGGAAGAATTTGCCGCCACGCGCGTTTCCATCGGGCACGTTCGGATGGATCAATATACGAACTCTTGAGAAGCAGGGTGTAGAAGAGTCCCATGGAAATTATGGAAACACCAACCAGGAGAGCCGCCCTGCCTTCGAAGGAAGTCCCAAGTCCCGCTTCCACCCCCAGCATCAGGGCCCCCCCTGCCAGGATCAGGCTTGCCGCCGAGAAGAGAAGCGGTTGGCGCAGGATTTTCGCCGTAAATTCACTCCACCGAACGCCAAGAAGCCTGTTGACCTTCACCAGGTAGTACGCAGCCCCTCCAACCAGGGCTATGCTCGTTCCAATCAGCGCACCGGGAAATCCGAATTGAAGAACAAGCAAGGGACTGAGGAGAACGTTCAGGACGACCTGAATTCCGGCGGTTTTGGCCTCGATCTCCGGATGGCCGAGCCCTTTTGAAGCATTCGATACCACAGCTGTAAACACATTTACGCAATAGGAGAAAGCAAGCACGCGCAGTGTGAGGGCGGCAAGCTCGTACCCCGGCCCCAGCCAGAGGTTGACAAGCAGATCGGAAACCAGCGCGATGGTTCCGAACACCGGCAGGAGAAACACCAGCATCACCTTGGAGCTCTTGTCGTACACTTCCCTGATCGAAGCGAGGTCCTGCAGTGCCTGAAGACGCGAGAACTCCGGCAGCAAGGCTGTTGCAACGATAAGGGGTAGACCCCTGATTTTTCCCACCACCCTCGATCCAAGGTCGTAATAGGTCAGGAAAGCCAATCCAAGGAACTTCGACAGCACGAGCTTGTCAAAATGAAAATTGATGAGCCCGGAGATCATGCTCGCCTGCAATGTTATGCCGAAACGAAAAATAGCCTTAAAAGTGCTCCACGAACGGTACCGCACAGCGAAGACGGCCCCAGGGACAATCACGGCGGCGCGATGTCGAAGAACGGCGACTGTCAGGAAGACCATAAGGAAGTCGCTCACCATGACACCGAGTAATCCGTATCCAAGCTCTATCGCCGCAATCGTTCCCATAATTTTTGGGATACCAATGGCCATGGTCACACGGTTGGTGACATCCATTCGATGGTAGCCCTGCAGTAAACCCGCCAGGACATTCACGCCGGTCATCGTCAACATGAAATTCAGCAGGGCGATCATCGCTCCGGTGACGGCGAGGGGGAGAAGATCCCCCGGGACGCTCAGAAACTCAAGTATTGCAGGAATCACAAGAAGCAACGGAAGGATTGCCACATCGATGGCAAGATAAAAAAGAAGGCTATTGGCAAGGACGCGGTTCACCTCCTCTAACTGGCCCTTCGTCCTGTACTCAGAAACAAACTTGACGATGGTGGCAGACATCCCGAAGTCAGCGATCGTGAAGGTGGAACTGAGAATCAGGCAGAGAGCCCAGATGCCGTAGATCTCCGCGCCCAGCGCGTGGAGAATATAGGTAACCTGGAAGAAAAGGACGGCAGCAGACCAGACGAAACCCAAACCGTTAAAGAGAGAGTTGCGAACGAGAGAGCGTTCAGGTAGTTCGGAAGGGACTTCAGAGCGCACAGGAGTTTCGGTTATGGCCGGGTTGAGAGAAAACGGGAGGCTTTCCGGGCGATGTCGGATGGAACGTTTGATCCATATCGAACGGGAGAGTCAATCACGAATCAGAGGTCGAGTGCGCTCATGACAGTGGCAAGATCCTTATCGCCCCTTCCGGAGAGATTGACGACAACAACTTCGTCCCGTGCACGCTTCGACGCCTCGCTCGAGAGAGCGGCTATCGCATGAGCGCTTTCCAGCGCCGGGATGATTCCTTCAAGCGAAGCCAGCAGTGTGAATGCGTCCAGTGCTTGCGTGTCCGTAACAGAAGTGTACCGGACTTTCCCTGCGTCCTTGAGAAACGAATGTTCGGGCCCGACCCCGGGATAATCGAGTCCCGCTGAAATGGAATGAGCGATCCGGACCTGCCCATTTTCATCCTGGAGGAGGTACTGCATCGCCCCGTGCAACACTCCGGGGGTCCCCGCCGTGAGTGACGCGGAGTGCTTGCCGCTTTCCAATCCCAGTCCGGCTGCTTCGACACCGATCAGTTCCACCGTTTCCGCATCGTCAAGGAAGGGATAAAAAATTCCCATGGCGTTACTTCCCCCTCCTACACACGCCATGATGGCATCCGGCAGCTTTCCTTCAAGGCTGAGCACCTGTTCCCTGGTTTCATGACCGATGACGCTTTGAAAATCCCGCACCATCATCGGATAGGGATGCATTCCGACAACAGACCCGATAATGTAAAAGGTTGACTCGACATTTGTGACCCAATCCCGGATGGCTTCACTGGTGGCATCCTTCAGGGTACGGCTTCCGCTTGTCACAGGCCGCACGTCAGCTCCAAGAAGCTTCATGCGCACCACGTTCGGAGCCTGCCGATGCATGTCTTCCTCGCCCATATACACGATGCATGCGAGGCCAAAGCGGGCACAGACCGTCGCCACGGCAACGCCATGCTGTCCAGCCCCCGTCTCAGCAATGATCCTCCGTTTCCCCATCCTCCTTGCGATTAAAATCTGGCCGACTGTGTTGTTAATCTTGTGGGCGCCCGTGTGGCAAAGGTCTTCCCTTTTCAGATAAATTCTTGCTCCCCCGAAATGCTCCGTAAGTCGCCGGGCAAAATATAAGGGGGTCGGTCTCCCGACGAAATGCTTCAAATCGTCCGCCAGTTCCTTTTGGAAGCCTGCATCGTGTCGGAGAGCGGCGTACTTCGTCGCCAATTCCACCGCAGCAGGCATCAGAGTCTCGGGAATATATCTCCCGCCGTAGATACCAAAGTGGCCGGACTCATCCGGAAGCACCGTGGTGGGTGCAGCGGAGCTCTTAATGGCCTGTTTGATCTTGCTCATTTACTCCTCGTCTTCCTGCTCATCATAGTCCATCGGGATGCTCTTGGCGCGCACGATAAACTCCTTCACCTTCGCCGGGTCTTTTTTCCCGGGGCTCGCTTCAACTCCGCTGCTGACATCGACCCCGTAGGGTTGAACGAACCGAACTGCAGCCTCGATGTTTTCGGGCGACAGACCGCCGGAAAGGATCACACGGCCGTACTCCTTCGCCCTCACTGCATTATTCCAATCGAATGTTTTCCCCGTCCCTCCGTACTGTCCTTTCTGATGGGTATCGAGCAGAAAAGCATCCACGATGTAATTCCTGAGCGTCTCTACATCAAAGCCTTCTCCGACACGAACCGCCTTGATGACACTTGTTTCATAATTGACCAGGTCGTCGGGTCCTTCGTTGCCATAGAGTTGAACAGCACTCAGGTTGATCCGCTTCACAACTTCATGAATGAACTTCCTGTCCGCATGGACAAACACGCCGATCTTGGAAATATGATCTGGCAGCTTTCGGACAATCTCGGCTGCATGGTAGTGCGAAATGAACCTCGGGCTTTCTTCGTGAAAGACAAATCCCAACGCATCCGTCCCACAGCGGACTGCATGGAGGGCATCGTCGAGATTGGTGATGCCGCAGATCTTGACAAAGAGTTCCTGAGGTCTATTTCCGAACAAGGTCTTGAAGGGCTTCTGCCGGATTTCCGCGCATCACCAACCCCTCACCCACGAGGATCGCTTGAAAACCGGCGTTCTTGAGTTTGACTCTGTCTTCCGCTGTTTGAATTCCGCTCTCGCTGACAGCCAGGGCCTCCGGGCGAATATAGTGCCGGAGCTCCAACGAACGGTTGAGGGACACTTCGAAGGATTCGAGATCCCTGTTGTTGATCCCGATCATCCCGGCACCGATCCTGTTCGCCTCGGCGATCTCTTCCCGCGTGTGGGTTTCGACCAAAACCTCGAGATTAATCGAAAGGGCCGCCTCATGCAATCGTTCCAACTGATCCCGGGAGAGCGCCTTGACGATCAACAGGATCGCATCGGCACCGAGGAGTTTCGATTCATAAACCTGGTATTCGTCGATGATAAAGTCTTTTCGAAGAAGAGGAAGGTCCACCGTATCCCGGATCTCTATCAAAAACGCCGGGTCGCCTTGAAAGTATTTCTTATCGGTCAGAACGGAGAGGGCGCTTGCTCCGCCTCGTTTGAATTCGTCTGCTAGTTTCCTATGGTCAAAGTCTCTCACAAGAATTCCCCTGGAGGGGGATGCTTTCTTGATTTCCGCGATAACGGAAATCTCCGTTCGTCTCAATGCGGCTGCAAACGGACGATGGAGTGGAGCATTGTTGAGGCGTTCTTTCAGAGCGGCAAGTGGAATCCGGCCCCTTGCCTCTTCCACTTCAAGAAGTTTATTTTCAAGAATGGTCCGTAGGATGCTCATCCGGCTTCCTGCGCCGCGACCGGACGCGCCGGCGCACAGATTACCTTGACTTGGCGAATTCTCCGGGCGCTCTTCGAAAGAATGATGAATGTGAAATTATCATATCGGATCTCATCGTTCACATCCGGCAATCTCCCGGAGACTTTCTGGAGGAAACCCGCGAGCGTCTCGTAATCGGAAGAGTCCGGGATATCCGCGGCAAACTGCCCGTTAAAATCAGCCACGGAGACGTGGGCGTCGACGATCACTGAGCCATCCTTGGAGGCCTCGACAGCCTTGCTCACCTCGTCATACTCATCATGGATTTCCCCGACGATCTCCTCCACGATGTCCTCCATCGTCACAATGCCTTCGGTGCCACCGAACTCATCCACTACAACCGCGAGATGCGCCTTGTTCTGCTGGAATTCCCGCAACAACTCGCTGATCTTCTTCGATTCCGGGACAAAAAACGCAGGCCGGATAATATCCTGGAAAACGATCAGGGAGCGATGTTCGAGGAGACTCAGGAGGTCCTTGCTGTAGATGACCCCAATGATGTGGTCGATACTGTCGCGGTACACCGGCAATCGGGAATATCCCTCCTCTATCACTCTCCGGACGACGGCATCCGTGGGCAGGGAGATATCAAGGGCAACGATGTCCGGCCGGGGAATCATGATCTCCTTAACGGTCGTATCCGTGAACTCGAAGATACTCTTGATCAGTTCGTGTTCGGTTTTATTGAGCGTCCCCGACAGAGTGCTGGCCTCAAGAACCTGCCTGAGTTCTTCTTCGGATAGTCTCGCCTTCAGAAGTCCCCACCGAACTAATTGGTCTTTAATGATTTGAGGAAGTGGATTCAATCGGATGCTATCGGCTGTTTGTGGCTTCTATCCAATCGTGAAGTTTGCGGGTTGCTGCACCGGTGCGAATTGCATCCCTGCCGAATGCCATCCCTTCCTTCACGGAATTCGCTTTTCCGGCAACCAGCAGAGCTCCACCCGCATTCAGAATTGCGATTTCGGCGGGAGCACCATCCCGCCCAGCGAGGATCGATCGTGTCATTTCCGCGTTCACGGATGCATCCCCTCCCCGAAGGTCCTCTAACGCGCCCGGCTTGATCCCAAGATCTTTCGCATGAAGGGTGTAGGTCGTCACCCTTCCGTCCTTCAACTCGCTCACCCTTGTCGATCCAAGCGATGAAAGTTCATCAAAGCCCCCCTCCCCGTGGACTACAAGGGCGTGTTCTGATCCTAATTCCAGCAGAACACCGGCCATAACTTCCGTCAATCCGGGATGAAAGACCCCAAGAAGTTGCCTATTTGCGCCCGCAGGATTTGTCAAAGGCCCGAGGATGTTGAAAATCGTTCGAATGCCGAGATCCCGGCGTACGGGAGCTGCGAATTTCATCGCCCCATGCATCATCGGCGCGAAGAGAAAGGTTATCCCCACTTCATCCAGGACCGAGGAAACATGTTCGATTGGAAGATCGATGTTGACGCCCAAAGCTTTGAGGACATCTGCGCTTCCGCTCTTGCTGGAGACAGCCCTGTTCCCGTGTTTCGCGACAATCGCCCCTGCCGCGCTTGCGATGATCGCCGCTGTGGTCGAGATGTTGAAGGTGCCGGAAGCATCTCCTCCCGTCCCGCACGTGTCGGTAATCACGGGGTGATTGGATTGGATCCTGGTCGACTTGGCTCTCATGGCACGCGCACATCCGGCAATTTCCTCAACCGTTTCCCCTTTGAGGCGCAACCCCATCAGGAAAGCTGCGATATGGGCCTCTGTTGCCGTTCCGGACATGATCTCCTCCATGGCCGCGTAGGCTTCCCCCGACGATAAAGATTGCCGTGCCGCAAGTTTTCGAATTGCCTCTTTAATCATAGAAAATAATGTAAACCAAACGCAAGCAAGATGCAAATGAAGCTCTTCCAGCTTGCACGAAGGATATGAGAGAGATCACGGGATTTTCCTTTTCATCGCTCCCAGATTGCTCATCGAACCGATTCAGAGGGCGATCTCCTTTTCAGTCGGGACAGACGTTCACCCCGTGACACAAAGAGGAAGATAATTAGTACACCACTTTTTCAAGAAAC
>DKJQ01000130.1 GCA_002454845.1 Ignavibacteria bacterium UBA6688
CATAGGCCTCCGCTCCATTGAGGTACACCGTTTTCCCCAGAGGATCTTCTTCATGGAAGACGCGGGATGCCGTTTGCTCCGTCAGGACGATTGTGTGGGGTTCTTTCAGCACCCTCTCAGGGGAACCCGCAACCAGGTCAAAAGAGAACAACTGAAAGAACGTCGAGTCGGCGTGATGCAGATCCTCCAATTTCGTGGATCTGTCCCCGTAAGAGAGGTACGCATGGCGGCCCGAAGAGAGCCGGGTAAACGCTTCGACGCCCGGGATTTCTTCCGCCATGGCGGGACCCAGGGGAGGTGTAAATTCGGGGCTGTCACCATCGATCCTCCCTTCATTCACGTGACGTATGGATACTCTGTAGAGGTTTTGCGCGTTTGTATGAAAATCATCGTAACTCGATTCGAACTTGATGTACAGGAGAATGAGCAAGGTTGCCGCAATGCCGATGGCGAGTCCGATGATAGTAATAAGCGAGATACCCTTGGACCGGAGAAGACTCCGAAGGGCGATTTTCAAATAGTTGGAGAACATGAGAACTCCTTTCAGAGGATTCAGGAGCTACTGGTCAGAAGCTGACCCAACGCGTGTCTGCCATCCACCACCATCTGTAATCTGTAATCTGCCATCTGCCGTCTGTAAGTCATTCATCCGCCTATGACCCTCCTTTGGCACCCCGAGGAATTTCGAACACCAATCCTATTCATACCGGAGCGCCTCAACCGGATTTGCCAACGCGGCTTTGACGGCCTGGAAACTGACCGTCATGAGGGCGATCAACAGGGTGAGTCCGCCGGCAAAAGCAAACACCCACCAGCCGATGTCCGTTCGATAAGCGAAATCCTCGAGCCATCGGCTCATCACAAGGTAGGAGATCGGCCAGGCAATGACATTGGCAATCACAATCAACCTGATAAACTCCTTCGAAAGCAGCGTGACAACATCGCCGACAGATGCACCAAGAACTTTTCTGACGCCGATCTCTTTAGTACGCTGTTCGGTCGAAAACGTGACCAATCCCAGCAACCCCAGGCATGCGATAAAAATGGCCAGCAATGAAAACACAAGAAAGACGCTGCCAAATCGCTGTTCAGCTTCATATTGCAGAAGGAGATTGTTTTCCAGGAAATCATACTCAAAGGGAGTGGTGGGGGAAATCGCTTTCCACTCCGATTCTAAAACCTTGATGGGATCATCGAGACCGGTCAAAGCGACGCGCACGACAACAAACGAGCTCGGAATACGATAGGTCCCGGAAGCGGTATGGAAAAGGGCGAACGGTGTGATGGGGGAGCGCAACGAGGCGAAATGAAAGTCTTTCATAACGCCGATCACCTGGAATGTGCCGTCTCCTCCAGGGTATGTTATGGTTTTACCGATAGCGTCTTCCCAGCCGAGGTACTTTACCGCAGCTTCGTTCAAAATGACCCCGGACGCGTTCGTGGAAAACTCTTTTGAGAAACCGCGCCCTTGCACGATCTCGATGCCGAGCGTATTCACAAAGTGTTCATCCGCCATGTAGGAGTTAAGCGCGAACGGCTGGTCTCCCCCTCCCTCAGTTTTATACCCATCCTGAAAGCCCCAGTACGGAGGTACGCCTGTCGAAACAGACGCGTTAAGAACCTGTGCATGACGCCGGATACTTTCTTTATACACATCGACCTGATTACCAAGTCGATTGTTCGCGTTGGAGATGATGACAACTCCTTCTTTCCGAAAGCCTACGTCCGCAGTTCCGACATACTGCATCTGCCGTTCCACCAAAATAGTGCAGGCGATGAGTCCGATGGTAACCGTAAACTGGAACAGGACCAGCATGTTTCTCAACGACCACCGCCTTGAAATGACGCTCGTTGGGCCCTGGAACGCGTGGAGCGGCCGAAAGGAAGAGAGGCGGAGGCTCGGATAGCTTCCTCCAATCAAGGCCACCAAGAGAGTCAACAGGATGAGAGCTGCCGGCAACCAGGGAGGGTCCAGAAAATTGAAATGAAGGTCCTTGCCCGAGAGCATGTTGAACGGTTCCATCAGCGCCTCGACCAGGAAAAATGCAAAAGGCATTGCAAGCGCGCTAAAGAGGAGCGACTCAAGGAGAAACTGAGCAACCAGGGTTTTCTTGCCTGAGCCGAGAATTTTACGCATCCCTACTTCCCGCGCACGGGTCAACGAACGCGCCGTGGCGAGGTTCATGAAATTGATGCACGCGATCAGGAGGATAAAGCATGCAATGGTCGCAAAGAGATAGACATTCGTTCGATTGCCTGTCGGCCCAAGGCGGTTGCCGATGCTCGTCGATCCGAGATACACGTCGGTCATCGGTTGAAAAACGAAATTCCACCTCCCTCTATTTTTTATAAGCTCGTCATACGAAGACCCAACGCGTGCGAACGCAGCCGGGAGATATTTCTTCACGACTCCCTGCACGCGCTCTTCCACAACAGAAACATCGATCAGCGGCTCCAGCCTGGCATAGGTTGCCATTTGCATCCACACCCAACTCCAATCGCGCCATGCCACTTCAGGATACGAAGACATCGAAGTCAGCATGGTGAATTGGATATGTGAATTGCGCGGAGGGTTCCGGACCACTCCGGTAACCGTAAACATGTTTTGGTACATTTTATCGCGGAATGGCTCACTCTCGCCGATCATCAGACTTTTGCCGATGGCCGGCTCCTCTCCAAAATACTTCCGGGCTGTTTCCTCCGTCAGGATCACGCTGTTGGGAGACCGGAGCGCGGTTGCCGGATTTCCCTGTATCAGGACAAAACCGAGCACGTCGAACATATTGGAGTCGGCTGCCATGATACCGTTCTCCGAGAAGAATGTACCCTGTGACCGGACGACCGTCCCGGGCATAGTACGGAGTCTTGTCGCCGCAGCAACTCCCGGGACTTCTTGCGTGAGCTTTCCAGCGAGTGGCGGGGGGGTACCCGGCCATATCCCCTCGTTGCCCGCAGTCTTCACATCCCAATTGACCCTATAGAGGCGCCCGGCATCCGGGTGAAACCGATCGTAACTGAGTTCATCACGCACCCACTGCAGGATGAGTATGCAGCACGCCATGCCGACCGACAGCCCGCCAATATTGATGGCGGAATAAACTTTGTTCTTTTTAAGATTGCGCAGGGCAATCAGAAAGAAACTCTTCAGCATGCGCTGCCTC
>DKJQ01000323.1:0-3287 GCA_002454845.1 Ignavibacteria bacterium UBA6688
GTACGTTCTTTACGGAGTGGAATTCCTCACAACTGGTGAACGACACCATCAAACGCGGGAAAAAGAAAAACCTTCTTACCCCCACCACCTTCAGTATCCTGCACGCAGCAGATTTTGCGGACAGACTTGCCCACCTGATAATTCCCCCTCTCAAGGCGGGGATGATCGTCCTGGCAGACCGATACGTCTATACTGCATTCAGCAGGGATGTGGTCCGGGGAGTGCACCCTGCCTGGGTGCGGAACATGTACGGTTTCTCCGCCAAACCGGACCTGGCCTTCTATTTCAAGGTCCCCATCGAAACCTCGCTCAAAAGGATCCTGGTGGGCCGGACCGCGCTGAAATTCCACGAGGCCGGAATGGACCTTGGTCTCAGCGACGATCCGAAGGAGAGTTTCAGACTTTTTCAGAGTCAGATTCTGACACAATACGATGCCGTGGCGCAGGAATATGGCATGATCGTCATCGACGCGACGCAATCGATCAAAAAGCAACAAGCCCTTGTGAGGGATATCGTGCGTGAAGAACTCAAAGGGTACAACGGCATCGCCTATCTTGGAAAGAACCACAGAACCCATGGCACCTAAGGAGAAAGTGTTTTTCGGTACGGGCCTTCCCTATATCGACACGAGCGACCTCGCGGGGAAACTGATTGTCATTGAAGGGACGGATGGCGTGGGGCGTTCGACACAAATTGCCGAGCTCAAAAAGTGGCTCGAGGTGAAGGGACACCCGGTCATGACCACAGGCTGGACCCGCTCCCCTCTCCTCGGGAACGCCATCGATGCGGCAAAAGCCGGGCACAATTTGAATGTGAACACGTTTAGCCTTCTGTATCTTGCGGATTTCGCGGACCGCCTGGAACACGAGGTGCTGCCGGCCCTGAAGGCTGGGTTCGTCGTGCTGGCAGACCGGTATTTCTATACGGCTCTTGCCCGCTCTGTCGTCCGGGGGGCCGACCAAGACTGGATCCGACGTATTTACGGCTTTGCCTTGGAACCGGATGTCGTGTTCTACATGAAGATTCAGATTGAAGATCTCATCCCGCGCGTCATTAACGGTGAGAACCTCATCGAGCATTACTGGGAAAGTGGGTCGGCTGAAGGTATGGATTATTGGGAATCCGGCATGGACCTTGGTCTGGGAGAAGACGTCTATGACAGCTTTGTCGAATACCAGAAACGAATTCTCACCGAGTTTGATGTCCTGGTGGAGGAATTCGGCTTTTCAACGGTCGATGCCTCCCTCAGCTTTGCGGAAACCAACAAGGTCTTAAAACGGGGTATTGCCGCCATCCTTGACCCTGAACCTTGATGACGGATTAATTCCCTCTGCGGAGACCACCCCGTGACAAAAACCCATCGCCATCTGGCAGCGGTTGATATCGGGACGAACTCGTTCCACCTCGTTGTCGTTGAGGTCGAGAAGAAAACCGGAAAATTCAAGATCCTCGATCGGGAGAAGGAAATTGTCCGTCTCGGCTCCGGCGCGAAGGACATGAAGGTCCTTTCCGACGATGCGATGAACCGCGGGATCCAAACGCTGATCCGGTTCAAGGGGATTGCGGATGCATCGGGCGCCCCGATCCGTGCCGTCGCAACGAGCGCAGTCCGTGAAGCAGTAAACCAGTCTGAGTTTCTCCGCCGCGCAAAATCGGAAGCAGGAATCTCGATCGGGGTGATCTCCGGCATCGAGGAGGCGCGGCTCATTTATCTCGGCGTCCTTCAGGCACTCCCCGTCTTCAACAAAGTAATTCTCTGCATCGATATCGGCGGGGGCAGCACAGAATTCCTTCTGGGCCAAAAGCGCAGGGTCCTTTACGCTAACAGTTTGAAACTGGGGGCCATCCGGTTGACGCAGAGGTTTTTTCCCGAAGGGAAGGTCAACTCCAAAGCGTTGAAGGAATGCAGGAAGTTCGTAGCGGGCATGCTGAACCCGGTGGTCCGGGAGATCCAGAAACACGACTACGAGACCGTCATAGGCAGTTCCGGCACCATCCTCAGCATCGCGCGCATGGTCCAACAATTGCGCGAGGGGGAACCACCCGCCAAAATGAACAACGTCTCCTTCACCTTCGAAGAACTTGAGGAGGTCGTCGAGACACTCCTGGAGTCTGAGACGACAGAAGAACGGAGGAATCTCCCGGGGCTCGATCCCGCACGCGCTGATATCATCGTTGCCGGAGCACTCATTCTTGAACAGATCTTCCTTGAACTGGGAGTCCGGTCCATGACGGTCTCCGAGTTTGCCCTCCGGGAAGGAATTGTGCTGGAAACGATCGAAAAGAGTTCAAGCGTCCCCTCGGCCCGCCACCTGAACGACCTGCGGTACACCAGCATTCTCAGCCTTGCGGAGCATTTTCAGTACGAAAAAGAACACTCACACCACGTGGCCCGCATCGCGCTCAGGTTGTTCGACCAGACAAAACGATTTCATGCCCTTGGACCGCGGGAACGGGAGTTTTTGGCGGCGGCCGCCATCCTGCACGAGATCGGTTTCTTCATATCACACGCGATGCACCACAGACATTCGTATTATCTTATTCGAAATGCGGAACTCTTCGGATTCACCGATAACGAAAAAGAGATTATCGCGAATATCGCCCGGTACCACCGCAAAAGCCACCCGAAGCCCAAACACGAAGGATACGGTAAACTCGCACAGGTTGACCAGGAGATAATCAGGAAACTTGCCGGCATCCTGCGCATCGCCGATGGACTGGATCGAACTCACTCTTCCGCCGTCCGGGATCTCACATGCCGCCGATCCGGAGACAGACTCACGATTTCCCTCCATCATGCAAAGCGCTCGTCGTTGGATCTCGAGATTTGGGGCGCTGAACGCAAGAAGAACCTCTTTGAGGAAGCCTATGAGCTCGAAGTAGAATTCAAAGCTCATCGACAGGTCCGGCCCTGACCTTCCCGATTTCCCGTGTATGCCTGTCCCGCCTCTACCCTGCGTGCTTAACGATTTTATAATAATGGGATAATTCCAGGGTAAGGGTCGCGCGTTATCTTTACATAGATCGTTTCAGGGGGTTACCGTCCTCTGAGACCTTTGTCACAGATTTCACGCGGGCAACATCTTCACGTTTGGCCACGGACAGAAGATGATTATCGGCGCATTCCTCTCAATGCGCCGATATGCTCGTGCCTTTTCAAGATTTCTCCTTCACCTCGTTGAAGCACTTGCCGGCACTTCTTCATCCACATCAGCATCCTTCCGTTGTAACTCTTTGCATCCCAGGCTCTTCACAGTTTCATAACCCGGTTTTCATATTTGAGTAA
>DKJQ01000323.1:3372-8062 GCA_002454845.1 Ignavibacteria bacterium UBA6688
CCTATGCGCATCGCATACTTCAACGCAAACCTTCGAAAAGGGCAGGACGGGGTCACCCGCTGCATGTACAAGATGTTTGAAGGGGCGCTGGAACGAAACGTTCAGGCTATTGCCCTGACATCCACCCTTCCCGATCCACGGGATATAATCATCCCGATGTACAAAGTTCCTTCCGTGATGCTCCCCCTCCAGAAAAACTACCGTATCGCAGTTCCCGGGTACCAAATGTTTGCCGGAATCCTGGAACGGTTCCAACCGGACCTGATTCACATCAACAGCCCCTGCACACTCGGGTTCGCGGCAACAAGGTACGCTCAACACTTCAACGTGCCGCTGGTTGCGACCTACCATACACACTTCCCGACGTACCCGCGTTACTACAAACTCTCCGCCCTCGAAGAACTCACCTGGAAGGTCACCCGATACCTCTACAATCACATGGACAGGACCTTTGTGCCGACACTCCCCATTCTCGAAGAGCTCCGGGAGCGGTCCATCGACAGGCTCGAGTATGTTCCCAACGGGGTCGATCTCTCTCTCTTCCATCCCGGACATCGGTCACAAAGCTGGAGGAAGCAATTTGGGAACGGCGATAAACCGATCATCCTGTTTGTCAGCAGGCTTGTGTGGGAAAAGGACCTGAGGGTTCTTGCAGAGATGTACCGGCAGTTACAAGCGCAACGGAGCGATTTTGAAATGGTGATCGTGGGCGATGGCCATGCCCGCACCGAACTTGAGGCAATGATGCCGGCAGCTCACTTCCTTGGTTATCAATCCGGGATACCCCTGGCAGAAATCTATGCGTCATCGGATATTTTCGTTTTTCCTTCGACAACGGAGACCTTCGGTTTGGTAACCATTGAAGCCATGGCTTCCGGGTTGGCCCCTGTGGCAGCCCGGGCCGGCGGTGCGGCGGGGATCATCGAACAGGGAAAATCAGGGTTGCTGGTTGAGCCTTTGAGCGCCCGCGCCATGGCAGAAGGAGTGATTTCACTGCTCGACCATCCGGAGGAACGGAAAAGGGTCGCGTCCCGGGCCCTGGCCCGCGCACAGGAGTTTTCGTGGGACCGATCGCTCAACCACATGTTCAACAGCTACGAGACAGTTCTCCATGAGTATTCCAGACATCGTCGTTCCCGCGCAGCGTAACCTTCAGCCTCAGGCGCACTTCCAGGCACCCCGCCGGATCCCGCCGGCGAGTCTCTCCTCTTCGTCCCCTCCCTTTTCCATCGTCCATATCTCGGATCCTCACCTCAGCCGGCGATACTACCGGGAACATTTGAAATCATTCAAGCTCCTCCTTCGTTCCATCCTGGAACGAAGATGCGATCATCTCATCATCACAGGCGACATCGTTAGCACAGCCGACCCGGACGATTATTTTCTCGCCCGTGAGATCCTCTCCCGGTTCGGCCTCCTCGACGGCAAGCGACTCACCGTAGTGCCGGGGAATCACGATATTTTCGGGGGACCCCACAGAGCTGTGGATGTCCTGAGTTTTCCACGGCATATCCGGAGCGTCGACTATCACAGAAATCTTGCTCTGTTCAGAGAGGCGTTCTCTGAAACTTTCGACGGGGCCCTTTTTCTCTCCGGAGACAATTCCTATCCATTCCTTAAACGGATTGGACCGTTCTCTCTTCTTGGGCTCAACTCCATCCCCCCATGGTCTCTCTGGTCCAATATCCTGGGGACGAACGGGTCTCTCGATGAACACCAGTTCGATAGTCTTCGCGCGCTGGCCGGTTCTCCCGGCATCGCGGGCACAATTCCCATCGCGGCGATTCATCATCATTTTCATGACATGCTGGATCAAGATTCCTGCGGCAACTCGCTCTGGCATTCGATTGAAGCGCGCACCATGAAATTGAGGAACCGGCGAAGAATGTTCAGGCTCTTTGGCGCTTTGAATATCCGGTTCGTCCTGCATGGACATATTCATCGGAACGAGGTGTACGAGCGTTCGGGGATCACGATCGCGAATGGCGCGGGATCGGTCTGTGATGACCCGACGCGCTACCTGAAGTATAATCGACTGACCTATGCCGGAGGGAAGTGTGAGATCGAGACGGAAATGCTCCCGATTCCTTTCCAGACAGCCGGCGTAACTCTCCCCCTCAAACGTTTCCCCGCGGGGCTTTCTCAAAGCCGGCTTTCACCCCTTCCGGCACTTTGATGGTGCTATGAAAGGTCTGAATCGGGAGTCCGCTGTCCGAACAACGTTGTCACTTCGGAGGAAAGGGTGATGATGGTTCCTCGTTCCGTATCTTGCTGGTGCAGGATGTGCGAAGGCTTTACGGGAGTAACCCGTAGGGCCCTGAAGGGAAGGTGAACTTCAATGCAGGCAGGGGCATGCTGGGGAAAATAACTCTTCGAGAACTTGAATACCCATTGTGTCGGCGATTCGAGATCAAGGGAAAAGCTGACCGGGCCAAAGGTGGTCGGCGCTTGATCCACCACGATCGGTTGTTCCTGTGTGATCATGGAGGGAGTCGTACCAGAGAGAAGTTGTAACCTTCCGTCTTTTTCACGCAGAAGACAATCCCGAAGAAACAGGACGACTTCCGCGGCAGCCCATCCGTGGTGACCATCCCCCATGGCTCCCCCCGAGGTTTTGGGATGAATGGCCTCGGGAAACGCACCGGTCTGCGATGCCTGCTGAAATATGGATCGGGCAATACTCCAAGCGGTCTCGACCTCTCCGAGCAAGAGATAACTGTGCGCCACCTGCAGGGTCAGGTATGCATTGTACCCCGAATGAATGAGCGGATGGTAGAATCCCCGGTCATCAAGGAACCTTTCCGTGAACACGCGGAGCGTGGCAACGGGGTTGGGATAGTCCCTGTCAAAGAGTTCGAGCGGATAGAGACTCGCAATCGACCCGATAGCCCCCTCATCAAAAGGTCTTGAGGGGCTCGCGGGTATCAATGGAGCTCCCAGTCGCTGCTCGGCCAGGGCGAAGGCCTTCTGGAGATCGATGGTAAACTGGCTCACTTCATTCCGGAAGCGCCGTGCGTCGTTCTCTTTCCCAAGCTCGGCAGCCAGAGCCGCGGTTGCCCGTAATCCTGCAAGGGACCACATCGAGTCCCAGAAATACTGATCCACGGTACCAAGATGCTCGGCGCTGATGCTCCTGGGCATCATGCCATTTGCAGGGGTGCCGTTGGAGCGGCCTTGAGTACGTTTGCGTACAATCCAGTTCGCCGCTTTGACGATATTCGGGTACCACTGTTTGAGCCAAAGGGTCGATCGGCTGACGAGATAATGTTGATGAAGGATCCACAGGGCTGCCCCGTTGGAATCCCACTCGCCATCCGGCGCCCGGAAAAAGCCGTCGGGGGTAAGGTAGGATGGAAATGCATCAAGCACCTTCCTGGTCCTGTGTGTGTGGCCGAGGAGATCGAGAGCACGAAGCATGGGGGCCGCATCGCGGAACCAGAAATGATGGTACAGGAAGGGGCCCGGCGAGATAAAATCGTTGTCATGAAACTGAAGAAGCGCAAGCATGCTCGAACTGAAGAGCCTGGAGTCATCCTCCCCGGCGAACCGGAACGTCCCGCCTTTCCTCAACTCCTTCTCCCACACCTCGCGCTGCACTTCCCTGCGCTGTTCATAGGATACAACCCAGGTCTGCTTCACCCTTGCATGACGCAGGGTCTCATCCGTCCCAAGCGCAATGCTGTAATGAATTGAGCGGCTCCCGCGGGGCGCAATATCAAGACGGAACCCAGCCGCGGCCTGGGCAAGACCTTGCGCGCACTCGACCCTGGGACTCTCATGCTTCATTCCATCGGGGGATGCGAGGGTATGCGCAAGGTCTCCGACTGAACCGTTCTGACAGTACATCAAGTCCGGGTTTTTGGCAAACACGACGCCGAGAATGCCGTCGATAGAGAGAAACCGTGTGGAACGGACCTCGAGTCGTTCGATGGGAGCCACCCCCTCCGGATTGAACGGTCGGATGGCGATATATGCGGTCACGGTTTTATGAACTGCCGTCGTGTTGAGAACTTTTGTCCGGTGAAACAGGATATCGATCCCACCCTTTGTCGTTCCGACAAACGCTTCCAACTCAAGAGACAGGCCGTTCCAAGCCAATGTTGTCGTCAGCCTTGGGGCTTTCGTATCGAGGAGTTGATCTGCCCGGGCCGCTCGTGAGGGAAACATCATCTCTCTCCCCTCCTGGAGCCAGACGTCGACAGACCATTCGCGTGGAAGGGGTGTGACAAGCCCCCGGGGATCGATGATGGCTTCGTGCACGCCATGAGGCGATCCCAATGCCGTCCAGTTCCTGTGGGTCGTATTGATCAATAATGGATTCTGGGACCGCGCAACGTAGCTCGGACCTTCCCGGTCCAACTGCCGGTGTACCCAGTAAGGATACACCCAGTCGCGCTTCATCTGGAGAATCCCATAATTGAGCAATCCCCGGATGATCACCGGCGCACTGAGCTGGAACAGTTCCTTCGGGAATCCCCGGCCATCAATGTCACTCAGGGCATGAGCGAGCCGGAATTGCCTGATGACCGAGTCGGGCATTTCCAATTGCCTGAGGCCCTGCTCAATCAGGAAGCTGTTGATATCCATGGCCGGATCACTTCTTCAAATCGAAGGAAAATATGGTCCCCTTTCCCGTCTCACTACTCACAACAATCTTACTCCCATGGGCTTCGATGATATGCTTGACGAT
>DKJQ01000251.1 GCA_002454845.1 Ignavibacteria bacterium UBA6688
CCTTGTTTGCTTTCAAATGGTTGACAACCGCGAGAGCACGAACGATTCGCTTTCCGGGATCCTTCGTCGAGCCGATAATGTACAGAAGGGTCCGCTGTTTGCCACGGGTAAGGGCATGGAACAGTTTGTCCCCATCCCGGTCCTGACGGAACAATTCCCGCAGTTCCTCCGGCATGGGAAGGCCGTATTCGGACTCGTCCTTTCGCAGGCGGACGATGACCTCCTTCCCGAACTCAAGATTGAGATCATCACGGAGTTTCTTGTTTACCGTGACAAGGAACAGATCCTTCCCGCGATGCAGGATCGCGCATTGAAACTCCTCCCCCTGGTTCAGTCTGCAGAAGACGCGGCGTGTCCTGCCTTCTCCAAAACGTTCTGCAACCCGGACCGGCACTCGGAGGTGGGCTCCCCAGAGCCGGTTGTCCGACCGTTCAAGGATGGAGGTGAAGCGGGAGGGGGCCTGTGCGGGAGTCTTCTTCATAAAACCTGATCGTGGATTTGTTTACTTTGCAGGAAGGGAGGAAGCGTACTGTACGGCAACCTTCACCCAGTCTGCCACTTGATTCCTGAAACGATGCCACAGAGTCACAGAGAGCGCGGAGGTTGGTGGGATGATTTTGTGCAATAGAGTCTTCCTTATGATCGAACGGGCAAAACGCCGATGAAAATTACCGACGCGGGTTTCTGAGTCCTGGGGTGTGCGGGTTCCCGTATCTCGTCCAGCCTGAAGCCGTTTTCTGAAAAGAGGAATTTCCAGGTTTCCAATGTTCTGAAATACCATGGCGCCGGGTCGGAAAAGGAATCGCTGAATCCCGCCCAGGAGCCCTCCCTCCAGCCATCCTCGTATTTCCCATCTCCGCAACCGGCGACAGGATGGATTGTCTGAACGATCAACGATCCCCCTGGATGCAAGAAGGTAGGCGCCAGCCGAAACAGACGGTTGACCGATTCATTCCCGATCAGCGAAAAGTTGCACACAAGAAGGTCGAATTTCTCCTTCAGAATATCCATCGATACTTCCTCATACGAGAGAAGCCGGAACCTTCCGCCCCCCGCATGTTGGGCAGACTCGATCAGGTCCGGAACAACGTCGATGCCCAGGGAATCGACTCCCGCCTTTGCCAATTCCCTCACGAGCCACCCTTCACCGCATCCGACATCGAGAACCAACCGGGGGGTTCTCCCCAGTACCGCATCCACGATTGCTTTATTTGTAACAAGCACCCTGCTTTCTATTTCCCCCTCACGAACAGCAGCCACCCATGGTCGTGCATTCTTCTCCCACGAATCTATGATCTTTTGATCCGACAATTTCTTCACTGCTCTTTACCTCTGTTGTCCTGGGGGAGCCTGGGTTCAGCGCTGAAAAATCAACGGGGAGATTGCGGGTTGATCGAGGTACCGGCTAACCCAACTGCCGGGGCGCGGCCTGGACATCTCGGTCCTCAAATGAATGGCAAGACTTCGGCGCGGTCCGGCCGATGTATTCCGCCGACTGCCATGAATCAGCAGGCGGTGATGGAAACTGACCCCGCCCGGAGGCAGGACATCGACCACCTCCCGCCATGATGCACCCGGAGGAATGGACAACCCTGATTGGACAGCATTCAGGTCCTGCCCAAAAAAATCCCCGCCGTTGAGAAGTCCCCACCGATGCGAGCCAGGGACGAAAACCATCGGTCCGGCTTCCGGTGTGACATCGCTGAGAGCCAGCCACGCAGTGAAGAGCTCGCTCCCGTCTTCCCATTCCTTCCAATACGCCTGATCCTGATGCCAACCGACATTCGTTTGTGCTCCCGTAGCTCCACCATCGGGTGTCCCGGGTTTGTAAAGAAGCTGGACCCACCACACCTGAACCGATCGGGCGCCCGTTATGGCGCCTGCCAGTTCGCCCAACAGCGGTGCGCTGATTGCTTCGCGCAGGGCATGGTTGGCAAGCTGAGGTTGTTCGATCTTGCGAAGAGCGCGTGGATCGTCACCGGGATTCCATAAGCGCTCTGCCGGCTCCGTCCCGGTGCCATAAATTCCTTCGCAAACGTCCTCGAGTCCGCGTGTTGCCCGTGTCAGCAAATCCGGCGAGAGGATGGGGACGGCGTGAACAAAATAACCGTCTTGTTCAAATCGATCGGGTTCATGCGCCGTCTTCATATGTTTCGAATTGATCCTTCAAGGAACATGAAATGGTGATGATTTCCCTCAATGGTGAACGGAACATCCATGGCTGGAGTATCCGCTGTTTTCCGTCTGGAGGGGCACGCTGTCTAACGGCCGCATGCGCGGGTTAAGCGAGCCCCCGGGGAGAGTCCGTGGACCACCCAGTGCGCGCAACTTCGGCGACCAAGGAAGCGGTGCCACTCGCAGTAGGGCGTCCGCCGCAGCCGCTGCTCATGCACCGCACTACCACTTCGGACCTCGTGTTTTCATGATCTTTTCTGTGAATTCAAACCATTCCTGGTAAGGTCTGTTTTCCAGGTAGTCAGCCGGTCCAAGCTCACCCTTCAGTTCGATCTTCTCTCCCTCGACGATCTTTTCTTTACCATCATCCTGGACCCTCCTTTTTTCAAGATCCCCTATGATCGCGGTCGGTTGAATGGTTCCTTTGAAGATATAGATGTCTTTCGCGGGGACCCACTTCTTGTCCTTGTCGGAGTAAACATGTCCGGTTGAGAGTTTTGCACGGAAAGAAATTTCCATTGTCTTCTCATTGAACGAAATGTCTTCGAGCATCCCCGTGGGGGGATCAGAGGGTGGACCGACATATTCAAAGAGGTAACCTATGAGGTTTCCACGATACCTCCACATTTTGACAGTAATCCCGGAGGCGTGTGAGTCCTCACTCTCCGATACTTTAACGTTCGACCATTTTCCAAAGCCCATGACATTGTCCTGCAACCGGTCCACTCCTTCAGTCGTAGAGCCGCTTGGCCATTGATGGATGTTTCGGCCAACGAGTGCGTGACCGGTGAAGAGACAGGTGATGGGCAAAGACAGCACGAGAGAGACGAGACGAATGTTCTTCATGGAGCACCTTTCAAGACGTTGTCTGCTCCGCCGTTTTCGGTTATCGAATGACCGGCGAGGCAGCTGGAGCTTCGTTCACTTCTGAACAATTTCAATCGAAGGTTCCGTCATGGTGTTTGGCGAACTTCGCCGCGAGGCACTTGATCATTACTTCCAGCGCGGATAAGCGACCAACCGATCAGCAAAAAAAGCACGCCGGACGTCAGAAACGCCAGGTCGTAGGGGAGCTGGTTGCTTGAATACTCCATGACATGGTGAATGCCGAGAATGTGATGGTCGATGGTGCCTTCGACCAGATTGAACAAACCCCACCCGGCGATAAGTGAGCCGAGGAGAATCCTGCCCGACCAGGGAACATCTCGCCGCGTTCCTGCACGGAACAGCAAAGCAAGACCGATGGCCGTCATGATCCACACCGCCGCGTGAAAGTAACCGTCCCACGTCATATTGATTTTGGCCGAGACCAAATCATTGACCGGGATGCGACTGGACAGCATATTGTGGAGCTGCAAGATCTGGTGAAACACGATGCCGTCCAGAAATCCACCAAGCCCGATGCCCATGAACACGCCGGCAGAAATCAGCGGCCCGCGTTGTGAGTTGTCTGCCACGGTTTCTCTCCTTTGTGTCTCCGCAATTTCACTACGATTGCGTCTGAAAAGTGGATTCCCACGCCTATCACGAAAAGAACCGCAA
>DKJQ01000307.1 GCA_002454845.1 Ignavibacteria bacterium UBA6688
AACCATTTGAAAGCAAACAAGGGGACAATCAATTACAAACAGTTGGGTGAATCGCTGAAACGGACATCACTCCTCCGTCGTGCGGGGAAGGTCCGATGAAGACCATGGACCCCAAGACTCGCTTCTCCAACCGCGTTGAACACTACATCCGGTACCGTCCCCGGTATCCGGAAGAGGTGATCCGGATATTGGAGAAGGAGTTTGGCTTGACAGACGAATCGGTCATTGCCGACATTGGTTCCGGCACCGGTATTTCCTCCGAGCTCTTCCTTCATAATGGCAATGTCGTTTTCGCCGTCGAACCGAATGCGGAGATGCGGCATGCGGCCGAGCGACAGTTCGGATCGGATCCCCGCTTCTTCAGCATCGCTGGGACGGCCGAAGAGAGCACTCTGGAACCGGCAAGCGTCCATTTCGTCGTCGCGGGCCAGGCGTTCCATTGGTTTGATCAACAGAAAGAGCGGGAGGAGTTTGCGCGGATCCTCAAACCGGAAGGTCGGGTTGTCTTGATATGGAACGACCGGCAGATCGATTCAACCCCTTTCCTGCAAGAGTATGAACAGTTGCTGAAGAGGTACGGGACCGATTATCAACAAGTCGACCACAAGAGGATCGACGCAAATGTTCTGGCAACCTTCTTTGCGGGGGGAGAGTACGTCGAACGGACGGTCCCGAACGAACAACTGTTTCAGTATGATGGGTTGGAGGGAAGGTTGTTTTCCTCCTCCTACACTCCCTCGGAAGGCGAGCCGGGATATCAGCCTATGAAAACAACCTTGCGCCAGATCTTTGAACGATATAACGAGAATGGGTTTATCCGGTTCGTCTACGATACGCGTGTTTTTGTTGGACAGGTCTCTTCCTTCCGGGAACGAGCATGAGCGTCGCTCAATACCAGGCGATTCTGCCGCAGGAGAACGCTCTGAATCCTTTTGTCAATTGTGGCACTGCCGGACCCTTTGAAGGGATTCGTCGTCCAATTTCATCTTGTTTCGGGTTCGCTTCTTTCCTACCTTGGAATCGTCGAGCATTGTGCGAGATCCGCGAAATGAAAGAACAGCGAAAAAAGATCCTTATCGCCGATGACGAAGAAATACTTCGCCGGCTCATGCAGCGTTTCTTCCTGAGCGAAGGGTACGAAATCGTCATGGCGAAGAATGGAACAGAAGCGATTGAGAAGGCGGAGAAGGAGGAACCGGACTTGATTCTCCTCGATGTGATGATGCCTGACATGAACGGCTTCGCAGTCTGCAGGAAGCTCCGGGAGAATCCCAAATTTGCTTCAACACCGATTCTGATGGTCACAGCCCTTCGAAGTGAGGCTGACAAGGAAGCCGTGGCCGCGAGCGGGGCAACCGATCATCTGGTCAAGCCGGTAAACCAGGAAGAACTGGTCGCACGCGTTCGAAAATACCTCCATTCGCCATTCAAGTAGCCGACAGCGGAATTGCAGCAGCAGAGACCGAAGTTTTCTTTTACCCTGTCCATGGACACCGCCTGCTGCCTCCACGGCACAATCCGGTCAATAATCCCAGGCTTCAGTGGTGTCAACAGCGAAGAAACGCACAATCTGCCTCCACTAGGGTATCAGGAGAAATCACGATGAACCGCTACGAGCCCTCGCAAAGCCGGTACGGTGCAATGGAATACAACCGATGCGGTCGCAGTGGATTGAAGTTGTCAGTCATTTCTCTCGGGCTGTGGCACAACTTCGGTGGCGTCGATAATTTCGAACACTCGCGAACGTTGATTCGTCGAGCCTTCGACCTCGGCATCACCCATTTCGACCTGGCGAACAACTACGGTCCGCCCCCGGGCTCCGCGGAAGAGAACTTCGGCAAGATCCTCAAGCGGGATTTTGCCTCGCATCGCGACGAACTCATCATCTCCACCAAGGCCGGCTACCTGATGTGGCCCGGACCCTACGGCGAATGGGGATCGCGAAAATATCTCATCGCCAGCCTCGACCAGAGCCTGATGCGCATGGGGCTGGAGTACGTAGACCTCTTCTACTCTCACCGCCCCGATCCGGATACGCCATTGGAAGAGACGATGGGCGCGCTCGACCAGATCGTCCGGAGCGGCAAGGCTCTGTACGTCGGTATCTCGAACTACTCTGCGGAGCAGACGCGTCAGGCAGTGCACATCCTCAAGTCGCTTGGGACGCCATGCCTGATTCACCAGCCGAAGTACAACATGTTTGATCGCTGGATCGAGGATGGATTGCTCCACGTGTTGTGGGAAGAGGGGGTCGGGTGCATTGCGTTTTCCCCTCTTGCACAGGGACTGCTGACCGACCGGTATCTCAAGGGAATCCCGAAAGGCTCCCGCGCCTCGAAGCCTCATGGATTCCTCCGGCCGCAGCACATCACAGAAGAGAAACTGGCAAAGGTCCGGCAACTGAACGACCTTGCCAAACGCAGGGAGCAGTCGCTCGCTCAAATGGCACTCGCCTGGATCCTGCGCCATCCCACCATGACGTCGGTGGTGATCGGCGCGAGCAAGGTCTCGCAGATTGACGATGCAGTGGGATTGTTGAAGAACCCCGGGTTTGCCCAGGAAGAACTCCAGGCCATCGATACGATCCTCGCCGGGTAGGTGTGCGTTGTGAAAAGTCTGAAAAAGAGAGAGACTCCCCGGGCCATGCCCCCCCACACCCCGTCGCTCCAATCTACTCTTGCCGGGGCTCATCTCCAGGAAAGTCGCACGCGAGCGGTTGCGTTCCTCATACGCCTCCGGCTTTTCTCCCACAAGTGAGATGAACGCTCAAGCTTTTGCATATCTGAAAAACAACTCCTCGATTTTCCTTCAAAATTGCCCCCCGGCTCTGGCAATGAAATTGCCTGTTCCATGGGCGATATTCCATGGAACCGATCACGTACAGGCTCAACCCAAACGGGCCCGCGGCGTCAACGTACTATCCCTCCATCGCACGGTTCACGGATGAGGTGCTGACGCAAGCGGAGGGATCCATCACGCCGCTCGCCCGTACCTACCGCCGCTATCTCGCCGAGTACGAGCTCGAAGAGCCGCGCTCACATGAAGAGTACACATTTGAACTATTGAACCTCGGGATCCTCTGGCGGGAGTACGGCGGAGTTGCGCTTACCGTGGAGATCGCCCCCTTCCGGTCCTTATCGTACCTTGCCGAATGGCGCAAGAAGCATCAACGCCTCAAGCCCGCCATCGACGTCGTGCGCGGCCTGGTGATGACGTTCTTTCTCGCACCTGCGAACCCCAAACGGATCGAAACTCCCCCGCGTGACTTGGGCGATCTTGAAGGTCTCGTCCGGTGGCTGGATGCGACGGGTGATTTCCGCGAGGACGCCCTCCGCTTCGTCCGGTGGCTCGCCTTCTGGGCATCCCTCGACAGGGAACGCTTTGCAGAATCCATGGCGACTGTCCTGACGTTCGCGGATTGGTTCGAAGAGGTGGCGGAAGAGCGCATGGGTATTTACACACCGAATGTCACCTCCTTCGTTCGCGACCATACCTCATCGTACCGCTGGCGCGAGGACCGGTTTTCATGTCTTCGGTCGCGGGTCGAGTACCATCTCAACATGGTGGGCGCGGAGATCATGAACCGTGCGTTCCGACAGGAGTTCCTCGCCGCGGAACGCAAGACCGTCCTCCTTCCCGGCTGCATGCGGTTCCACACTGCGGAAGCATGTGAAGGGAGGAAGACAAAGGAGGGGATCCGCTGCTCGGGATGCCAGCCGTCCTGCCGCGTCAACCAAATCCGCCTCCTCGGCCTGCGGGAACATTTTGACGTTATGGTGATTCCCCATTCCTCCGACCTCTCCCTCTGGGGGCGAAGGACCGGCGAACCGGAGAACGGCGTTGTCGGCGTAGCGTGTCTCTCGGTGCTCGTTCAGGGGGGATGGGAGCTGAAGCGGCACGGGGCCGCGGCGCAATGCGTTCTCCTGAACGAATGCGGCTGCAAGAAACACTGGCACCCCGAAGGGTTCCCGACACGGCTTGACATGCGGGAACTCAAGCGGATTATCAAACCGGGACAACCCGCTTCATCTCAACCCGCAGGGGAACACCCTTCATAAGAACAGCTCAATCTCAAACTATCACTCATCCAACACTTCACAGAAAGGATTATTCACGATATGCGAACCTCCACTCTTACGCTTGTTTGCTTTGCAGCGATCGCTGCGCTCGTTGTTTCCGGATGTGCCAGCGGCGGAATGTTCCCGGCCGCCAACATCACGAATGTCCAGCTTGAAAGAAATAACTTCACCATCGTCGCGCACAACGTCGCCGGGGAGGCCCAGGCGGGCTATCTCCTGGGCGGTACCTTCTCGGTCGGGATGACGACAAACACCTTTGGCCTCGTCCGCGTTTCCGGCACCGGCATGCTCTACAAGGAAGCGCTCGAGAACCTCTGGAAAAACGTGGAAGCGGCGTGCGGCCCCATTGGAAAGAGAAAACTGGCCCTCATCAACGTTCGCTACGATTCCGACGCCCTGAACCTTGTCGTCTATACCCAACCGAAGGTCATGGTCCGGGCGGACGCGATCGAATTCACCGAGTAGCCGGCAGCTTTATTGACTGGAGCCTCTCCGGATCAAAAAGTGTTTGAGAACCATCACCGTTCCGAAAGGAGACTGGTATGAGTTCACACCAGACGCGCAGAACGTTTCTCAAAACGGCCTCGATGGCCGGGGCCTCCGTGTTCCTCGCTCCGTCCATTTCCATCGGCCACGGCCGGGCCCGGATGTTTTCTCATTTTGGACTTCATCCCTTTATCGAGGCCCATCCCCGCGCGGTCTTTATTCTCCGGACGAATATCGACGCGATGACGAACAGACCGGCGATCAGGAACGCTGCAGAACTGCTCGGGAAAACCCTCTTCATCGGCAAAGAGGCGGGAGAAGGAGCTTACCCCCTCTCGTCCCCGGTCATCCTCAAACCGAACCTGACCAACCGCGGCAAGTGGGATGCACGCTACACGGTCGAGGGAACGCGCGGCGTTGTGACGGATGTCTCGTTCGTGGAAGGGATTTTCGACAGCGTGAGGTCCCTCGGCGTCCCCGTTTCGGGCATGTACATCCGCGAGGCGAACTACCTTCATGACGATTTTGTGGAGGGGGGCTATATCGACCTGGCGACGAGGACGGGGGTCGATATGAGAAACCTCAGTGCAAAGGTTGGCGTGATCGATGAAGGGGAACTGAACTGGATGGAGGTCCCGGATGGGGTCTGGTTTCACAAGATCCCCTACCTCCAGCCCATCAACACTGCCGGCTCCGTGCTCATCAACATCGCCAAACTCAAGACCCACGCCATGGGCATGACCCTCTGCGCGAAGAACCTTCAGGGGACGATCGCCGCCAAGTACGTCCAGCATTGCGCGGCATATGGAAGCGAGGCGAACATGGAGATGCGGGAAGCAGATGTGAATCCTGCGGGAAATGTGACGATACTGCAAAACTACGAGGAGCACAAGAAACGGGGTGTTCCGCGGTGGGACCGTCCCGACCCGGACGGTGGATTGTGGCAGGAAACGTGGGCCTCGCGATGCCTCGATAATAACTCCATTCTCCACCCGATGCTGAATATTATTGAAGGTGTCTATGGACGCGATGGACATTTCGTTGCAGGTCCCAACGACGGGTTGGCGAAGGATTATCTTGCAAACATCGTTCTCTTCGGAAAAAATGCGTTTCACGTCGACCTTGTCGGCTCCTGGCTCGCCGGACATGAACCGGGAAATTTCGGGGTGTTTCACATGGCGATCGAGAGAAACCTCTGTCACTACCTGAACCCGATGAACATCCCGCTGTACGAGTGGGGAGCTGATGGGAGCGCCGTTCCTGCATCCCTCTCCACATTCCCGCGCACGCCTCTGAAAACTCACTACCTCAGGCGCGATTACAACGGCCAAAACGAGGACCCATGGCACCTGGTGAATGAACCGTTCGATTATTCGACGGTCACCCATGCGGGGGAACCACGTTATACGGCTCCGCGGGACTTTGCTCTCCATCAAAATTATCCAAATCCGTTCAATCCGCGGACCTCGCTCCCCTTCAGGATTCCCGACCGCGGCAATGTTCGTCTTGAGATTTTCAACGTGCAGGGGGAACTGGTCGACATTCTCCTCGATGCATCGCTCCCCGCGGGCGACCACCTTGTCGCCTGGAATGCTGCGCGAATGCCTTCGGGGATCTATCTCGGACGCTTGTCCTTCAACGGCTACAGGAAAACAAGAACAATGGTTCTTGTTCGTTAGACTCTCAATAATTCATCGCAGGAAGAGAACATCCCCGGTCAGAAAACAACCATGAAAATCACCTCCACCTTCATCGTACTTCTCTGTTGCCTGACAACCGTCGCTGCCCGGCAGCAGGGTGATCCCTCTCCTCTGTCACGCACCGACCTTCACCGGCTCTCACAGCAATGGAAGCAAGCCTACAACAGTAAGGATTCGAAAAATCTCGTCCCCCTGTATGCGATGGATGCCGAGTACATCTCCGCCCATGTTCCCGGGTGTGTTGCCCGCGGGCGTGATGCGGTGATTGCAAATTTTCAGGCGGGGATCGATACCGGCGGCTTCATCGACTCCATTGACGTCCTTTCAACCCATGCGT
>DKJQ01000296.1 GCA_002454845.1 Ignavibacteria bacterium UBA6688
GGTACCGGAGGGACTTACACGCGTCATACAGAGTCTTCTGGTAATTTCGTTGTTGATCCAAGGGGCGCTGTGGGGGAACAAAATTATTACCTACTGGCTTGGCAAGTCGATGAAGAAGCGGATCGAGAAGGACGCTGCCAGCGCCACCACGCTCGCGGCTCTCGGTTTCATCAGCCGGTTGATGCTTTGGTCTGTTATTCTTCTGCTTGCGCTCGACAACCTCGGTGTCAACATTACCACGCTGGTTGCCGGGTTTGGTGTCGGAGGTATCGCCATTGCTCTTGCCATGCAGACGATCCTGGGTGACCTCTTCTCTTCCCTCTCGATCGTGCTGGACAAGCCGTTTGTCATCGGCGACTTCATCATTGTGGACGAGTATCTGGGAAGCGTGGAATATATCGGGTTGAAGACCACCCGCATCCGGAGTCTCTCGGGTGAACAAATTGTCTTCTCCAACTCCGACCTTCTTCAGAGCCGGATCCGGAACTACAAGCGCATGTTCGAGCGTCGCATTGTATTCACGATCGGCGTGACCTACCAGACGCCGTACGACAAAGTGGCATGGATCCCGGGGAAAATGAAGGAGATCATCGAAGCCCAGCCTCTTGCTCGGTTCGACAGGGCGCATTTCAAGGAATACGGCGATTCGGCCCTTCTGTATGAGGGGGTCTACTATGTCAAGAGCCCCGATTTTGCCGCGTACATGGATACACAGCAGGCGATTAACTTAGAATTGTATAAAGTTTTCGCGGACAACGGCGTTGATTTCGCTTATCCGACGCGGACCCTGCACGTTGTTCAACAGCCGGTCGCCGAGCCCGTGAACCTGGCACCCCGGAATCCTGAGAAGAGGGGAACACCATGACTGAGGCCGGGAAGAAGAGAATCCTGATCGTCTCGAACCGCCTTCCCGTCAGCATTCAATATGGGGGACACGGCCCTGAGGTAACCCCGAGTAGCGGCGGTTTGGTGACGGGACTGCTGTCACTGCAAAGTGAGTTCGGCATGGAATGGATTGGATGGCCGGGTGTTGTCGCAAAGGCGGACCGGCCGGTGATCGAGCGGACGCTGAAGGAGGAGTACGGCTTTCATCCGGTCTTCATGTCCGAACATACCTCCGAACGGTACTACGAAGGGTTCTCCAACAGAAGCATCTGGCCCACCTTTCACTCTCTCCCCTCGTACGCGAAGTTTCTGCTACCCGAGTGGGAGGCCTACAAGAAAGCTAATAGGCTCTTCGCGGAAAAAGTGCTCGAGCTCTATCAACCGGGCGACACGATCTGGATTCACGATTATCACCTCCTTCTGCTTTCACAACAACTCCGCGAGCGGATCCCTGACGCAACGATCGGATTCTTTCTTCATATTCCTTTCCCCCATTACGACATCTTCCGCCTGATGCCGCAGCACCGGGAAATCCTGGAGAGCATGCTCGCTCTGGATTTGATCGGCTTCCACACCCACGACTATGCCCAGGCGTTCCTGGGCTGTGTGCGCCGGATCCTGGGGCGTGACAATACGCTGGGACAGATCATGGTCGGCAACCGGATCGTTCAGGTCGATGTTTTTCCGATGGGGATCGATTTTCAAAAATATTCAACGGCAGTCCGGGACCCGATCCTGGAGGGGGAGATCGGAAAAATCCGTCGCAGGATGAGCTCGCGCAAGACCGTCTTTAAAGTTTCCCGCCTCGACTATACGAAAGGTGTTCCAGAGAGCCTGCGCGCGATCCGGACATTCTTTCGCCGCTACCCGCCATGGCATGAAAAAATCGTTTTTGTCCTCGTGGTGGTTCCCTCACGGGAGCGGGTCGAGCGGTACGCCGCGTTGAAACGGGAGATCGACGAGCTTGTTGGGAACATCAACAGCGAATTCGGGACGCTCGACTGGACCCCCATCCGGTATATCTACCGGTCGCTCACATTCGGGGAGTTGGTCGGCCTCTACCAGAGCGCCGACATCGCCCTGGTGACGCCGTTGCGGGATGGCATGAATCTGATCGCCAAGGAGTACCTTGCTGTCAAGGAAGATAACACCGGGGTGCTGATCCTCAGCGAGCTGGCCGGCGCGGCGAAAGAGTTGGTCGAAGCCATTCAAGTCAACCCGAACAGTGATGAGGAAATCTGCGAGGCACTGAACGTCGCCGTCTCGATGCCTATCGAAGAACAGCAACGCCGCAACCGTCCCATGCGACAACGGCTGGAGACCCACGACATTCACCAATGGACACAACAGTTCTTCACCAGGTTGAGGGACATCAGGGAAACGACAAGGAACCTCGAAGTCAAACAACTCGACGACCCGGCAAAAAAGCGCATCCAATCGGAGTTCATGAACGCGACAACCCGGCTGATCCTGCTCGATTACGACGGTACGCTGGTGCCGTTCGCCGGAGAACCCCATCTGGCGACCCCGGATAACGAACTTGTTGCCACACTGAAGCATCTGTCGGTTCTTCCGGACACCACCACGGTGATCCTCAGCGGTCGCGACAAAGATTCGTTGGATGCATGGTTCAACACAACAGGTGCGATCCTCGTTGCCGAGCATGGAGGCTGGGTGAAGCGATCTCCCTCTGAGGAATGGGAGCCGACCATCGCTCCATCAAGCGACTCATGGAAGAAGGAGATCAGGCCCATCCTCGACCTCCACGTCGATCGCATCCCCGGATCGTTCGTCGAAGAGAAAAATTTTTCCCTCGTCTGGCACTATCGCAAGGCAGAGAGTGAATCGGCTTCGTTTGCCGCGCGCGAGCTGCTTGACATGCTCTCAAACCTGACGACCAACCTCGATATTCACATTTTGCCCGGCAACAAAACCATTGAAGTGAGAACAACCGGAATCAGTAAAGGGGCATTCTACCTGCGCTTCTTCGCCACTGTTCAGTTTCCCTTCATCATTGCAGCGGGGGATGACTGGACGGATGAAGACCTCTTTGCGGTCCTTCCGCCGGAGGCCTACTCGATCAAAGTCGGACTGCAGATGTCGAAGGCCCGCTATAATGTCCCTGCCTATCAGGACATCCGCTCCCTATTACATGAACTGACGGAGGCTGCCCATGCGCGCCATTGATGAATACCGGCATATTGTTGGCGACAAAGTGATCTCGGAAATCATTCAACTTGCCCGGAATCTTCACGGCCTGCGGGTCCTGCACATCAACTCGACGTACTATGGAGGCGGGGTCGCGGAGATGCTGTATTCCCTCATCCCCCTCCTCAACGACGTTGGCGTGTCGACCGACTGGCGGATCCTGCGCGGAACCCCGGAGTTTTTCACCATCACCAAAAAGTTCCATAACGCGGTACAGGGAGATCCCATCAATCTCACCGAGGTCAAAAAGGCACTCTACCTGCAGAACAACCAGGATTTCGCCTCCTATTGCATGATCGATGCGGACTGTGTCATCATCCATGATCCGCAGCCGCTCCCCCTCATTCGATTCTACAAAAAGAAACAACCGTGGATCTGGCGCTGTCACGTCGATCTCTCCCATCCCAACCAACAGCTCTGGGACTACCTCCGGGGGTTCATCCTTCGGTACGACCGCGTGATTGTCTCCGATACAAAATACATGAAGGAAGACCTGCCGGTCCCCCACTCCATCATTCACCCGATCATCGATCCTCTCTCCTCAAAGAACCGGGATATTTCACCAACCCTTATTGCCAAAACGCTGAAGAAGCACGGAGTGCCGACCGACAAGCCGATCATCACACAAATTTCCCGTTTTGACAAATGGAAGGACCCGGCCAACGTCATCGAGATGTACAAGCTTGTCAAGGCGCAGGTGGATTGCCGGCTTGTGTTGTGCGGCAGCATGGCGACCGACGACCCCGAAGGGATTACGATTTATGAGAAGATCGTGAAGCTTGCGAACAATGAAATTGCCTCGAAGAATGTTATCCTGCTCACCGTCGAGGACAACATCCTTGTCAACGCGCTGCAGCGTGTCTCCGCGGTGGTCATTCAGAAATCGATCCGTGAAGGATTCGGCCTCACCGTCACCGAAGCGCTCTGGAAGGAGACGCCGGTCGTCGCCTCCAACATCGGCGGCATTCCTCTGCAAATGGTGGATGGAGAAACAGGGTACCTCATCGACCCCTACGATATCAAAACCGGGGCCGCCCGGATTATTGCGTTGCTTAAGAATCCGGCCGAAGCCAAGCGCCTCGGCGCCAACGGCAAGGAACTGGTCCGAAAGAAGTTTCTGATCACTCGTCATTTATCCGACGACCTGAAACTCCTGAACGAACTGTTCGGGTAAGACCCAGCGCAGGAAGGCCCGCACCGGTTGCGGGCTTTCTTTTGTGTCCGAGTCTCCCTATCTTAGCCCGTGCTTTTCCATCCGCACCCCCATTGCCCTATTGAAGGAGGATCCATGAATCAACGGGCGCATCTCGTTCTTCTGCTGCTGGTTTCCATTGTTTCTTTGGTTTCAGGGCAGGAAGGATTCCCGCTCTTTACAAAGGACTTCCCGCCCGAAGAGTTTGCCCAACGACGCGCGGCAGTGTACGAGGCCATCGGACCGGCGGCCCTTGCGCTCGTTCAGGGGACCCCCATGCAGGACAACAATACGCGGTTCCGGCAATCAGCTGATTTCTATTATCTTTGCGGGATTGAATCACCCCACGCCTACCTTCTGCTCGATGGCAGCCAGAAGCGTGCCACGCTGTTTCTCCCACACCGGAACGAAGCCCGTGAGCGGAGTGAGGGCAAAACCCTCTCGGCAGAGGACGCCGAGTTGATCAAACAACTGTCGGGGATCGATGCCGTTTCGAGTTCCGATCTCCTGCAAGAACAACTTGCGCGCTTTGCGCGCACACAGTCCATCACAACCTTGTACACGCCGTTTGCGCCGGCGGAGGGATTTGCCGGAGGAAGGGATGTCGGATTGCGGGGCGCTGCGGATATTGCCTCTGATCCCCTCGATGGTCGTCCGTCGCGGGCAGGGCATCTCATTCACCTGCTGAAGACACGGCTTCCGCATTTCGAGGTGAAGAATCTCAACCCCATCATCGACAACCTTCGGTTGATCAAGAGCCCTCGGGAGATCGAACTGATTCGAAGAGCCACGATCCTCTCATGTGAAGCTCTAAGGGAATCCATGCGATCCACAAAGCCGGGCATCTATGAACATGAACTGGACGGGGTTGCGAAGTTCGTCTATTACCGGAACGGGGCGCAGGGGGAAGCGTACTATTCCCTGGTGGCCAGCGGGCGAAACGCTTGGTACCCGCACTATAATGCCGGCAAGCGACAGATGCTGGACGGGGATTTTCTGCTGATGGATTTTGCCCCGGACTACGGGTACTACATGAGCGATATCACCCGGCAGTGGCCCGTGAACGGCAAATTCAACTCGTGGCAACGGGAGCTGTACGGTTTCTACGTCAAATGTTATCGCTCGATCCTTAAGGCGATCCGTCCCGGCGTCACCGCGCAGAAGATCAAACAGGAGGCCGCCTCGGAGATGGAAAAAATCCTCGCCTCCTCCCGGTTTTCCAAACCGATCTATGAAACGGCAGCGAAGAATTTCGTCTCCGGTTACAAAACCGGGGCACAAAACCCGCGTACCTCGCTCGGGCACTGGGTCGGGATGGGGGTCCATGATATTGGACAGGACTGGGGCCCATTGCGTCCGGGCATGGTCTTTACCATCGAGCCTGCGCTCCGCGTGCCGGAAGAGCAGATCTATATACGGCTGGAAGACCTCATCGTTATTACTGAAACGGGGGCCGATATCATCTCCGAGTATCTCCCGATGGATATCGACGGGATCGAGAAAATCATGAGGGAAGAAGGGTTCCTGAAGCGGTATCCCAAAATCGACTTGAGGAAGAAGTAAAACCGCCAAGTCGTCCGGCGGGATTTTTCCCCTCGGACGAAACCGTTCCCGTTTCCCCATCGCAGCCTTCAACCTCGGACGATGGGGTTATCGTATGTCCCACAACCCTGATGGGTGCTTCGTATGTTGAGGTTCTTGAGACGGTTTCTCGGGCCCCGCGGTCTCGATGGTGATGGTTTCTTTACACAGAGCCGCCGTGAGCGTTGGCGGCATTGGGCGAATGTCGGCGTGCTGTTTCTCGGAGTGACCGCCATCATCTCCGTCGTGGCGGAGTACGGATTCTATCTCAAACCGGAGTGGGAGGCCTACACACAAACGGCGGGCGTTGTCGTCCTCTACGGTTTCGCCCTTCTGACGCTCGTCAAACTTCTGGTGGCAGAGAACCGGATGGAGCACATCCGTTCAAGGGGAGTTGAGATCGGACTTCTCTCGATCATCCTCCTCTATCTCCTGCTCCCGCGCATGGTGGAGGGGCTTCTCCTTTCCCTCAACCCGCTTCTCACAACAGATACCCTGACCCGCCTGTACCTGGTCATCACCCAGTTTTTTGTCATGGTCGCTTTCACTCCGACCCTGCTGCGGTACAGCAAGAAGCTGATGCTCGGCAACATCCAACCCTCGATGCTGATCCTTCTCAGTTTCGCGTTCCTGATCGGTGTCGGCACAATCCTCCTCCTCCTGCCGCGAGCCACCGTGGGAAACTCCCCTTCCCTGCTCGATGCACTGTTTACCGCGACCAGCGCAGTCTGCGTTACGGGACTTATCGTGGTTGACACCGCCACATTTTTTACGCCCGTTGGTCACAGTATCCTCATGATTCTCATGCAGATCGGGGGTCTGGGAATCATGACGTTGACGACATTTTTTGCTTTCATGATGGGGGGTGGTACGCGACTGAAGGAGTACTCCACCATGCAGTCCCTGCTTGGGGAGGAAAGCCTGGGAAAGATCAAAAGGACGATTCTTCAGATCGCGCTCGTCACGTTCACCATTGAAGGAATCGGAGCCTTTGCCCTCTACGAGTTCAGCGAGGGGATGAACTTTGCTTCGCAGAAAGAGCGAGTGTTATTTTCCCTCTTTCATGCCGTTTCCGGCTACTGCAATGCCGGGTTCGCGTCAACGACGGAGAACCTCGCCGATGTTGCCCTTCGCTTCAATAGCGGCGTTTTAACGACGATCATGGTGTTAGTCGTCATCGGTGGTCTGGGATATCCCGTGCTCCTGAATCTGGGGACCCTTCTGCGCATACGGTCCGGTACGTTTATTCAGCGAAGGCTCTCCGTTCATACCAAGCTGGTGTTGTCCACCACGACCTTCTTGCTTGTGGCAGGGAGCATTGGTTTCTTCTTGCTGGAACAAGACAACACGTTGCGCGGCCTCTCATTCGGCAGGCAACTCATGGCGTCCCTGTTTCACTCCGTCTCTGCCCGTACGGCCGGGTTTAACACGGTTGATATCGGCGCGCTCACCGCTCCCACACTGTTTTTCGTGATGGTGCTGATGTGGATCGGCGCATCGCCCGGATCAACCGGGGGCGGGGTCAAGACGACGACTATTGCGCTCGCCTTGCTGAATATCCTCGCCATCGCGTCGGGGCGGAACACTGTGGAGGTTTTCAAGCGGCGTGTCTCGGACATCTCCATTGTGAAAGCGTTCAGCACCGTGCTCCTTTCTTTTTCCTTCATCGCTCTGGCATTCTTCTGCCTCCTGTTGAGTGAACGGGCGCCGTTCGAGGCCCTCCTGTTCGAGGTAGTATCCGCCGCCAGCACCGTCGGTTTTTCCACCGGCCTGACGCCACAACTCAGCGGAACCGGGAAATTCATTATAATTCTGTGTATGTTTGTTGGCCGTGTCGGGTTCCTCGCCACCATCGTCGCTCTCGTGCGGCACAGATTTGAGGGGCGATACGACTACACCCGGGAAAACGTCTTTGTGACGTAAGATCGTGCAACATCGGATCCATCACGCACCGTACCCATGAACAAAAAAATCGCCGTCATCGGTGTAGGCCGTTTCGGCATGCACCTTGCTGTCGCGTTGGCCGAGAAGGGGGCGGAAGTTCTCGCCATTGATGAGAACCTCGAGCGACTTGATGAGATCAAAGAGAGAGTCACCCACACCGTCCGTCTCGACTCCACAGAGGAAACCCCGCTCCGGAGCCAGGGACTTGAAGAGTTTGATGTGGTGGTGGTCGCGATCGGTGAAAACTTCGAGGGTTCCCTCCTGACGGTTGCCATGCTGCAGAAGATCGAGGTGAAGCGCATTGTTGTGCGCGCCACGACCGCTGTTCACGAACGGATTTTACAGCACCTCGGAGTGACGGAGATTATCCTCCCCGCGGCCGAGGCGGCGGAGCGGTTGGCCAACACCCTTCTGTTTGAAAACGTGGTCGATTCGTTCGCCCTCTCCTCGGAGTACACGATTGCCGAAATAACCGCCCCGGACGGGTTCATCGGACAAACGGTCGAAGTGCTCGATCTGCGTAAACGGTTTGAAATCAGCCTGGTTACGATCAAGCGGATCGAACGAAGAAGCCTCCTCTTCGGGTTTAAGATGAAAGAAGTGGAAACGATTATCGGCGTTCCCCTGCCTGCTACGACGATCAAACAGGGGGATATCCTCGTGGTATTCGGTAACCATCAAGCCATTCAGCGGCTGACGGAGGCGGAGTAAGAAGATTCCATGGAAACCGGACTGGTTGTCGTCTTTGTAGGCCTCCTCATCTTCCTCGCCCATTTCTTCGTTGCGCTGTTCGATCGGACGCGGATTCCCGATGTACTGTACCTCGCCCTCATCGGGGTCGTGATCGGTCCCGTTCTCGGCATCGTTTCCCCGAATGACTTTGGGAAGGTCGGGCCCATCTTCACCACGATCGCCCTGGTCGTGATCCTCTTCGAGGGTGGACTTGAGCTGGGGATCGAAAGCTTGCGCAGTTCGTTCCGCGCGACGATGCTGATCACCGTCCTCAGTTACGTTCTGGCGCTGGCCCTTATCACCACCGCGGTCTTTTTTCTAACCGAGCTAACACTCCAAACGTCTCTTTTCGTCGGTGCAGTCCTCGCGGGTCCGGCCCCCTCCATCGTCATCCCCCTTGTGCGGCAGATCCGTCTGAGCAGTACCGGCAAGACGACGCTCATGCTCGAGGCTTCCTTTGGAGAGGCGCTCTGCATCGTCGTTTCCCTTGCCGTGTTGGAATCGTTCAAGCTGGAAGAAATCCAGGTAGGACATTTCATCGGCCGTTTGCTTTCATCCTTTGTGTTTGCGTTGGTCATCGGTGTGGTGGGAGGATATGTCTGGTCCCTGCTGCTTCAGCGGATGAGGGAATTGCGCCATGCGATCTTCACGACTCCCTCCTTCGTTTTTATCATCTACGGAGTATCGGAGTTTCTCGGCTTCAGCGGTCCGGTTGCCGCGCTGATGTTCGGTATCACGCTGGGAAACATCGACCGTTTTCAACTCCGCTGGCTTGTGACGCGCTATAAGCTTATTCCGATGCGGCACAATGAAGTGGAGAAGGCTTTCTTCGGCGAGATCGTGTTCGTGCTGAAGACGTTCTTTTTTATCTACATCGGTCTTTCGGTCCGGTTTGCGGACGTTGCATCAGTGGGGATGGCCGTTGCCCTGGCCGGCATCCTCCTGCTCGCGCGCTTTACCACACTCCAAATCTCCACTTTCCTGAAAGCAACGTCTCAAGAGGACCGGCTCCCGATGTCGGTGATCATTCCCAAAGGGACGGCTGCAGCGGTGCTGGCGGGTATTCCGATTCAGATGGGAATTTTTGGCGGGGAGCTGATCCAAAATCTGACGTACGGCGTGGTTATCTTCAGTATCGTCATGACCTCGATATTGATTTTTGTTCTGGAAAAAGCGGGTCTGCCCGTACCGGCTCCCGTGCCCACTCCATCAGCCGCAACTCCCCCGGCCGAGGCTGAGAGACCGCGACAGTCAAACAAAGATCCCGGAACCTCCCGATATACGTAGCTTTGTTGGGGCAGTGATGGGGTCACTGTTCGGACCGGAGCAATGGATCTTTCCCGTTTTTAATCCCCACATCCCTGAAAACATTGAACATCTCTCAAGGGGTCAAATAATAATAATTTCCCCCTGACTTTGCGCAAATACCGACTGATATTCCTCCGA
>DKJQ01000100.1 GCA_002454845.1 Ignavibacteria bacterium UBA6688
CGATCGTCATGCCGTGCTTTCCTCCTCATCCTGCCGATGATCCAACAAGGATTGATTTTGACAGGAAGAGTTCATACCGTTGACTAACATTCGTTTCCGACTTCTCATGCCTACAGATTCCATTCGGGACAAAGCCGCAGAGGCTCTTCTCCAACCGCCGGCGCTCCGGTATGTCCGCTCCCTCAAACGCCACTTTGACCGCAACCCCCGGTACCTCGAATCACATAAAGAGGACATCGGCAACATTATCATCGGGTTCCTGAGCGGCTCCGGTTTTCACTGGACCCGGGAAATCTTCGAGCGCGAGTGGCCCGGGATTCTTCAGGAGTCTCTTCGCATCCTCTCCAGAAAAAAGCAGTAACTGTTTCCCGCGAAACACACGTAACACACAAAATTGATTTTCGCGTCATTCGTGTGTTTCGCGGGCCGCTCGTCTTGTTCCTCGCTTTGAATCTTGTGGCTGATTGAACAGCGGGTAGAGAGACTTTTGAGATCCCTTTACCGTTGTTCCAACTCCGCATTCCAGTTCATCACGAGCGTCACCGGCGCGGTCGTCCCCCCGGCCGTAATCTGGGCAAGGAACATTTGACTGTCTGCCGTCACGTCGAACACCTGCGCTTCACCACGCGTATCAAGATCAAAGAGTGCTTCCGCGGTGCCGACCTCGAAGGTTCCCCCTTTCACCTGAAACTCAACCGACATCAGCTTCCGATCTGCAGAAGCGTAGAAGAGTCGTTTTCCATCACGGCTCCAGAGTGCGCTTTGTCCACCGTTGGTGGAAATCTGCCACTTGCCGGCTGAACTTCCGGCGATGGTCCCCGAACTCGTCAGGAACGGGCGGACATACGCTTCCAGTTTTCCCGATTCGTTTGACTGATAGGAGATCCAGCGCATATCGGGGGAAAACCGGGCGAGTTCATCCCGGAACTCCGACTGAACGAACATGACCGGCTTCCGATCCCCCGCCAGCGGAAGGATCACCAGGTCCCTCCCCGTCTTCCCTCCACTCTCCTGCTGGATCAGAAGAAACCGCCCATCCGCAGACCAGTCGACAACAAAGACGCCCACGGGAGATTCATAGACAAGCTTCTCTTCCTCCGTGCCGTTGGAGTTTTTCAGATAAATCTTGAAATTTTTGTCCCGGTTGGAACTGAACACCACCGAACTCCCATCGGGGGAAAAGTGCGGCACGATATCCACTGCTTTGTCGAAGGTAAAACGGGTGTTGATCCGGCGGGCAATTTCGTGGAGCCAGATATCCAGATTATCCGATTGTGTGTCCGTGATAGCCAATGCGATGCGTCTTCCGTCACGGGAGATTCGAGCCACGAATTGTGCCGGGCCGGTGTTGATGGTTTTGATCTCCCTTCCGGCGCGATCCAACCAAACCATCCGCCGTTCCTGTTGAGAAGATTTTGACTGATAGACCAGGACACCGGTCCGTGCAATGGAAAAAATCCCTTTGCTCCGCACCGGGAGATACTGCAACTGTTCCGCCACGGGAACGGCATCTCCCGCGAATTCAATCTTTGTTTCATCGAAGGGGTGAGCGATGAGCGTTTCCTGGCGCAAATAGAGAAGGTGACCATTGGCAAAGCTCATGTTGGAGGCGGCGCGAACGATGAGCTTCTTTAAACTGGAATCGCCTAAAGAGGTTGCATAGATCGCATCCCCCTCTGTAACACCCGTAGCCGAAGCTCGGGTCACATACAGAAAATGATCCCCATCGGGGAGGAAGTGCGGCCATCGATGCCCCCGCTCTTCGTTCAACGTATCCACCTGGGTAACCCAGGTTGGCACACCCCCGGCTGCAGCGACTTTCATCAATCCCGTCGCGGCCCCCGGGGAAAAGACGATGACTCCAGCCTGATTCCAGTCGCCTCCCCGTCCATCCGTTGCATCACAAATGGTGAGGGTCGGTCCCCCTGCACGATCAATCTTCTTGAGCTTGCCCGAAACAAAGAACGCGACGAACCGGCTATCATAAGACCAGAAAGGATAGAAAGCACCCTCCGTACCGGCGAGTGGGGTAGGGATGAGCGACCGAAGCGGCCGGACCCAGAGGAGATCTCTCCCTGAAGAATCTCTCGCGACAAAGGCCAGCATCTCGCCATCGGGCGAGATGGCCATATGCCCCCCGTTATCAGTATTGAAGTTCATCCTGCTCGGCGGATGAATATAGGATCGGGCAACGATCGGCGCATGAGCGTCTGGTCGGATCAGGAGCAGTGCGACGAGTGAACCCACGGCCAAAAGAAAAAAACCCACGGCGATAATCCACGGAAGATTGTTCCGAAGGACGGAAGTGGACGAAGAAGCCGGTTCCGAAGGCTGAACGGTCATCTCCCGGGAAGAGCCGGCGGGAACGTTCATCTGTTGTGTCGGACGAATGCGGCTGACACGCGACCGCGACGATTCGCGCTTGTAGCGGCGGAGTTCCTTCGCCACTTCCGCAACCGATTGATAGCGCTCCCCAGGCTCTTTCGCAAGACATTCCAACACAATCCCATCGAGAGCCGGATCGATATCCGGTCTTGCCGCGGAGATCGGCGAAGCATCGACATTGACGATCTCGTAGTTGATCGCCGTTTCATGCACTCCCTTGAACGGTGACTCTCCGGCGAACAGCTCATAGAGCAACACACCGAGGGAGAAGATGTCAGTCCGATGGTCGGTCTCCAATCCCTGCACCTGTTCCGGCGACATGTAGCCGGCCGTGCCGACGGTGTTTCCGGCTTTCGTCAAACGCGACACTCCTTTGAGTTTCGCCAGACCGAAGTCCATGATCCGCACACGGCCATCCTTCTGCAGCATAATGTTTTCCGGCTTCAGATCTCGATGGACGATCCCTTTTTCATGCGCTGCCGCAAGTCCATCTGCCAGCTGGATTCCCACCTCGATCGCCTGCTTCAACGGGATCGCTGAGCCCTTCACCCGCAGCGTCTGGCCCTCCACAAACTCCATTTCGATGAAAATGTGCTTGCCCGCCGGAGTTCCGGCGGAGGCGGGCCCTTCGTGCTCCCCTACACCGAAAATAGTGCACACGTTTGGATGGCTCAGCGACGCAGCGGCTTTCGCCTCCTGAACAAACCGGGCCTTATCCTCATCGGAAGCGGCAAGCTGGGACGGAAGGAATTTCAGCGCGACAAAACGGTCGAGGGTTGTATCCTGGGCTCTGTAGACCACTCCCATCCCTCCTTCTCCCAGTTTCTCCAAAATCTGATAATGTGATATTGTCTTACCAATCATTGGTATCTCCTGCTCTTGTGGTCCCGACCAAAAACAGTCGTCCCGCAAAGCGGGATCAAATTTTCCTTCA
>DKJQ01000101.1 GCA_002454845.1 Ignavibacteria bacterium UBA6688
TTTGCGCCTTCGTGGCAAAAAAGGCGCCGGTAATCTTCACCTCAAATACAACATGGAAGAAACTAAAAAGGCCTGACGACCATGCGCGTTTCTATCATCGGCACCGGATACGTCGGACTCGTCCAGGGGGCCTGTTTTGCCGACACGGGCAACCAGGTGATCTGCATGGATATCGACGAGAAGAAGATCGCCGCGTTGAAAAAAGGGACGATCCCGATCTACGAGCCCGGCCTGGAAGAAATGGTTCGAAAGAACCTCCAGGAAGGGCGACTGGAATTCGTCACTTCGCTCAAGACGGCAGTGGAGAAGAGCGATGTAATTTTCCTCTGTCTTCCCACCCCGTCATCCGAAGACGGCTCCGCCGATCTCTCGCAGGTGATGAAGGTCTCGGAACAAATTGCCGGGTGCGTCAATGGCGAAAAGCTTCTTGTCAGCAAGAGCACCGTGCCTGTCGGGACGGTCGATGCGATCCGGGGGATCCTTCGCAAGAAGGCCCTGCACCCCGTGGAAGTGGCTTCGAACCCGGAATTTCTCAAGGAAGGGTCCGCCCTCCAGGACTCCCTGAAACCAGACCGCATCATCCTCGGGACCCGGAGCAAGAAGGCGATTGCCACGCTGGAGGAACTGTACGAACCGTTCGTCCGTACCGGAAACCCGATCATCGTGATGGATGAACGAAGCGCCGAGATGACGAAGTACGCCGCCAATGCTTTCCTGGCGACCAAGATCTCGTTTATGAACGAGCTCGCAAACCTTTGTGAGGAACTCGGCGCCGATATTGATTGGGTGAGGAAGGGGATCGGATCCGACCCGCGTGTGGGGAAGCAGTTTCTCTTCCCGGGCGTGGGATACGGGGGATCCTGTTTCCCCAAAGACGTCAAGGCCCTCATCAGGATGGCGGGAGAGCACAACAACGATCTCCGGATCCTGAAGGCGGTCGAGGAAGTGAATGAACAACAAAAAAGGGTTCTTGTCCAAAGGCTGGTGGCCCATTTCGGAGGACGCGTGAGCGGAAAGGTGGTTGCGTTGTGGGGCCTCTCCTTCAAGCCGCAAACGGATGATGTGCGGGAGGCTCCCTCTCTCGTCATAATCCGGGAATTGCTGGCACAAGGAGTAAAGGTCCATGCTCATGACCCGATCGCCATTCCCGCCGTGAAGAAACAGTTCGGGGGGGCGGTGGAGTTTTTTGAGAACGGTTATGATGCCCTGAAAGGCGCGGATGCGTGGATGGTCGTGACCGAATGGAACGAGTTCCGGCGACCGGATTTTGACCGGATCGCGAAGCTTATGAAACAGCCGGTCTTGTTCGATGGCCGGAATATCTATGACGCCAAAGAGATGAAGGACCGCGGGTTTACCTATTACGGGATCGGGAGATAACGCATGAAGGTCTCCGTTGTGACCGGAGGGGCCGGATTCCTGGGATCGCACCTGTGCGACCGGTTGATCGCCGAAGGCCATGCCGTGGTCTGTATCGATAACCTCATTACGGGAAGCGAGGCGAATATATCCCACCTTGCCGGGAACCCGAATTTCCGCTTCCTTAACCATGATGTGACGAACTACATCACCATCGACGGGCCGGTCGACTTCATCTTCCACTTTGCTTCTCCGGCCAGCCCCATCGACTACCTGAAGCTTCCCATTCAGACGTTGAAGGTTGGTTCCCTCGGGACCCACAAGGCGCTCGGGCTCGCAAAAGCAAAAGGGGCACGGTTCCTTCTTGCCTCCACCTCCGAAGTTTACGGTGATCCTCTGGTTCATCCGCAACCCGAGTCGTACTGGGGGAACGTGAACCCGGTGGGCCCGCGCGGTGTGTACGACGAGGCGAAACGGTTTGCCGAGGCGATGACCATGGCCTACCACCGCTACCACGCGGTGGAGACCCGCATCGTGCGCATTTTTAACACGTACGGTGAACGGATGCGGATCGAGGACGGACGCGCGATCCCGGCATTCATGTCGCAGGCCCTGCGCGGGGAAGACCTGACCGTGTTCGGCGACGGAAGCCAGACGCGGAGTGTGTGCTACGTTTCGGATCTGATCGACGGCATCGTCCGGCTGATGATGTCCACTCACACAGATCCCGTGAATATCGGTAATCCGGATGAGATCACGATGCTGCAACTCGCACAGGAGATCCTGAAGATTACAGGGAGCAGGAGCAATATTATTTTCAAGCCCCTCCCGGTAGACGACCCCCAGGTGCGTCAACCGGATATCTCCCGGGCCACTTCGTTGCTCGGCTGGAAGCCTCTCATTGGTCGTGAGGAAGGTTTACGAAAGACGATGAAGTACTTCGCCCGATCGATTGTTCCTCAGAGTCACCCCTAAATCGACCGATTCCCTTCTCCTCATTACTCTTCCACCTCCGGTCCGGCTCGGTTCAGTCCGGGTGAATCCATGAGGTTCCCCGCGCCTCTTAGCCGCACTGCCGATTCTATTATGATCTACCCATCGTCCTTGCGTCAGCCGACGTGATGATTGAATTTCCCCCTTCCGGATCTCTTCCGTAAAAACTCGGTAGTCTCCGACTTTTCTCTTGACAAGGTCCGGGAGAAATTGTATACTTCGCCCTCCAGAAATTGACTGGAGGGGCGACTTCACCACAATTTCAATCCCACTGAGCAATTCACCCCGGTGTGATCACCAGACCATGGGTCGGAATGATTGCACCGCCGGACGAAGGAACTTCCCGGTCAGCGGTTAGCTTGTCTTACAAAGACGCTGACGTGTTTCCCCTCTCATCTTCGATCTTGGGTGTTTTTCTCGTTTATCCCAAGGATAAAAAACAAAATAAAAAATCAGGTGATTCCCCTATTGTGAGAGGGTGAAGGCTTGACTATACTCGTATACTGGTGGAATCTCTTCTCTCCCGGAGGTGGTTCTTTTGAAGGGGCCCTTGATGAACTCCGCGATTATAAGAAACCTCGTCGCACTTTCAGCCGGTGAGCTTGCGGCAAAAGGCCTGGGGTTTGTTGCAGCCCTCTACCTCGCGCGGATGCTGGCTCCTGAGGATTTTGGGATCCTTGGTTTTGTGTGGGCGGTTTATGCCTATTTTGCGTTACTTGCTAGCGCCGGACTCTGATATCTCCTGGAAAAAACCTGCTTTAATGAAACGGGGATGAAAGGGGCGACGAAGATCGAAAAGCAAGCGAACATGCAGGAGATTGTCATTGCACCTTCGGTCCTTGGGAGTGTTTCCTCCCGGAATGGATGGCCGCGGGTCGATATTCTGAATGTTCCGATAAACGTACTGACCAGAGAACAGCTGACGGGAGCTCTCCGCCATGTGCTGGAGACCGGCCAGAGGGGATGGTTCAGCTACGTGAATATTCATGCCATCAACCTCTCACTGGATCTTCACTGGTTTCGGCAGTTTCTGCAGCATTCCCTTGTCACCTATTGCGACGGAGCCGGCGTTCGTGTCGGCGCGTGGATGCTTGGCAAAAAACTGCCGGAGCGGATCGTGATGACCGACTGGATTCACGATGTTTGCGATCTCGCACAACGGCTGGAGAAGAGGGTTTTCTTCCTTGGATCGACGCGGACGATCATTGCCTGGGCGGTGAATGTGCTCGGACGGATGTATCCCGGGATGATCATCGCGGGATTCCATCATGGGTATTTCAGCAGGGAGGAGCAGGAACGCATTGTACATCATATTAACGATTCACGCCCGGACATCCTGGTCGTCGGCATGGGGATGCCGCTTCAGGAGCGATGGATTCTCGAGAACATAGAAAAACTCGATGTTCCGGTTCTTCTCAACGCGGGGTCCTGTTTTGATTTTGTCGCAGGCGCCAAATCCCGCTGCCCGCGGTGGATGGGACAAGCCGGTATGGAATGGCTTTTCCGGTTACTGCTCGAGCCGAGAAGGCTTTGGAGACGATATTTAATTGGAAATCCGCGGTTCATGCTTCGTGTCCTTTTTTCCCGGTTCCTGGCTTGAGCATAGTTCCTTTCTCTCTGCGTTGTTTTGGATCAGCACCTCCCAAAGTTTCAATAGCTATCAATTGGTCATGGTGATTCCGCACATACTTCATCAAGTCTGGATTGGGGATTCACAGCCCACACCACTGCATGAACTTTGTATTACGTCTCTTCGGGAACGGCATGCAAGTTGGGACTATGTGTTCTGGGACAATGAGGACATTCTGAACCACCCGGATGTCGCTGAACTCCAGATAGCTTCTCTGGCGAGGGAACTGGGAAAAGAGTTTGTCAAGCGCTCCGACCTGATTCGATATGTTGCGTTATATCTTTATGGGGGAGTCTATGCCGATGTGGATGTTTTTGCGGTTGGACCGTTGGAACCACTCCTGGATCGTCCATTCTTGTATGGAGAGCATGGAACATATGATGAAGCCGAGCCGATCCCAGGGGAGGGACGAAAAGCAAACGCACTTATCGGTTGCCCTCCCCGGTCAGAAATTATGTGGAAAGTCCTGGAATACGCTGTTCAGACAGGAAAAGTTGACATCCATGCGTTTTCAGAGGCCCTCGCGAAGATGGCGGACGTTCCAGCGGCACTGCCTTACCAAGTGTTCTTTCCGCATTACTGGACTCAGAAGGAACATCGCTATAGAATCTTTCCTGAAACGACTACGGTTCACTGCTGGAGGCGTCTTTCGTACGATCCGGCAAAATTGACAGCCCTGTCCAAAACCGGCCAATAACACGACGGGGATGGGGGTAAAGGCTTTTCGTCTGCGGACCCGTGACAAGAAAAATTCCGTTCTTGCGCTCTATTGTTCATCTCCCTGGGGAAAGTACTCAGAACGTAGCTGGTAGCTACTTTTTGGTGCTTTCCAACAGTCTGCTTTCCTGGTTCTATCTCCCTTATCTGGTGAGAGTCATCGGTCCGGAGAATT
>DKJQ01000180.1 GCA_002454845.1 Ignavibacteria bacterium UBA6688
TTTCCGGCCTTTTTTCAACTTTTATCTTGACATAACATTATAATCGGACTAAATTAGTCCGACTTAAAACTGGACAAAATCAGTCTTATTAATATTGATATCCATGCCTTCTGATAACACGATTCCCCTACACAAAGCTTCAAAGGGAAGCCATGTCATTATAATAGACATTCCTGAAGGGAAAAGTAAAGACCAACTGATTCGCCTCGGCATTTTAAAAGGGGAATTGGTCAAGTGTCTGGAAACGCTCCCCGGGGGGACGATGGTGATTGAAAAAAACAGACAAGAGATTGCGATCGGTGTATCGCTTGCAAAAACCATCCTTGTCGCTTACACAACAACGAATTCGCCTATCCTTTGAGATTCAAACATGCAAGATGACCCCATAACAGGTTCCTACGGTCCGCCTGCGCATCAACACATTGAGAAGCATAAACACCTCGGCGTGGATCTGACCGCGCTGGCCAGTCCCAAGGTTGTGCTGGTTGGCAATCCCAATGTAGGAAAATCTCTTTTCTTCAACCACCTTTCCGGCCTCTATGTGGATGTCTCGAACTACCCTGGGACCACCATCGAACTGACGCAGGGTCAGTACAAGAAATACGAGGTCATCGACACACCGGGAGTCTATGGAATCTCCTCATTCAGCGATGAGGAAGGGGTGACGCGTGACATCGTCCTGCAGGCCGATATTCTCCTGAACATTGTCGACGCGGTTCATCTGGAGCGCGATCTATTCCTGACGCAGCAGCTCATCGACATGGGAAAGAATGTGGCTGTCATTCTGAACTTCATGGATGAGGTGAAAAAGGTCGGACTTGAGATCGATACCAAACTCCTTTCCAGCTACCTGGGCGTTCCGGTGTTTCAGACGACCGCCACCACGAAGCAGGGTTTCGATCAGATCGATGCTGCATTGGAACAAGCGCACAAGGGGGAGCAGGATCCCACCTTGCACCGGAAGCTGCACGCCATGCTGAGCATTACCGGATCTGAAGCGGAGGCCTCCCTTATTCTCGAAGGGGATGAAGTCATTGCCGCGCGCCACGGTGTCAAGCCAGGGCACGAGCGCGAAGAGATTTACATTGAGCGCCGGAACCGTGTCAACCTGATTATCAATGGTGTGCTTTCCGAAGGGAATGTCCGGAGACGCATCGCCACCACCGTCGGCAGAATGGCGGTGAACCCCTGGACCGGTATTCCGATGTTGTTTGGAGCGCTCTATCTTATCTATCTCTTCGTTGGAACTCTCGTTGCCCAGGACCTTGTCGCATTTGCAGAGACGACCCTCGGCAATGGACTCTGGGAACCCTGGATCCGGGGAGTCGTGGAAGGCTACGTCACGGCAGATTCCTGGCTCGGAATAATCCTGATCGGCGAGTTCGGAGTGTTGACCATGACGGTCACCTATCTCCTGTTTCTCCTATTGCCTCTTGTGATCGCGTTTTATCTCTCCCTCGCCATTATGGAAGATAGCGGGTACCTCCCGCGTCTTGCAACATTGGTGGACCGGAGCCTCAACACCATCGGCCTCAACGGGAGCGCAGTTATTCCTCTGATCCTCGGCTTTGGCTGTGTGACGATGGCGACCATTACCACCCGCATGCTTGGAAGCGAGCGTGAGAAAACAATTTCCACCTCCATCCTTCAGTTTGCCATCCCTTGCTCGGCACAGTTGGCCGTGGTCGCTGCGCTGTTGACCGGGGCCGGCTTTGAGGCGATCCTCATTTATTCCGGAACGATCTTCACCGTGTTCGTCCTGATCGGCACGATTCTCCACCGGACCCTTCCGGGAAAAACGAGTCCGCTGTTGATCGACCTTCCGCCGATGCGGTTCCCTCGCTTTGACAACGTTGTGCGCAAGACGGCCTACCGTGCCTACTTCTTTATGAAAGAGGCGACCCCCTGGTTCTTTGCCGGAGCGCTGGGCGTGGGGATCATGCAGGTAACCGGGTTGCTCACAGTGTGGCAGGACATCCTTGCCCCGCTCACAACCGGCTGGCTGCAGCTTCCCCGCGAAGCGGCAACCGCGTTCGTGATGGGGATGGTGCGGCGGGATTTCGGCGCCGCTGGATTGTACGATCTCCACTTATCAAGCGACCAGGTGGTGGTTGCCCTGGTGACGATTACGTTGTTCACCCCCTGCATTGCCTCGCTGATGGTGATGCTGAAGGAACGCGGTCTGAAGGAAGCATCGATTGTCTGGACAGGAACCTGGGTTGCAGCGTTCCTGGTGGGGGGACTGTTGTCGCAGATCTTGCTATGATCTCGCTGGAAGAGAAATTACGAACGGAGACACGGACCTGTCCCCAATGCCGGTACGCGATCGACAATCCGTTCCTTGAGCGATGCCCGCGGTGCCTTACGAGGGTGCCGGTGATGGACCCCGGATGCAGGTCATGCATCCACAATTCGGGTTGCCCGGTTTCCAGCACCAAGCAGCCGAAGGCCAGCTAGAAAAAAAATACGCCACAAAGGACACAAAGACTTCGTCGAGCTCAGTCGAGACGGCACAAAGAACAGCCGGAGGCGTACCACAACAGTTGCGACAGCAACTGTCAAAATTGAAGGCCACTCGCTCTTCCGGTTTTCCGGTTTTCCCAAACCCTTCGTGTCCTGCCCGCCCGACTGCCTGCGGCAGCAGGCGGGCGGGGTGTCTCTGTGGCAAATGAAAAGTTTTCACTGGCTTTATAAAGAACAACGAGTGCATCACCACACAAGACCTCGCGAAAGGATGGTGGCAATGCACTCGGATCAAAGATGCGTCACGCTGTGACGACCCTTGCGTTGTGAATATACAGACATTGCGAAGGTTTGTCAAGGAGAACTTCCGGTACGGCGTCGCGACAATTGATCTACTCCGCAACACGCTATTCCCTCAGGGAGGTTCCGATGAAGTTCGTTGTTCACTGTGTGTTGATTTCTTCTACATTCCTATCCCTCTCTGTTCCTGCATTTGCACGACAAGCACCCCCTGATACACTAAAGGAAATCCAGCGTCAGATCGATATCCTCGTCCAGGAAATTGAACGGATGCGATTGGGAGAAGTCTCCGAGACGGTGTACGAACCCGCTCACGGCCTGGGCCCCGCCGCCGCAAAGGTCTATCAATTGAAAAAGACTGGAGTCTCCCTTGCCGGATATGGCGAGTTGGTCTATGAGAACTATGACAAAAAGCGCGAGGACGGTCTCGACGCAAACCGGAAGGATAAGTTCGATTATCTCCGCAACGTGATCTATGTCGGATTCCGGTTCAACGACTGGATTGTTTTCAATTCTGAAGTGGAGTTCGAGCATGCAAGCACGGGAAAGGGGGGCGAAGTGTCGGTGGAGTTCGGATACATCGACCTCATGTTTTCCAGGAATTTCAACCTCCGCGCCGGCATGGTGTTACCCCCGGTGGGGATTATTAATGAGAAGCACGAACCCTCGACCTTCTTCGGCACGCTGAGGCCGCAGGTGGAGCGTTCGATCATTCCGAGCACATGGCGGACGAACGGCATAGGGATCTATGGAGAGATCTTCCCCTCCCTCGATTATCGCGCCTTCATTGTGGAAGGTTTGAATGCCGCTGCTTTTTCTGATGCGGACGGCGTGCGCGGCGGCCGACAGAACGGCGCCAACGCGCTTGTTGAAAATTTCGGCCTTACGGGAAAACTGGAGTATTCAGGTATCCCGGGAACGAACCTTGGGGCAAGCTTCTACAGCGGGAGGTCGGGCCAGGGAGCGACCGATTCCCTCGGCGTCCTCGACGCGCAGACAACACTGTTCAGTGTGCATGGGGAATACGCATGGTACGGATTGGAACTCCGGGCACTCTACGCCCAGTTGAGTGTGGACGATGCCGGCCGTGTCAGTACTCTCGCCAAGAAAACCATCGGCTCCGAGATAAACGGATGGTATGTGGTCGCCGGCTATGACCTTCTCCCGATCCTCCTCCCCGGCTCCAGCCACTACCTTGCTCCTTTTATTCAGTACGAGCGGCTCAATACGCATGCATCCGTCGCAAGAGGCTTCACGGCAAACAAGGCACTCGACCGCAGCACGTTGACCGTTGGTGTGACATACAAGCCGCACCCGAATGTGGCGTTCAAGTTCGATTATCGGGACAACAAGACGGAAGCAAAGAACGGCATTCCCCAATGGAACCTGGCTTTGAATTATCTCTATTGAGAGTACAGGGCCCTTCACCGCTCCACCCTGGTCAACCATAATGCAACGAACGATCATCATAGTCCTGCTCTGCCTCACCCCGTTGACCGCATTTAGTCAGGTGTACCTGACAAAGGACGAAGCCCTGGCGCAGCATTTTCCCGGTGCATCGTCCATCGACCGCAAGACCGTCTTCCTGACCGACCGGCTCGTTGACAGCATTCAAACACGGGCGAAGTCCAAAGTAGAGTCGAAGGTGGTGACGTATTATATCGGCAGGAAGGGGAAGGAGCTCCTGGGCTATGCCTTTCTCGAAACAAGTGTGGTGAAGACCATGCCGGAAACGTTCATGGTCGTCATCGACCCAAAGGGGAATGTGACCGCGGTGGAAATGCTTGCCTTTTATGAGCCGGAGGACTATTTACCCCCCAAACGGTGGCTCGCACAATTTGAGGGGAAGACCATCCAGAGCGACCTCTGGCTGAAGCGGGGGATACAAAACATCGTCGGGGCGACGCTTTCCGCTCAAAGTGTCACCGAGGGGGTGCGCAAGATCCTCGCCCTGTACGAAACCGCCATCCCGAAGGAGCCATGAACGTGCGATACTTACAGAACGGTGGATTTCAGAGCAACCCCTTCATGAGGCTCACGCTCGGTCTCATGCTCCTCTTCATGATTGGGTTTGTCGTCACCAACTTTGCTCTCTATTTTGCCAAAATGGACCTCACCCCTTCCTCCGTTGTTCAATACTATAACGGGTCGGAGGAGGAGTTCCGTCCAGCGCGTACGTACCAATCGATGCTCGAAGTCGCCCACATGCATCTGCCAATGATGGCGATGGTGATCCTGCTCCTCACCCATCTCATTATCTTTGCCCCGTTTTCCCGAGGGGGCAAGATCGCGTTCATTGCAACAGCGTTCCTGTCGGGACTGTTCAACGAGGGGGCGAGCTGGTTGGTCCGGTTCGTGCACCCGGAATTTGCCTGGCTCAAGATCGCTTCCTTCCTCACCCTGCAGGGAAGTCTGATCTTCCTTCTCATCTCTCTCGGGCTGTATCTCTTTCGTGCCTGGAGAAAGGAAAAGGCCCTTCAGCAGGAGCGTATTCAGGAAGAAGACTTCGAAGAGGCTGTGCAGGAGGAGCAACACTTGCCGTGATGAAAAACAATTCCCCTTCCTATTCCCGTCGGGAGTTTTTGAAACGGACGTCGCAGGCGGCTTCGGGATTCGTCCTGCTTTCCTCGGTTCCTTCATTTCTCCGGTCCGGCACTCTGACCGGTGTTCCTCTCTTCATAGAGCGCGCGTTCTTCACGATGGGAACGACGGTCACCATTTCCGCCTATGGAGAAAGTAGAAACCACATCAACCATGCCGTCACGAAAGCTTTCCAGGCCATCCGGCGATGCGACAATCTGATGAGCTTGTATAAACCGGAAAGTGATCTCTGCCGGCTCAATCGTTCGGGGGGACGCGAAACTGTTTGTATCGATGAAAGCGTCGTTGAAATCCTTCATCAGGCAAAACATTTCCATGATCTTTCCGACGGTGCCTTCGATGTCACGATCGAACCGTTGATGCGGCTATGGGGATTTCGAAACGAGAAGGAGCTGCCGGTTCGCACCCCCTCCGACAAGGAAATTCTTGCTGCAATGGATGCCGTGGGGTTCGAAAACATCTTCTTTGAGAAGGAAAACCGGATGGGACTTCTGCACCCGGATGCGCAAGTAGACCTTGGAGGCATTGCGGTCGGCTACTCGGTGGATGCCGCGGCGAACGTGTTGAGGCGTGAAGGAATCGAGTCTGCCTTTATCAACCATAGTGGCGATGCGTACGCGTTGGGCGCGCCGCCGGAGTGCGAGGGTTGGGAAATCGGCATCCCCAATCCCTTGAATACATACGAGTTGGTCTCAAACTTCAGCGTGCGCGACAAAGCAATCTCGACGTCGGGAAATTACGAGAAGACGGTCAAGATCCACGGAAGACCGTTCGGACATATCCTGGACCCGCGGACGGGGAAACCGGGAGACGTGACTCTCAGCACGACGTTGATAGCTGATTTCGCCATCACCGCCGATGCCCTTTCCACGGGAATGTTCTGTCTCGATGAGGATCATCAGGCAGCCTTGGTCAATCGGGTCCGGGGCGTCGAACTGATTCGAATTAAAGGAGATAAGGCTTCTCCAGAAATCAGTCATTGGGGTAAGGGCTGACCCCACGGTCGGTCTAATTGCATCTCATTCCCGGAAGTGGTACTTTCATAATGGTTCCTATGAGCGAAGCGCAAGCCATCACGTTATCGGAAGATCAAATCCTTGAATCCCTCAAGGAGTGTTACGATCCGGAGATACCGGTCAATATCGTCGACCTCGGACTCATTTACGGCATCACGATCGTCGATGACTGGGTTGGAGTGAAGATGACGCTGACCTCCCCCGGGTGCCCTGCCAGCTCGATGATCTCGCAACAGGTCAAGGACCGTGTATCAAGGATTCCCGGCGTGGGTGTTGCGGATGTACGGATCGTCTGGCAGCCGGAATGGACCCCGGCCAGGATGACCGACGAGGCGCGGAACAAATTAGGATGGAATAAATAGAGTTTGCTGTACCATTCTTCCGTTATGGGAGAAGGAGGAAGAGGCGTCCCCAACCATAGGACGCCTTTTTTTTGTACCGCTGTAACTTCCCTCCACCCCACTCCGTATCACTGAGCCGTTGAACCATGGTGGTTCAAGGAACATTTCCCGCTTCGGTTCTGCGGCAACTCAGCCGTATCTCCCATTTCCCGCTCCCAATTCATGAATCACACAGTTTTGGAAACAGTCGGGCTCACGCGTTCCTTCGGCGGACTCGTTGCCGTCAACGACATCAATCTGAAGGTTGAAGCCGGAAGCGTTTTCGGTTTCCTGGGACCCAACGGGGCGGGCAAGACCACGACCATCCGCATGTTACTGGGACTGATCAAGCCGGATCGTGGCCGGGTCATGCTGTTTGGAGAGGATCTCTCCTCCCACCGCCTTTCCATTCTCGGCCGTGTGGGGGCTCTTGTTGAGACGCCGTCGCTCTACAATCACCTGACCGGATTTGAAAACATGGAAGTGACGCGGAGACTGCTTGGATGTTCCAAAGAAAACATCGGAAACGCCCTGGAGATTGTGAAACTGACCGACGCGGCACACCGGCTGGTGCGTGAGTACTCGCTCGGGATGCGCCAACGGCTCGGCCTCGCTCTTGCTCTTCTGAACCGGCCGGAGATCCTGATCCTCGATGAACCGACGAACGGTCTGGATCCCGCGGGAATTCGCGAGATGCGTGCGCTGATCAAACAACTTCCCGATCAGTCCGGGATCACCGTATTTCTTTCCAGCCACCTCCTGAGTGAGGTAGAACAGCTTGCGTCGCACGTCGGGATTATTCATCAGGGGAAGATGCTTTTCCAAGGCTCGCTGGCCGAATTGCATGCACAACAGCACGAGCGTTTGGTTCTGGGAGTGGACCGCCCTTCGGTCGCCGCCGAGGTCCTGACAAAACAGGGATGGCGCGTGCACCAGGAAGAGAACAGCCGTCTCGCTGTCGATGCTCATGGACAAAAAGACGCGGCCTCCATCAACGCACTCCTGGTGCGCGAGGGACTGGAAGTGTTTTACCTCTCGCAGCAACAACCGACCCTTGAGGAGACATTCTTCAAAATGACCGCTGAACCGGTTGCAGGAGGCAAACCATGAAACAGCTTCTTGCCGCACTCTCTTCCGAGTCGTTAAAGCTCAAGCGAACGCTTGCGCTCTGGATGGTATTCATTGCTCCGTTTATTGTTATCCTGCTCCAGTTCTTCATCCTGTACGACCGGGCGAAGTTCTTTGCGGGCAGGGATGTCTGGGGAGTGTTGATGTACGGCGTCACGAGTATTTGGGCAATCTTCATGCTCCCCTTGTTCATCACACTGGAAACGGCTCTCCTGAGCGGCCTCGAGCACTCCGGACAGAGTTGGAAACACCTGTTTGCCCAGCCGGTTCCACGGTGGAGTGTCTATGCGGCAAAGCTCTTGACGGTGATGGGAATGATTCTCGTCAGTACCGTGGTGTTAGTGCTTGGAGAGATGGGGGCGGGCAAGCTTCTTTCTGTTCTCCGACCTGAACTCCGGTTTCATGAGTCCCCCAACCTCACGATGATGGCGCGGATGGCAATAATGGTGTATCTGGCATCATGGATTTTGCTTGCCTTCCACACGTGGGTCAGCATGCGGTGGAAGAGCTTCGCGCTTGCCGCGGGCGTTGGCGTTGCGGGAACATTCTTTGCCGTGTTCGCTTCGGGAGCGAGGATCGGTAAATTCTACCCCTGGCTCTTCCCCGTGAATGCCGTGAGTACTTCTCCCGAACGCATGAAGCTGGCGATCCTCCTCGGAATCATCGGGGGAGCGATTATTGCTGTGGCGGGTTGCTGGAACGTGGTGCGGAGGGATGTGGAATAAGCTGTTATGAGACGCGGCTTACATCGGAAAAAAACTTCTGAAAAGATTTACCCACGAACCTCCGCGAATCTTCACTAAGAATGAAAAAACCTTCGCTGCAGAAAGTCGTTCGTGTAGATTCGCGGGCAATCTTGTCTTGAATCATTCAAGACGTTCCATCAAACCTTTCCTTTTCTTTTCTGCATATCTTTAGCAAGGCGGCCAATTTTTTTCCATCGCTCTTTTTCTATCTGTGTGGCCCACTGATCTCTTTTCCGCTCAAGGTACCGCAATTCGCGCAAGAGCTTTTGATAACTTTCGTACCTCCCCGCATCCAGTGAACCGTCGGTGAGAGCTTCCCGGACTGCACAGCCGGGCTCGGTTTCGTGTTCGCAATCGCGGAAACGGCATCCGGTTGCAAGGTCTTCGATGTCCTCAAAACTTCCGGCAAGACCCTCCCCTCCCCACAATTGCAATTCGCGCATTCCCGGCGAGTCGATTAACATTCCGCCGGATGGGAGAAGAACAAGCTCACGCCGGGTCGTGGTGTGGCGCCCCCGGCTGTCGGTCTCCCGGACTTCCTGCGTTGGTTGCATTTCGCGTCCGAGAAGCAGGTTGATCAAGGTCGATTTGCCAACACCAGAGGATCCTAATAAGGCCCCTGTCTTTCCCGTCGGAAGAAATTCAAGAAGTGGTTCAATTCCCTCATGAAGTTTCGCGCTCATGGTCAGGATCGGAGTCCCCATGGCAATGGATTCGACTTCCCCAAGGACCTCCTCAACATTTTCACACAGGTCGCTCTTATTCAGGATGATGACCGGCGACGCGCCGCTTTCCCATGCAACAGTGAGGTACCGTTCGATGCGGCGGGGATTAAAATCGCCATCGAGTCCGCTGATGAGGAATACGGTATCGACGTTCGCGGCGAGAACCTGTTCGTCCGTTTTTGCTCCGGGGACTTTACGCGAGAATTTGCTTCTCCGCTCCAGCACGTGATGGATCGAGGCTGTCCCTTCATCCACCCGCGGGGTGATCATAACCCAGTCGCCGACCGTCGGGTAGCCTTGCGGGCCGGTCGCTTCGAACCGGAACTTTCCCGTCACTTCACCCGACAGTTCGCCCTGTTCGGTGTACAGGACATACCGGTCCCGATGCGGTATTGCCACCCGCGCGACCGCGAGCCCTTCTTCCCGAAACGGCGCCGCATGCGCTTCAAAGAAAGGATGCCAGCCAAGCCGTTCTAAGGTCATTCCGGTTCCGCGGACAGAAGTATAAAGTTGAGGGTTGAAAGGTTGAAGGTTGAAGGTTTAGCCAACAATGCCGTTCTCCGAATTGGGGATCGCTTACGCGATCCTTCGTCATAAGCCTCCGGCGGTCGAAAGTTTCAGGTTGGCAATCTTTTTTTTCCATTCGTCATCTGCAATCTGCTCCACTCATACATTTTACTTTTTACTTTTCA
>DKJQ01000148.1 GCA_002454845.1 Ignavibacteria bacterium UBA6688
ATTCACCCACGTTATTTTTCCCATCATTTCCGACTTGCAGGCGTGGATCTCATGCTGCAACAGTTCACCCCAAATCTCTCCCAGCAGTACCTGCTTCCCCCATCGATAATTCCATCGTCAGGAGATTTCTTATGAAGTCTGCTTACCGCGTTGTGTTGTTCCTTGCTCTCGCGTGTTCTATGACCCTCGCGCAGACCGGGAAGATTACCGGGAAGGTCATCGACGCGCGGACAAGGGAAGCCCTTATCGGGACCAACATCATCGTGGAGGGAACCACCCTGGGTGCCTCCACAAACATCGACGGCTCCTATGTCATCCTCAGCATCCCCCCGGGTTCATACACAGTAAAAGCCTCCATGGTAGGGTACGCCCCCTCGACCATGGTCGATGTGCGCGTGAACATCGGCCAAACCACCAACCTTGATTTCTCTCTCGGTGAGATGGCGTTTGAGACCCAGGAAGTCGTTGTGACGGCCAATCGTCCGGTCGTTCAGAGGGACGTTGCTGCAAGCCGGGCCAACATCACCGCCAAGGAAGTCGAGAACCTCCCCATATCCCAGGTAGCAAGCGTCATCGGGTTGCAGGCTGGCGTGCAGGGGCTGACGATCCGCGGAGGCGGATCGGATCAGACGGCGTTTGTCGTCAACGGGATTACCTTCCGGGATGAACGGAACAACACTCCCTACACCGGCATCAGTCTGCTTGCGGTGGAAGATTTTCAGATTCAAACGGGGGGCTTCAGCGCCGAATACGGCCAGATCCGGTCGGGACTGGTCAACGTGGTGACCAAAGAGGGGAGCAGGAGCCAGTACAACGTCGGCGCGATCGTGCGCTACCGTCCGCCTGCGAAGAAATACTTCGGGATCAAGCCGAATGATTTCGATTCGTACTGGATCCGCCCGTTCCTCGATAACGACGTTGCCTGGACGGGGACGACCAACGGCAAGTGGGATCCCTGGACGCAGGCACAATACAAAGTATTCGAGGGTTGGAACAGCATTTCCGAGAAGCTCCTCTCGAATGACGATCCGACCGACGACCTCACCCCCGAGGCGGCCCGGCAAGTGTTCCTCTGGCAACATCGCAAGAGCTTCGATATCACGAAACCCGATATGACGCTCGACGTCGGCGTGGGCGGACCCGTACCGGGCCTTTCCGAACTCCTGGGGAATCTTCGGTTTTATTCCTCCTTCCGTTTTGACAATTCCCAATATGCCATCCCCCTTTCCCGCGAGGGTACCACCGACTACAGCGGTTCGGTGAAGATCACCTCCGACCTTGCGAAGGGGATGAAACTCATGATCGAGGGGACCGTCGGTCGCAATGAGGCCGTCGATGCAAACCAAAACGGGGCCTACGGCAGCTTCGGATCCGCCGCCTCGATTGGAGACGCGATGGATCGCGTCAGCTTCATCGACACCCGGTTGTTTACGTCGGATTACTGGGCGCCGAACAGCGTGGACCGGAACATCATCGGGGCGAAATTGACGCACGTGATCAACCCGACGACGTTCTATGAAGTCGTCGTGCAGCGGTTTGCTTCCGACTACAGCACGAACCCAGGCCGTACGCGGGATACCTCACGGGTCAAAAAGTTTGGAAATGGCTACTACCTCGATGAAGCGCCATTCGGTTTCATCGGGAATCCGGGAAATTACTCCACCACCGGCATCGATGGGATGCGGATGGCCATCGGAATGAGCAATGCGCGGGATAGCAGTATGGTCCGCTCGTACATAGCGAAGTTCGACATCGTCAGCCAGCTTGATAATTATAACGAAGTCAAAGGGGGCATTGAGTTCGGATACACCGATAACGGCGTGAATTATGGATCGCTGGATGAAGTCCTTCCTTCCGGCCGCTCGACGTCAAAATGGCGCACCTATCCAACACGCCTCGAGGCTTATGTCAAGGATAAACTCGAATTCGAAGGGATGATCATCGACGCCGGGTTGCGTTTCACCATGTCCCACGCCGGGGGAGAGTGGTATGTGTATGATCCATACACGAAACTGTTCCGTGGCGCAACCTCCTTCGGCATCGACAGTCTCCTGCAAAAGGAACCGACAAAGCGCATTACCACATGGATGCCCCGTCTGAACGTCGCTTTCCCGATCACCGAAAACGCAAAGCTGTACTTCAACTACGGACACTTCCGCGCACTGCCGGCGCCGGAGAACCTCTACCTTGTCCGCCATGAGACGGCCACCAGCGACATCATCCGCCTCGCAGACCCCAATCTCCCGCTTGAGAGAACAGTGGCATACGAGCTGGGGTATGAACACAATTTGTTCGACATGTTCCTCTTCCGCACCGCAGCCTACTACAAGGACATCAGCGACCAGTCCCAGCTTGTGCGCTTTACCGGCTACAACAGCGTGCCGAACTACCAGGTCACGACGAACAACTCGTACGAAGACATCCGTGGGTTCGAGCTCACGTTGACGAAAAACCGCGGGAACTGGCTCCAGGGATTCCTCAATTATACCTACATGGTTTCCTCCAGCGGTTACTTTGGCTGGACACAGTATTACCAGAATCCCGTCGACCAGCGCAACTATGAACGGTCCAACCCGATTCAAACTAGACCGATCCCTCGCCCCTTTGCCCGTACCAACTTCGACTTCTTCACACCGGAGGAGTTCGGACCGGACCTCAGCGGGTTCTACCCTCTCGGGGATGTGCGGCTCAATATTCTCGCCACATGGAGTTCCGGTTTCTATTTCACGTGGGTCGGGGGAGGTTCTGTCCCGGGCGTCAGCAATAACATCCAATGGCGGGATGAGTACGGCATGGACATCCGGATCAGCAAGAATTTCCGGCTCGGCGACGCCAACTTCCAGATCTTTGCTGACTTCAGCAATGTGCTGAACCTGAAGCATTTGACAAC
>DKJQ01000291.1:0-271 GCA_002454845.1 Ignavibacteria bacterium UBA6688
TGGATTGAGAATTGTTGACATCGCCAATCCCACGAATCCAACCGAGATTGGATATTACAATACGTATATCGGCAACCTCTCCGGCAATTTCCACGGCGCGTGGGGAGGGTATCCTTTTTTCAAGTCCGGAAGGGTGCTCATCTCCGACATGGAGTCAGGATTGACCGTCGTCCATTTCGCCGGAGCCCTGGTCACGGATGTTCCGGGAGATGAAACTTTGCCGCTTGGTTTTACCCTTCAACAGAATTTTCCCAATCCGTTCAACCCGACG
>DKJQ01000291.1:326-4260 GCA_002454845.1 Ignavibacteria bacterium UBA6688
AACTATCCCAATCCGTTCAACCCGACGACGACCATTGTCTTTACGCTTCCGAGGGAGGTATTCGTCTCTTTGAAGGTGATGAACATCCTCGGCCAGGAAGTTGCGGTTCTCGTCGATGGAGCGCGGCCGGCAGGGGAGCACAGTGTCAGGTTTGATGCCCGCCATCTTCCTTCAGGGGTTTATCTCTACAGGCTTACGGCCGGTGACGCTTCCATCATGAAGCGCATGATCGTTCTCAAGTAGGGATTGCCGATATCACGGAGACGGAGACCTCGATTTATTCCTTGGAAATATAAAAGGAGGGTTGTATTTTTATTACAACGATCGGGTGGTGTCGGGAGTGGAGAAGGATGAGGGACCGCGTAAGTCTCGCGGTCTATGACGTCCGAGGCCGCCAAGTCGCCGTTTTGGCGAACGGCACCATGGCTCCGGGTGTGCACAGGATCTCCTGGGATGCCACGGGGTTGACAAGCGGGGTCTATTTTTACAGGCTCCGCGCCGGGACATTCGTTGAAACGAAAAAAATGATTCTTCTCCGTTAGCATAGTTCGTCCACCACAGAAACGGTTTGGAGGATCCATCCGTTTGAGACGCGCTCACACCCTGGAGCGGAATACGGGGCGGGGCAGGGAGGGAGAAGGGACGGTACCATGGTTCAGATGAGTCAAACAGGGTTTAGTTCCGCCGCGTCACATTGCATTTCCCCAACGGTTGTCCCTCGCGTCTCCCGCTTCCCGCGCTGGTCCTTTGTCCTGCTGCCGACCTCCCGGTTGGCCATCATCCTCGCGTTGCTTCTTCCATTCTCCGCGGCGAGGGGGCAGGGAAAGGTTTATCTCGTCCTCGGCTCTGATACGGCAATCTGGGAAAGCATGAATGTCGATCGGTACCAGAACACATACAAGCCTGATCTGTTTACGGACCCGACCCGGAACGGTCATCAGGTCATGGATCCGGCGTTTCGCACGAAACTGGTCGATTCGTACGGCCAGCCGATGAAGCTCACGTGGTGGATGATGGCGGGGAATATTTTCCGGTATGCGACGAACAAAAATGTCCCGATTCCCAACATCATGACGCTCCACCTTATGCAGCAATATCACGGGGAATCGATCAGCCGGTATGGCGACGAGCTGACGCTTCATTATCATACATTCACCTGGACGGACTACAACAACGACGGGAAGTACTACTGGAACCAGGCAAAGAGCTTCGAAGAGTGCAGGAGCGATTTCGACTTCACGCTGGCCCAGTTTCTGGTCGAGGAGAACGTCTTCCCCGTTTCGTTCCGGAGCGGGTGGCATGCGATGGATAGCGGCTGGCAACGCTACCTCGACGAGCTTCTCCCGTACAGCATGCACAATGACTGGCCCTCGAAGCGGACCGACCCCACCGAACCGATCGATAACGAATTTGATTGGTCTCATTCGCCGAGCACGTGGGTCCCGTGGCATCCGTCTCCTGACGATTTTCGGATCCCTGGCAATGCACGCGGATGGAACCTGCGATCGAAGCACATTGGTTCCGTCAACGCCGCGCTGATGGATACGATCTTTGCCCGTGCGAAGCGCGGAATCGATCAGGTCGCCTGCCTGTGGGGACACCTGCCGGAGACTGATTTCCTTGATAATCTAAAAAAAATCGACAGCCTTGCGCACCGTTCCGAGGCAAAATACGCAGGTGTCACCTTTCGCTATGCCAGTGCGGTTGAGGCCATGCAGCGATGGATCGGGAGCGCCGATACGACGGCACCGCAACTCACCATCACAGAGGAGCGTCAGGGCGAAACTGTCTCCTTCACCATCCAAGCGGACGAACCGATCTTCCAGAAGAAACCGATCGTCGCCCTCAAGGATCTGTACGAACGATACTCACTCGTTCCGGTGACACAGGTCGGAACGAACCTCTGGCGGAGTGACCCGGTCCGGGAAGACCTGATCGCGAAAATCGCCGTGGCGGTGACGGACACCATGGGGAATCTCACCACAGAGAGCATTCCGTTCCTCCCCGATGACATCTATGTAGACAATAAAGATCAGGGATACAGCGAGCCGGCCGGAACGTGGTCCACCATCGCGTCGACAACATGGGGAGTCGATTCCCGCATGGCGACCCTTTCGGAACAATCAGTGGTGCGTGCGCGATGGACGCCGTCCTTGAGCAAAGCCGGACGGTACAGGATCCATGCACAGATTCCAGTCATTTCAAATCCCGCGGGAAATCTACGTTTCCTGATTTATTCAGCCGGCCTGCCGGTTGATTCGGTGTTCTTCGGGACGCCGCCAACCGGAAACGAATGGATCTCGCTTGGGGCTTTTCAACTGGACCCCGGAGCGGGGACGTACGTGGAACTCGTCGTCGACGGCGCCTCGCAGTCGGGAAAACGCGTTGGCGTTGACGTCGTCAAGTTTTCTTCCCTGGTGCGGGACCGCCAATTGGTCCTCCAGCGGAGCTTTGTGGACTTCGGACCGGTGTCGAAGGAAGATACCGTGGAAACGACTCTGACGGTGACGAACGGGGGGGTGGAGCAGCTTCGGATCACCGGCATTTCGTCATCTCTTCAGGAACTCTCCTGCCCGGTTCAGTTTCCCCTGGTGCTTGAAGGAGGAACTTCCACAAGCGTCCCGTTGCGATTTGCAGGGATGAATATGGGCAAATGGTCCGACACTCTGTATGTTGTGAGCGACGACCCCATCGAGCCTTCGTTTGCCCTCCCGTTCGCGGTCGATGTCCGGAACTACTTTCAGGTGATCGACAACGAGACCGCGGCTTCCTACCAGGAGGCCGGTGCGTGGAGTACAAGTGTTACACAAGCCTACGGGGCGAGCAGCCGGTATGCCTTCGTGTCATCGGCTGGCGGAGCCTCTGCAAGCTATTTGTTTACCGTCAAGCGATCCGGCACCTACGATCTGCTGTACATTGTGCCGACGACGGTCAACAGCGCAACGAAAGCCCTGTATACTGTCCGTGTTGGATCGCAATTGCCGGACTCCCTCGTTGTGGACCAGAATGCCGGAAGCGGGGGGTGGGTCTTGTTGGGAAGCTACGAATGCCAGGCGGGTGATGCGATGAATGTGAGGGTGATCGATACGGGCAAGAACCCGGCGGGGGTTGTGTTGCGGGCGGATGCGATCAGGATCGAGATGGTAACGGGAGCGACAGCCGCAGATCGGTCGGATCCCGGTCCGCTTGAGTACCAGTTGCGGCAGAATTATCCGAATCCGTTCAATCCGGCCACTGTGATCGGGTTCAGCGTCGTGAGTGAAGATTGGGTGACGCTGAAAGTCTTTGATCTGCTCGGACGGGAAGTAGCCACGGTCGTGGACGGGATGAAAGTCCCCGGGTTTCATCAGATTCGTTGGGATGCCGCCGGGCTGCCGAGTGGAGTCTACTATTATCAGATCAGGACCGGATCGTTTGTTGAGACGAGAAAAATGATTTTGATGCGATAAGATCACCCGATACATACCAGCAATAAAGGATTCTCTATGAAGCGATGGTTTCGTGTGATTGTGGTCGTCGGTATGCTTTTTGTTCAGCAGGTATCTGCCCAGGTTCCCCCCAAGCGGGAGTTTCGTGCAGCGTGGATTGCAACGGTGTTGAACCTGGATTGGCCCTCCACGCGTGGAGGAGATCCGCAAGTTCAACGGAATCAGCTCATCACGATCCTGGACGGTCTGAAAGCGGCGGGGATCAATGCCGTCATTTTTCAGGTACGATCGGAATGTGATGCAATGTATCCCTCGGATATCGAACCGTGGTCCTACTGGCTCACGGGACAGCAGGGGAGCGACCCCATCCTTCCCTTTGACCCATTGCAGTTTGCTCTTCAGGAGGCGCACGCACGGGGGATGGAATTGCACGCGTGGTTCAATCCATATCGTGCCGAACGTCAAGTCGGGTATTACACCCTGTCACCTAAACACATCGTGTCAGA
>DKJQ01000141.1 GCA_002454845.1 Ignavibacteria bacterium UBA6688
AGCGGCTTTGCCGGAAGGCGCTGTGAGGCATACCGGGCGGGGATGACGCCGATGACCTTGGTGGTTTCCATAGGGTTTGGGACTCGTGCCGGCTGCCAACATGAACCGAAAGCTTATTCGGAAATTACTTTCGGGACTTTAAAGAAACGTTCCGACTTCGAGGGAGCGTTGCGTAAAGCTTCCTCTGCACTCAATCCTTCGACCACTTCGTCGTCACGGAAGACGTTTTTCAACTCGACAACATGCGCGAGCGGTTCGACGCCATCCGTCTCCAGCTTGTTCAATTGCTCCACATAGGCAAGGATCTCGTTCAGCTGGTGTGTAAATTCCTGCTTTTCCTCACCAGTGAACTCGAGCCGGGCGAGTTTGGCAATATGCTCAACATCCCTGACCGTCACCGACATGGTTCCACCTCACGATTGATCGACATAGTTCTCTGCAATGGCTTGATGGACTTCCTCCATGAGCTTCATCTCCGCCTGCTTCCCCGAGATCCCTTGTGTGGGGATCGGTCGGCCGAGCACCAGGGTGATGTGGGCCGGCCTGACGATCCTGGAACCCTTGGGGAGGATCCGGAAGGTATTATTGATCGCGACCGGGATGATGGGAACACCGGATTTCGACGCAAGGGCAAAGGCGCCGCGTTTGAAGGGCTGGAGCTTTCCGTCCAGCGTCCGGGTCCCTTCAGCAAAGAGAAGAACGGAGGCGCCGTTTCGCATGCGCACCGCCGCCTGGTCCAAGCTCCTGGCCGCATCCTTCGCATGGAATCGGTCGATGACGATATAGGGTCCGAGCGCCATCGCCCATCCGAAAAAGGGGATCCTGGTCAGTTCCTTTTTCAGGACAATTCGAATCTGGTCCGGTATGCCGACCAGCACTGCGGGAATATCGAACATGCTCGCATGATTGGAGACATAAATATAGCTCTCGGATGGATTGAGATGCTCCTTTCCCTCGACGGAGACCCGGATCCCGTACAGCCGGAGGATCATCCATGACCAGAACCGCCCCACAGCATGGAAGGAGGCCCCACTCCGGTCTACAAATGAAAGCACAATTTCCAGCAAAGCCACCGGGATGGTGACCAGGGCGATCACAGCGAATTTCAGCAACGTACCAATCATGGTCTGTCCTCAACGCCACGTTCCAACGGTCACTTCCCCTCTACCGCCCGAATACGTTTTTCGATCGAGGGGTGACTGTGAAACAGAAACTCCACGAGCGGGTGGGGCGAAGGGTCGGCAAGATTCACCGTCGCCAGCTTCGTGAGTGCATTTTGAAACGCCCGGGTTTTCCCGCTGAGTTGCACCGCGAAGCGGTCGGCGGCGTATTCATGGGCGCGGGAAAGCATGTTCGAAAGCGGATTGGTCATCAGCGAATAGACCCCCAGCCATAATCCCAGCAGAGGGAGCGCGGCAATCTCATCCGGTGTGCTGAACCCGAACCATCCGAGACTTGTGTCATAGACCAGCGCTGTCGCATACAGACCGAGAAAACTGCTCACGGTGCTGAACGCCATCATCACCCACACGTGCCGGAGCTTGTAATGCCCCAGTTCGTGCGCGAAAACGGTTTCAATTTCCTCGTCCGTGAAGTTCGCCACGAGGGTGTCCCCCAGGATAATCCGCCTGGATTTTCCGATCCCTGTAAATGCCGCGTTGGCCTTCTTCGTGTTCCGGCTCATATCGAAAACAAACACCCCCTCCACCGGCATGCCGATCTTCCCGCAAAGAGCAAGGATGGTCGTCTTCAAGCCCCCCTCCTCCAACGGCTTGAACTTATAAAACAATGGAAAGATCAGAAGGGGGGCAAGGCGCGCGAGGATCACAGAGAACAAGAAGAGCGTCGCCCCGACCGGGAGCCACCACAGCGCGCCGTATGTCCTGATCCAATAGAAAACTACGAGCACGAGGGGCATCATCAGGGCTGCCCCGACAAGTACGCCTTTGATTCCTTCACGGACCCACACTCCCCTCGTTTGATTGGAAAGACCGTACCGATGCTCGAGAGAGTACCCGGAATAATAGCTCAACGGAAACGTGAGGATCCCTTCGAGAAGCCAGAGGGCTCCAACAAACAGGAGCAGGACGAGGTAGTCGTTGCCGGCGATTCCGCGGGCGAATTCTTCAATGGCCGTTGTCAACCCCGTGGCAACGAGAACAATAGTCACGAGAAAAAAGAAAAGAGTGGTGAAAACTGCAAGGACGAGCTTGATTCGGGCGTACTGCTTTGCGGATTCTGATGCGGGAGCGGCTTGTCGGGGAGGAGACGTCGGGGCAGCGGGTATTAATCCGGCAGTGCCTGTGGTGCGCGACTCCTCGACGGCTACAGCCTGCTCCATGAAAGTGGTAGTTTCAGCGGTGGTCTCATTCGTGGTTTGCATAAAATAGTGAAGCGGGGGGTGAAAAGCAAGGCAGGGACAAAACCCGCGGTTTTGGATTCCTATCTGGTAACGATCGTGAACACTGCATCGTTTTTCCGGATCGCCCCGTCTCCCGACACGATCCTTGCGAGGGA
>DKJQ01000104.1 GCA_002454845.1 Ignavibacteria bacterium UBA6688
CCACAGCCGGAGGCGTACAACAATACGTGCGTTAGCACGTTACTTATCGGAACTGCGCTAGACAGATCTGAGTTGCGACAGCAACTGTCAATTGTGAATGCCAAGAGTTCTTTCGGTCTTTTTGTGCTTTCTGTGCATTTTTGTGGCAAACAAATCAAGGCTTTTAAGAAGACTTCAAGTACAATTCGTGTAATTCGTGGCCAACATCTTGAACAGGCGCATTCTTCATCTTACCACATTCGCCGACCGGTCCGCCTGGATCTCCGACGATCGCGTCAACGCCCTGATCTCAGCGCGGACCGGCGGGATCGAAGAGATCGGCTACCACGGCAAACAACCGGTGAGCCGCAATTCGAGGATCTTTCGGGGAGTGGAAGATGAGGGGGTTCTCAGTTTCTTTGTTCAGGACGCAATGGAGTCATGGACTCCGGTCTCCTTTGAAGACATCCGATGGTATCCGGCAGGTGCGCGTTGCGTTCACAAGTTGCCGGAGGGATCACTCCTCATCGATATCGAAGCGCTCCAGCGCTCGATTACGATCGGCATCGAAATTCACTCCACAGCCCCCGCCCGGTTCCGCATTCGCTTCAATCTCAACGCATTATTGTCCGATGTGCGCGGGACGCGGACGTGGAGCTCACCACGGAAGAAAGAGAACAGCCTCTTTCTCTCCTTCAGGGATTTGATTCTCTCGAACGAATGGCTTCGCAAAACGGGCCCGTATGCAGGGGATTTCCTCATCCCGGAGCCAATGCGGAGGAAGCTTTTTACCCGGCGGTGCCGGTCGGGATTGGCAACACTTGAAGATGTCAGGCCCGAGTTGCGGGATGAGCCGATCCCGATCTACGACGCAGAGGTCTTTTGCCGGCTCGGTGGCGACGGATTCACGCTGGAGGTGAACGGCACGACTGCGTTTTTTGAGGCGACACTGCAGAAAGGAAAACAGCCGGCCCAATTCATTGTTCAGTTCGGCGATGCGCCGGAGCAGGTCAAGTCCGGGTTGCCGCAAGACGCAAACCTTATCCGGAACCGTCAGCGCTATGACACAGTCCGGTCGGGTTCACCGGTTCTCGGGATGGAGGCGTATCAACACGTCAGGGAGTTCGTCAGTACCGTTCCCGGCCTGGTCGAATCGTGCAAGGTGGCCGACTACGGAATGACCCGCGCGTGTCCGGGCGCTTACTACTTCATCTGGGCATGGGACAACCTGGTCACGGCCCGCGAAATGAGCCGGTGGGGGGATTTTGAGGGGATGCAGAGGATCGCGGACTTCATCAACCACCACCGTGATATCGACGGCTCCATTCCGGGACGCTGGACCCGCTCGCTGGAGCCGCTCGATACTCCGCCGAAGGGTGGGCTCGAGTTCCTCCATACACTCCTTACATTGGACTACGCAGTTCAGTCGGATGACCGCAAAGTTCTCCGCGAGGTGTACCCGTTCGCGCTCCGCCACTTCAATGAAGTGGAGGCGAAGCTCGACGGGAGAGGGAATTTTGCCAACATCGGCTTCTACCCCGATTTGCCGTCGCAATTCGGCCGGACGGAACAAAGCGCCGTGGCGATGGAAGTTGCCGCATTCTATAGCTACTCGCGCACGCTCGAATGCATCTCGCTTTCGTTGGAGGATGCCGAGGTCGCGACCCGGTGCGGGAAGATCGCGGAGAAAATTCAATCGGGATTTCTTCAAACGTTCTGGGATCGTGAAAAACACTTCCTGATCGATTCCATCGACATCAGAACGGGAGAGAAAAACCGGACCTTCCCCATGTTCTCGCTTTTGTTTCTACAGACGCCGCCCGGAAGGAGACTGCTTCGTGGAAAAGAGGAGCAGGCTGCGGCGTTCATCGAACAGTCGATGCTGACGGAGTACGGATTTCGGATGGTCCCTGCATGGGATTCGCGGAGAGCCAGCGAACCGGTCATGAATTCCTGGTACCCGCATTGGGACATCTATCCGCTCATGCTCTTCAGGAGATCGGGACGGGTCGATGCCATCCTGCGCTGGTTGAAAGGGGTGGAGGAAACCCTTGAAGCGTTAGGATACTGTCCCGAGTTCCTGTCGCTGGAGGGCTTTGAGGCTGATCATCCGGACCGGTGGCTGAAGCACGGATCGGTCTCCAACCTGAACTGCGTCACCGGCTGGTACCGGTCGATACTTGAGGGTATCATCGGACTCGAGTTTGACACCGGGGGGATCACGATCGTTCCGCTCGCACTTCCGCTCGGAACTGTCCGGTTTTCCGGATTGAAGGACCGGAGGACAACGTTCGACATCGCCATCGTCAACGGCGGCCCGCACCTTCACGACATCCGGCTCGACGGCTCGCCGCTGAGGGGGTGCCTGAAACTCCCGGCGACCGTTTATGATGGCGGGCAACACACTATCGAAATCACGTATGGCGACCAACCGGCATCGGGAATGTGCTTTAGTGAATTGGTGAATGCAGAGGTGCTGAGTGTTAGCGCACAAGCGGACCGGGTTGAGATTGAGGTCAACGGTTTCGGGCTGTGCGATATCGCGTTCGACTGTCCGAACGGGGTACGGTTCTCCATAGACGGGAAGGATCAAAGCTACGAATGGGATGAACAAAAGAAGCGGGGGCGCGTCCAACAGCGTATCGTGGGAAAACATACACTCAGCAT
>DKJQ01000049.1:0-4796 GCA_002454845.1 Ignavibacteria bacterium UBA6688
CCGGAAATGAAGCGCTCCTTGTTATCCCTGATAATGGATGCGTAGAGAAGTCTGTCGGATCGTGCTTCGAAAGAGATGACCGGTTTCGACGTTGTACGGATCTCGCTCCCCATCGGCGCACCGTTGACGGAGAATTCAAGATACAGCTTCTCCCCCGCGGTGGCATAATTTCGCCGGTTCTTCAGCGCATCCCACACATTCTCACGGGTCAATGAGTCCCCCAGCAGAACGGCGGTCAACCCGCCTTTGTATGGATCTTCACGCCAACCTTCATGCGCGTGGTAGTAGAGTCCGTGTGAATCAGTACCCCCTACAAAACCGAGCACGGCTCCCCGGGCAAGGCCATCTTGTGCAAATGTTCCGGGCATGCCCCCCCGATGTGGAATCGGCATGTTGCCCATAGACTCGTTCGCCCCATGGATCGATATGATCTCGTAGTTCGTCTGTATTTCGGGATCGTGGTCCTCCCAGGTCATTCCACCCCAGGCAGGATGGTGGGGAAAGGCGATCGCGCTCGCCTCGTGCAACGTCTTAAACAAGCTTTCCGGATCGTGGGCTTGTTGTCCCTTGTGACTGAAGAAAGGGCTTTCCTCACCCCCCCGGAAGTACACATTCTTGTGCCCGATACGGTTGGCACTGTCCTGTCTTCCGCTCCAGGTCGAGTGCGTCCATTCGTACCCGTTGAGTGTGACAAACTGGCCAGGCTTGTTGTAGATTTCGTTCAGCGCTTTCAGGTACGCCCATTCGCCGGGGGAGAAATGGTTGTCACCGGACCGCAACGCATCGTGATCCGTGATCGCGATGAAATCGCGTCGGTAGACGTGCCGGTACAGTGTGAAGACATCGTCGAAACTCCCAGATCCGTCCGAATAAGCCGTATGCACATGGATGTCGCCATAATAGACCATGAATTTCCCCCGGCTCGTCGGTCCTCGGTCCCCCTTGCTTTCGACATGTTTCAAGGCAGGAACAGAGGTCCGGCTTCCGAGCTTTCTGAGCCGCAGTGGTATGTGCGTCGGTGCGATCCGCTCGAGTTTCTGGAGCGTGATCGATTTCCGGTCCCTCCGGGCCATCCACAATTCCCGGTCTGAAACCCAGACGCTGTGCACATACAGCCCTCTCAGGCCCCACGATGGCTCGTCAAGATCCCAATTCGGATGCCATGCGCCTCCCTCGTAGACGGTCGCGTCAAAGACGTGATCATGCCGCGTGAAGAGATACAATCGTCCGAAACGATCAAATGTGGTGGTCGGAAACTCAAATGATTGGGTCTCGCTTTGGCTTGTCAAATCAACCCCCGGCATGCCTTCAAGTGGTTCGTACCACGTTTGTCCATCGAATGCCCGGATCATCGTGTATCGAATGATTCCCCAATCATCAATTCCTCTCCGGTTTGTCGCCCATGCAACCCAGAGCTTTCCATCGTGCCAGGCAAGAGACGCTTTGCTATCCATGGCAGGGTGGTGCGTCACTCTCATCGGAGACCGCAGTGCACCGTTCTTGAACTGCCGGATGTAGACGTCGGCATTGGCATCGTGTGTGTGATCCCAACTAAACCAAATGTTCCCATCGGGAGACTCTACCAACGACGGGCGATAGGCATATCCCTCCCGATCCTCGATCATCAGTTCTTCGCTCCAGCTTTCACGTTCGAAGTACTTTGCGACAATTTGCATGCCGAGTTCCTTCGATCCTCGTTCCCACACGACCCATACGCGACCGCCGGATCCCGCCAGAATCTGGGGACGAAAGTCGTAGGCCTCATTCGTCGTCAGTCGCATCTCCTCACCCAGTTTCCCCTCTTTGAAGGTTCGGGCATAGATCTCCCAATCACCATTCCGACGGGCGGACCAGACGACCCAGGCCGTCCCGTTCCCATCAACGGCAATCCGGGATGCGTACTCTTCGCCTGTCGCCGAGCTCACCCGAACAGGCTCCGTCCATACAAGGTCTTCCGCAAACCGGAGAGAGAGCCGTCCCGTGACGCTGCTGGTGTCCATGATCGTCGTATTGGTTTTCGCATTCAAAACGTTCGTAAGGTAGATCCCCTCCTTTCCATCCGGGCCTGTATAGTCGTATGAAAGGTACAGAACTCCCCTTGCATCTGCGGCGATCGATGGATACTCCAGTTTTCCCAACTCCTCCGGCTGGTACTGCGGAAGAAAATAAGATTGGGAAGTCAGCACATCCTTTGGTGGAGTTTGTACTGGTGCCTGTTGCGATCGCGCACAGAGGGTCGGAAGCGACGAAAAACTCAAGAAGAAACAGGCGACGGCCACAAAAAAGGCTACTCTGGTTTTCACGGGCAACTCCAGGTTTATGGGATAAAGATCAATTCGACGCGGATGCAGGGCTGATGCGCTCCAACACTCCCATAACCCGTGCGAACACACGTTCATGGGTAATGCCTGTCATGCACTCGAACGTCTTGATGGGACACCGATCGCCCCCATGGCTCGAGCACGGTCTGCACCGCAGATTGCGGATCTCCACAACAGAATCAAACCGCCCCATCGGGGCAAACCCGAATGCGGGGACGGTCGCGCCGAACACTGCAACCACCGGGGTTCCCACACCGACAGCAAGGTGCAGAGGGGCGCTGTCGTTCGCCACCAGGAGCTTGCAGCGTCGGATCAATTCTGCTGATTGCAGGAGGGACAATTTCCCGGCAGTGTTGTGGATTTTCATCGAACCACTGAGCGCACATACCTCGGAACAAAGCTCCCGATCCTCCATCCCCCCAACAAGAAGAATTTCGTACCCCTCGCCATCCAGGTTCACCGCAAGCGAGGCAAATCGTTCCTTCAGCCATCGTTTCGTGTTCCAGACCGTTCCCGGGGCAAGGGCAATAAGCCGTTGAACGTTACCAATCTCCAGTTCGAAGAGCAATTTGTCGACTACTTTGGCATCCTCGCCGGAAGGATAGAGGCGTGGAAGCGTCCTGGGGTGGTCTTTGATTCCAATACCTTCCAGAAGCGTCAGGTTGCGGTCAATCTCATGGAGATCCTTTCCATACCGAACTGACTTTGTAAACAGAAACCTGCCCGCGCTCCGGTCAAAACCAATCCTCAACGGTATGCGGGCCAACCATGAAGCCAGAGCACTCCGGAGCGATCGATGCGGGACAAAAGCCAGGTCATAGCGTCGTCCGCGAAGCATCCGTACCATCTTCCGCAATCCGGCAAAACCTTTATCCCTCCCCCTCTTATCGAACGGAATCGCCTCGTGGATATCCGGATGATCCTTGAAAAGGTCTTGAGCGCGGGGCGTTACAAGTATGTCGATGTTGGCATGGGGGAAGTACTCCTTCAGTCCCCGGACCAGTGGCAACGTGAGGATGGCATCGCCGATGAACGCAGTTTGAATGACCAGGATGTTCCCGATCGTCCTCATCCCTTCACTCTCTCTTCCGCCGGTTCCGCCTTCGGTGTCGCATGTTTCCACCGCCTGTGCATCCACATCCACTGGTCGGGATTCGCCCGAATCGCGTCTTCGGTAGCTTTGACATGGCGCTTTGTCAATTCAACGATATTCTCTTCCGAATAGTCGGCCAGATCGTCGGTCCGGATCTGAACGAAGCGTCCTTTGTAGGATCCATTGGCCTGGCGAGCCGGGAACGTGACGAGGAGTGGCGCTCCCATCTTCAAACTGAACACGGCAGGACCCTGGTGGGTCGGGACGGGTCGACCAAAAAAATCTATCTGGATGCTTTCCTTCGGGGCAGTTTGATCCGGGAGAATTCCCACAGCTTTCCCCTGCTCAAGGGCGCGAATAATGTCCCGGACGGAAATCCCCATGGGAATGAGAACGTTCCCAAATCGGGTCCTGCTTTTTGCAATCGAGGCGTTCACAAGTTTGTTCGACTGTGTTTTCGCGATCACGTTCAGCGGCATCCCTGCATAGACGGAAAACGCAAGCGCCGTCAGCTCCCAGTTCCCGAAATGAGCTGCAACTACAATGACTCCCTTCCCCCGCGCAAGGAGGTCGTGAACCAGCTCCGGGTTTTCATACACAAACAGAGACCTGAGGGAAGTTTCCGTCAGCCGTGGAAACCAGAGCAATTCAAAAAAAGCCGTCCCGACCGAACGGAATGAGGCGCGCGCGATCCGATCGAGTTCCTCAGGGGACTTTCCCGGAAAAGCATACCCGAGGTTTTCCAAGGTCACTGCCTTACGGAGTCCGAACGTGCCGTACATGAACTCCCCCAATGCCGCCCCTGTCCCTTGGACGACACGAAGCGGTAGGAGTTGTACGATCCCTGACGCAACCTTGAACACCAGATATTCCGCTACATGGGTGAGAGTCATAATTCCCGAACTGAGTTTCTCTTCCGATAGGCGCTTCACTCCCCCATCACCTTCACGATGACCCGTTTCTTCCTCTGGCCGTCAAACTCGGCGTAGTACACTTGTTGCCAGGGGCCGAAGTCGAGCTTGCCCTCCGTCACGGGGATCACTACTTCATGATGCATCAGGAGACTCTTGAGATGAGCATCGCCGTTCGTCTCACCGGTCCGATGGTGATGGTACTTCGCATTGAACGGTGCCAGCGTCTCAAGCCAACTGTCGATATCCTCCAGAAGACCTTGCTCCGCGTCGTTGATATAGACCGAGGCGGTGATGTGCATGGCGGAAACGAGGATCATGCCCTCCTTGATCCCGCTTTTATGAAGGATGCTCTCCACTTCCCCCGTGATGTTGACATACTCCCGATGTTTCTTGGTATTAAACCAGAGGTACTCCGTATGAAATTTCATCGGTGTCGATCCTTTCGAGTATTTCCCCACTCTTCGGGTC
>DKJQ01000049.1:4891-5084 GCA_002454845.1 Ignavibacteria bacterium UBA6688
AGCCTTTGTTGTTGAACCCCTCTGGGGTTCCCTCGCCCTATTGGTCCGGTGTTATTCATGTTGGACCCTTTCAGGGTCTCATTGCCCTGGCATCCAGGATCGGCTTGCCCGCCACGGGGTCTGGCGGGCTTGCTCGCCATGGAGTCTGGCGGGCTTGCTCGCCATGGAGTCTGGCGAGTCTGTCCGCCGCTGA
>DKJQ01000271.1 GCA_002454845.1 Ignavibacteria bacterium UBA6688
GTATTCATCGGCGCCCAGTTGAATAATGATGCCTCCCCCGCGCGCGGTCGTATCGGCTACTGGTGCAGACCACCGGTCGAGCGGTTCGAACAACGCCGTCATCTCGTACTCACCGAACTTCACCTTCGTTTCGGGTCGGCTGCGTTCGGCCGAGATCCCGGCCGTCATTCCTTTTCCCTGCTTTTCCAAAATGAGAGGCGTCAACTGGGTCAACAAGTCGTACGCCCTCGTGAGCCGGTGGCCCGATGGGTCCATCGACTCGATCGCGAAGGGACAAAAGCCAATGGCATCGTGTTGACCGATGGCGTAGAACGCGTCGGCGGCAGACCGATGAGAGAGTCCCGCCTCAGGAATAAACAACGGATTATCCTCCCGACGGAACTTGTCACTCCATTCTACAAAGCTGCCGTGGTAAATGTCGGGCGCAAGGAAGTCGATGGAGGGGGCTCCCCCCTTCCAGATATCCATGAGATGCGGAAGCGGCCCGGCGCTTGGGTACTGACCTGGGCGAAATCCCTCCCGGATCAACGCGGCATTCACAAACATCGGCAGTTTATATTCCCTCTTGCCGGCTGCGGTAATCTCCTCAACATACCTCGCGTAATGCCACGCCATGAAGATTTCATCGGTATGGAGGCCCTTGCCGAACACTTCCTCCCATGTACCGAATGTCTTGAAGCCTTGTTTCTGCCAGACAGCGCTGAACTCAAGCTGCAGCCCGCCTCTGTGTTTCTGAAGATAGTTCATCAACTCGGCGGGGACTCCCGAATGAAACAGCTTTGTCGCCTCACCGTGATAATCTCTTGCCTCCGGAATCATGCCGATTTCATTCTCGACTTGCACCATGATCACGGTCTGCTCCCGACCATCCACGCTTCGGAGATGCCTCATAAGCTCGACGAACGCTTTCTTATCGGCTTCCAGGTTGTTCCGGCTGAAGGCTGTCGTAATCTCCATGCCTTTCCCGTTCTTGTCCTGCGCCCGTGGAAACCGCTCAAAATCCTTCTTTACCCATGCGGGCGCGTAGCACGACATGCTGTTCTTCCACGACCCGAACCAGAGCAGCACCAACTTGATGTTGTGTTTCCGGGCGTCTAGAATCAGTTCGTCCACATGGGAAAAATCAAATCTGCCTTCCCCGGGTTCCACCAACTCCCAATAGACCGGCGCGAGGATGGTGTTGATATGCGCTTCCTGGAGTTTCTTCCAATGCGGTCGCAGATATTCGAGACTTGATGCCGTTGAGTTGCCAAGTTCTCCGCCGAGAATCAGGAATGGCTTGCCATGGACGATGAGTTGCGTGGCAGTCCCCTGTTTTTTTAAATGAGGGATGTCCTGCGCTTCCGCATAACTGTATCCAGCCATCATGACCGGGCAGGTCAGCATGCAGCACGTCATCACCCGTGTCCATCCCCAAAGACCTTGTCGACTCGTTGTCCGGATCATGGCCACCATCCTTTCCTTTATCGTATGAGCACCATGGTTCGTGTTTCAACAATGTTCATCCCGGAATTCCCTCTTGGACTCGCCTCAAGACGATACAGATACACACCGGACGCTGCGGACTGTGCATGCCATTCGGTCTTGTGGTACCCCGCCTGTACTTCTCCCTGGATCAGTGTTGCCACCTTTCGGCCGAGAAGGTCAAAAATGCTAAGCGATACGCGGCTGGCAACAGGCACCTCATACTGAATCACCGTGACCGGGTTGAAGGGATTGGGATAGTTTTGAGAAAGCTTGAATGTTTCCGGAACTGCAGAACCCTCATCGATACCGGAAACCACATCGGCCACAAACGTTGTGATGCTCGAATCGGCCAGAGTCGCAGTAAAACTCCCGTTGGTCACTGTGATGGCGCTTCCCGGTTCACAGTTCTTCGTCTTGGAAGTGACATAGGGTGTCAAAGCTGTTATTGTACCGGGGAGGTTCTGTATTCTGATTGGCTGATCAAGCGATGATGAGCCTGAATTGAGAGCGACAATGACCACTTTCGAGCTGCTTATATAGGCGGTGACATAAACAGGTAACGGAGTCCTCGGAATCTGAACAAAAACCCGCACAAAACCGGGACGGACAAATCGCGCATACTGGGACATGACGTATCCCTTTTTGGTTACACTTCCTTTCGGGTCCGCTCTCTCACCATCAGCGATCGGGCCATAGTACCTCACGATGTACCACCAGATGTATGCGTTCATCCCGGCGTTCATCACGTCATGGATGCTCGTGGCAGTTGCGATGGCGCCCTTCAGGGATGTGTCCATGTCGGGGCCGCTCCCCGGGCTATTGATCAAATACTCGGTCATCCACAACTCTTTCCCTTTCTCAGCGGCAAGGGGATACGGCGACCGACCCCCTCCATAGATGTGCCCTCCGATAATGTCGACGTTTGCCGTCGCTGCTGAATCATTGAGTATGGCGTTCGCAATGGTCGGGATGAATTGAAACGATTCCGGCGCGATGAGTTTCGTTCCAACCGAGTTTCCATGTTCTCCTATAAATTTCACCATTTCGACCGCATTCCAATCGCAAGATTCATAATTAACTTGAATATCCGGCTCGTTCTGAACTGACACAGCGTATAACGGCACGCCGTTGCTTGCCATGAAATCAACAAAGGATTTCAAATGCGCGGCATAGGCGGCATAGGAGTCTTCGCGAAGTCTCCCTCCGGTGGTATTGTTATTGGTCTTCATGGAGGCCGGAGGCGACCAGGGTGATGCAAAAAGTGTTGCGCCCATCGCATAAGCGGCTTGGGCGTTTGCGACGTTGACCGCAAATCCGCCGCTGTCGGGGGGGATACGAAGACGAAGGAGACTGAACCCGATCTCACCCGGTCCGGTTCCAAACGCTGTTTGTATCTCATTCGCCGTCATCTGGGGCCTCCAGAGGAGAATGTTTGCCGCCCCGAAGCCCTTTATGACCTGCCGAAGACTGTCTCCATGCACGACGATTTCAGCGGTCTGGGCGTTCAGCGGGAAACGTGGAATGAGCGTGCACAGCATCAGAGGGAGAACCAAGCCCTTCATACTTCTCCAATATATTTTCGGTTGTTTCGCCTGTTGCAACATCATTTAGTTCACCTTTATGTGAATGAGAAAACCATCGTTCGGCTTCAGCAGAATGTCCAAAGCCCGTTCCATACGCACGCCAGTTCGACTGACCTCCCATGAACGGTTATCGGGACCGCTCGTAATGAGGATCGTTCCCTCCGCATTGCTGAAAAAGTCTGGAGGAATTGACACGACTCTTTCCCGTAGTTCACCATTGATTCCCGCGATGTACCAGCTCTTCTCTTTTTTCCTGGCGATGACGGCATAGCGCCCGGGATAACCGTCAAGAAACCGGGAATCATCCCACAACACAGGAATCTCCCGTAAAACCTGCCGGACCTCTCCAGGAACGTTCGCCATTCCTTCCGGAACTTCTGCATAATGCTGAAGTCCGGAGAGAAACAACACGGCCAAAGCCAGTTCAAAACTATTGGTCGTTGTTCTGTTGATGTTCGGGACTTCGCTGAAACAGACCGGCGTAAAATCCATCGGGTCGAAGAGATTGCGCGTGAACGGAATCACGGTGCAGTGACTCGCTTGCTTATCGGCGTTTGTTTGGTCGAAGGTCACGAATTCAAATCCCTTGATTGCTTCCATGGTCAGCAGGTTCGGGTATGTCCTCTGCCATCCCCGCGCCACTGTTGAACCGTGACAATTGACCAGTAACCCGTACCGCGCTGCGTCTTCAAATATATCCTGATAGTATGTCATGACGGATTGACCATCGCCGCCGAAGAAATCGACCTTCACCCCTTTCACGCCGAGCGATACAAGTCTTCCGAATTCCGCTTCACGGGATTCTCTCGTCAGCATCTTATCGCGCGGAGTAAGGGGCGTTGTGTTCCAGCTTCCCGCAGAGTTATACCACACGATTACTCCGACGTTTTTGGACGCTGCATAGCCACACAATTCCCCTAATGTCTCGTAACCGATCTTGTCGTCCCAAAAGGCATCAATGAGGCAATATTCCCATCCCATCCCGGATGCGTAATCAATGAACTTCTTCTGAACAGGAGCAATCGTCGAATCATCCTTCAACAACACCCAGCTCCACGAAGACCGACCCGGCTTGACAAACGAAACGTCAGACAAAACCGACGGTTTCGCCAGATCCGTTCCGAGCGTGGATTCCACCAATGTTCCAAGATTGTCGCTCACGGCGACAATGCGCCACGGCGTGACCCACGGTAAGGAGGATTTGGGTTTGAGTGCCCCACCGGGCATTCGCTCAGCATCCATCGGAAAGCCGATCCTGAACGTCGAACTGCTGCTGTCATGCAGTAAGCGGCTGCCGCAATAATTGCGGTCCGGCGCCGTCTCCGAGAGCGCAATCCAATGGTTGCCCGACCGAAAGAGCGCGGGGAACGCCCATCCCGGCTTGCTGTCGGGCAACACTGAGACTGCAACATCATGATAGTAATGCTCTTCATACGAAGGATTGGTGGCATTCCATCCCGATTTCGCCTCGGCGATGGGTTGAATCCAGGTCCGCGTTCCTTCAGGGACATTGAAGCTGGTCAGTTCCCCGGAAATGTGTTTCACGCCGTCCGCTGCACTGCCGGGAAAGAAGTACCGAAATGCGACCCCATCATCGGAAATCTGAAACATTATATCAAGTTCTGTGCCGTTACGATTCTTGAAGTGAAAGATCTTTTTGTTCGCCCGATAGAGCGCATGGCGCTTCTTTCCGTGAAGCATGGTATACCGATCTTCCACCGTTTCTCCGCCTGAAACCGACGTGAGTTGCAGATCTTTGGAGAAGTCCGCATCCTCCCTGACCAATCCCAGCCGGTTCCCTTCCATCACCAAGTCCCCCTTCAGGAGAATGCGAAACTCCGGCGTTCCTGCCTTGTTGAGACTCAAAACAACTTCCAGTGACCCGTCGGGACTCTTAATACGCTGTTCTTCCGTCTTGCCGGCAGCAAGAGAACACGACAGGAACATGAGAACCGACAATAACTGTTTCATCCGAAACGTCCCTATAAAAAGGTCTCTTGTATCAACGTCCCTTCGGAACAAACAGCGACCGACCCGCCGTCTATTTCAACAGCACGAGCTTCCTGGTATCCACAAAACCATCCGCCAGCAAGCGGAAGAAATAGACGCCGCTCGGATAACCTGTTGCATCCCATTGAACACTGTGCTCTCCCGGCTTCCTATCCCCATGGACAAGCGTAGTCATCTCAC
>DKJQ01000309.1:0-318 GCA_002454845.1 Ignavibacteria bacterium UBA6688
GACTTTGTGGCAAGTTATAGGTTTTCGTCCGAGTCTCTAGAAGCCTGACGCTGAAAGCGTCAGATATGTTAGGTCGGGACAACGTCCCGACCAACAGCACAAACCTCGAAGAGGAACCCTGAAAGGGTTAAATACATCCATTGCGTTCCGTACGCCTAAGCAGACCTGACAGGTTTTCCCTCGATTGTTGGTGTGAAACCTGTCAGGTCTTGCCTTCGATGTCATTCCGGATCGAATATGTCACCCTTTTGGCGAAGCCATCGAGCCTGCGTGAAAAGTGTCATTCCGACGACCGAGGGGAGGAGGAATCTCGTTTCT
>DKJQ01000309.1:425-8713 GCA_002454845.1 Ignavibacteria bacterium UBA6688
GGGTTTTTACACAAACTCGATCACTTCGTGACAGGGTTTATGATATGCGATTTGTTTCCAAGTCGGGGACGATGCCCTCGGCCCAAACATGCGTCCCCTTCGGGAACATCGACTAGCAGCCTGACGCTGAAAGCGTCAGATATGTCAGGTCGGGACAACGTCCCGACCAACAGCACAAACCTCGAAGAGGAACCCTGAAGGGGTTAAATACATCCATTGCGTTCCGTACGCCTAAGCAGACCTGACAGGTTTTCCCTCGATTGTCGGTGTGAAACCTGTCAGGTCTTGCCGAGCTTTCCCTGCATTGTCTGCGTAAAACTTGTCAGGTCTTGTGATCGTAATGGCCCCATTTCTCCACGGCCTCTTTCAAAAGCAGGAGTTTTTCTCTTTTGACGGGTGGAGCTACAGAACACGCCGTGCTCAGGATGAAACCCCCTGCCTGTTTTCCGATGCTGATTCGCTCATGCGCATCGCTCAGGATTTTCTCGTTTGTTCCCATCAAGAGTGTGTGAACCGAATCGATATTACCCTTGATGAAAGCCCGATGGTTGAAACGATGGAAGGCATCCGCCAGCTCGACATTTCCGAGCGGCGGCGGGTCGAGACATTCAATGCCGCTCACACCTGCTTCGAGCATCGCTTCCAGCCGGTCGGAGATCGCTCCGCACGTATGGGTATAGATATGAACTCCCTGTGCCCGAACCGACCGGGCGATCCTGCCCTCATGCGGAAGCACAAACTCGCGATATTGCTCCGGGGAAAGAAACCCCGATCCGGCAAAAGGAGAGGAAACCTTGATGGCATCCACACCGGTGGCACACATCCGGATCGCAAGATCCTCCACAAGCACCGCAAAATGGTCCAAAATCCCCTGACATTTCTCCGTGTCGGTTAAAAGAGCCATTAATGCCTCTTCGTATCCGAAGAGATCAAGCAAATAATCGAACGGCGAGGTAATTTCTCCATGCATCGAAACATCCTCGCCCGCTTTCTCGCGGACGAGATCAAAAATATCAAATGTGTGCCCCGGGTGAATGGCAAACCGGAGCCCGCCCGAAACGGGGATGTAGGGAAGTGTGGCCGGAAGATTACTCATCTTGAATTCTTCAACGGGAGGTTTGGCCTCCCGGATCAACGATTGCGGCAGGTCATCCAATCGGTACAGGAATTTCTCACCGTTTGCCCAGGTCACAATCTCTCCTTCGGGGCTCGGCTCCCTTGAACGGATTCCCACCCGCCACTCCGGGTCGTGGCCGTGGAGACTGACCAGGATTCCATCAAACCCATAGATGGCGCGAAGCTTCACCAGTCCGTCAGCAAAGACATGGACGTCATGCCAGAAATCCAACGGCACCGCACCCAATTGGAGAAGCATGTGCCCGATGCTCATCTGGCACATCAGCGGCACACGGTCAGGGATGCCGCCGTCCATCGCGATGCGGACCCGTTCTCGGGAAGTCATCATGCAATATCCTTCGCTGGAATGCGATAATGAAAGTACGCGGCACAGGCCCCCTCCGAAGAAACCATCGGCGCTCCAAGCGGCTTCTCGGGCGTGCATTGCAGGCCGAAAGCCGGACAGTCATGCGGCCTCTTCAAACCCTGAAGGACCTGTCCGGCGATGCACAGGGGCGACTCCACCGCCCGAATTTCTTCAATATCAAATATTCGCTCCGCATCGAATGCGGCATACGCCTTGCTGAGTTTATACCCGCTCGATGGAATCACACCCAGGCCGCGCCAGGCGCGATCCGTTACCTCGAACACTTCGGCAAGAAGTTTGCGGGCGAGGGTGTTTCCCTCCCGCCGGACTGAGCGGGCATACTGGTTCTCCACATCTGACCGTCCTTCTTCCAACTGCTTCACCGTCATATACACCCCCTGCAGAATATCGACCGGCTCGAATCCTGTCACGACAATCGGCACCTGGTACTTTTTGGCCAGGGGGAAATATTCTTCGTATCCCATCACGGTGCAGACATGACCGGCGGCAAGAAAACCCTGAACGCGTGTCCCGGGAGCCGAAAGAATCGCTTCCATCGCCGGTGGCACGAGCACATGGGAACACAGAAGGGAAAAATTTCTGAGACCAAGCCGCCGGGCTTGCGATACCGCCATGGCGTTGGCCGGCGCCGTCGTCTCAAAACCGACACCAAAAAATACAACTTTTTTGTCAGGATTCTGCTTTGCAATCGTAAGAGCATCGAGGGGTGAATAGACCATGCGTACGCTGCCCCCTTCTGCCCTTACGGAGAGGAGATCTTTCGACGAGCCGGGGACCCGCAACATATCCCCAAATGACGCCAAGATTACACCGGGCATGGAAGCGATCGCGATCGCCTTGTCGATGATCTCCAGCGGCGTCACACAGACCGGACATCCCGGGCCATGGACAAGTGTAATTTCTTTGGGGAGAAGCTCCTCCAGCCCATACTTCACGATGGTGTGAGTCTGCCCCCCGCAGATCTCCATGATCGTCCAGGGGCGAGTTGTCACGTCCCGGATCCTTTCCGAATAGCGGCGGGCGGCCGCCTCACTCCTGTATTCATCAACAAAGCGCACTCATCACCCCAATTGAGTTGCATCAAACTCCGCATTCCGTTGGTTATGTTGAAGTTATGGTTACAATCTTTATACCACAAAAGGAGGAAGCGAATACCCGATATTCAGAGGAAAATATCAGAAATTACAGAGCTACAGAGAAGATGATTCTCAAGAATGGGAAGGTCCGCCGGAGGGGTCATGAGCGGGGAGGTGTAATGTCCCATTCAGCAAGTGGAAGGTGCAGACCCTTGACATCGCGTTCACTGATGCAATGCGGCCATCGAAAAGAGGTGATCAAGAATCGACGTATCCAGCCGGATGGATTCGATGGTGAATCCATTCACGATGCTGCCAGACAAGATACTGATCCGGTTGTTCAGCGGCAAGCGGAGGATAGAACGGTTCGTAAACGTTGCGCAGTTTACGAAGGGCCGGGGCGAGATTCAAGCAGGCGTATTACCGCCGCGCTCGCAACCGTTTGATCCGCAGCGAGCCAATACAGCACCTTCCCGCGCGAGAGAAAATAATGCCGTTGGCCAAGTCCACGACAGGACGCCACCTCGTGACCAGCCACCGATATCAGCTCAAATTGCCCAAGCATAGGACCTCCCGGTCGGATCAACTCTACCATCTTCTTCAAATCCCTCTCAGCTTCCGACGCGCTTTCATAAATCGAGAGGTAGAGGGTTGCTTCCCCATCCGGAGAACGATATTTGCCGATGAGGTTTTCGGTCGGAGAAACAGCCTTGTCGTGCATCCGATCCACCATCTCTCGCGCATACTGGCCGGAATGTGAGCCGGTCAATTGAAGAGATCCAAGCGTAGTCGGAAGTGTCGCTTCGGGGGCAATTGACCAGGGGAGCAAAACCAGAGCAATCCCGACAATGACAACAAATGCTATTTTCCCCTTATGCGCCGCGAGGAATTTCATGATGCCTCCGAATCGGTTGCCGAGGAGTTCAGTTCTTTTTCCAACATCCCCTCCATTTGCTGGATGAGCCGAAGGGTCTCTCCGGCTTCTTCCTCATCCATGGTGCTGATCGCGAATCCGACGTGAACCACAACATATTCTCCCTCTCTCACATCGGGCGTCCAATCCAGACACACCTGTTTCTGGATGCCGCCGAAGCTTACCTTTCCCATCAGCGGTTCCGTAGAACGATCCACGGAAAGCACTTTTCCCGGTATTGCCAGACACATAACCATTCCTCCCTTATGAAAGCTTCGTTCAACAGGCCGATGAAAAAGGAACAGGATGCCACAGCCGGAGGCGTACAACTAAAGAATGCGATAGCATTTTCCTATTTGGACCATTGAAGCGAAGGACGACGAAGCAATCCGAACTGCAGGGGTTAGATTGCTTCACCCCGATGAATCGGGGTTCGCAATGACCTTGCTGCTTATTTTTGAGACTGGTTCTAATAAGATAGGTTATCAACCACTTGCTACGTACGCCGCGTTGAGGTTCCCGGTTCATCCACGATGGGTTGAGGTTCAACTCTTGAAATCGCGACACCTGATTCCACCAACACGGTATCCCCGACATGCGCTTCGATGAGAAACGTTAATGGGACACGAAGGAAAGCATGTCCAACACGGACACGCCCCATGGTGGTCCCTTCCGCAACATATATTTCCTCGATTTGTCCTGAAAGGAGATTCACACCATCACCTCCCCGTCGGAAGCGACGACAGGAATGAGTGCGTTCGAATGTCTCCTGACTTCGGCAAAAATCTGTCCAAGGGCGATTCCTCCGTCGTTGGGAGGAACGCGCTGATGCCAGTATGCCCAGAACCCCTCCATCGTCAATCGCCGGATTGCTGCCTCACAGAGAATCTTATTCTGGAAACAACCCCCGGTAAGAACAACGCGCTGCTGTCCGGCATACAGAGCAAGTTGCACAATGATCTCCACAAGCGTATTGTGGAACATCGCGGAGAGGAGCGGAGCGGATTTACCTTGCGCCACCATGGCGAGCAGTTGCTGAATCATCGGTTGCCAATCGACGGTGCAAAGTCCATCGCGATCGCCGAACGTAATATCAAATGCAGCCTTCGTCGAAACGCCCGTCGCAAGGAACTCCAGTTCCATGGCTGCCTGCCCTTCAAAACTGACCTTTTGACGCTGACCGATGATAGAGGCGACCGCATCGAACAACCGTCCGACACTCGATGTGCGTGGAGTCTGAAAGCTGTGCTCCAGCATCGTCCGTATAATCGTTCGCTCCTCCTCAGAGAAGGCCTGAAGAGCCGGCAATGATTTTTCACCGAAGACACCCTCGCCGAGCATCTCATACAAGATTCCCAGGGCCGTCCTGCGAGGTTCCCTGACTGCCTTTTCTCCCCCCGGCAGCGGAAACGACCGGAACGTGCCGACGCGCTTGTATGACGTTTCGTTTGTGAGGAGAAACTCCCCTCCCCATATTGTCCCATCGGGCCCAAAACCTGTTCCATCCCACGATATGCCAAGCACCTCGCCATCAAGCCGATTCTCCGCCATGCACGAAGCGACGTGTGCATAATGGTGCTGAACCTCCTCCACCTCCACCCCAAGCATTCTAGCTTCTTTAGAGGAAATGTATTCGGGGTGCATGTCGCAAAGAACCCGGTCCGGTTTGGTTTCGTACATGGCCGGCAGGTCGGCTACGGCTCTGCGAAAAGCAGCATGGGACTGTTCCGTTTCAAGATCGCCGAGGTGTTGACTGATCACCACATTCGCCCCGGCCGTTATCGCAACCGTGCTCTTCAAATGTCCTCCCAAAGCGAGGAGGCGTTTCCCCTTGACCGCTTTAACCTCAATCGGAAGAGGGGCGTAGCCGCGTGCACGGCGAAGAACCAGTTCCCTGCCCATCATCACCCGGACAACGGAATCATCGACGGGACGGACAATGGGACGGTTATGCACAAGAAACGCGTCGGCAATGCCCGAAAGGCGCTCCACCGCTTCCCGTTCATCCGTACAAATCGGCTCATCCGAGAGATTACCGCTCGTCGCGACGACGGGGAACCCAAGATCTCGCATCAGGATATGATGCAGGGGAGTTGCGGGCAGCATCAGGCCGAGGTAAGGATTGTCGGGAGCAACAGAAGGGGCCACGAAAGACGGGGAGTCCTGGAGCTGGAAATCGTTCGAGTATGATCTCCGATTCCGACGATGCAGCAACACGATGGGGGCTTCGGGCGAGCAAAGCAGTTGCTGCTCCAACCCGGAGACCTCGCAGAGACGGACTGCATCTTCCAGAGCCGGCACCATCAGGGCCAGCGGTTTTTCCTCACGATGTTTCCGCTCACGCAGTCGACGCACAGCAGAATCGTTCCGGGCGTCCGTCATCAGATGAAACCCGCCGAGCCCCTTTACTGCGACGATACCTCCCGATCGGATCACTTTTACTGCCATCAACATCGCGGACCCGTGATCTTCGAGGATCGTTCCATGCTCATCCCAAAACTCGACATGGGGGCCGCACACGGGGCAGGCATTCGGTTGCGCGTGGAATCGACGATCCCGCGGGTCATCATACTCCTCCCGGCAACGCGGGCACAGCGGAAATCCCTTCATCGTCGTGTTGGGGCGATCGTACGGAACGGACTCAATGATCGTAAATCGGGGGCCGCAGTTCGTGCAATTGGTGAACGGGTACAGGTAGCGCCGGTTTTCCCGGTCGAAGATTTCGCGCAGGCAATCCTGACACACCGCGCTATCGGGCAGCACGAGAGTGGTTTTCTCCCCGCTCTCCTCACTCGTTCGGATCGAAAACGACTCGAACCCTGCCGGATCGAGGAAGGAATGCTCCACGCCCTGAATGAGCGATCGGGACGGACGCTCGGATTGGACCCGCAGCAGGAAATTATCAAGATCCTGTTTTCGGCCTTCTACTTCGACTTGCAGTCCCTGCGACGAGTTCAGGACCCAACCGGTGAGCTTGAGTTCATGAGCCAGACGAAACACGAACGGCCGGAACCCCACTCCCTGAACCGCACCATGGAGAACGATGCAGAGCCTTCGGATTTCCGTCCTCTCCCTTGAGCCGACCGGGGAAGTGCTTGACAAGTGTGATTGCGTTATCATAGACTGTCCCATCCGCCTCATCACCAGTGACTTTGCTGCGTGGTAGGCGGAGCACCGGTGTATTGATCGATCAACCGGCTCACGCTCTCAACGGAATGCTCAATATGTTTCATGGTTTCAGGGGTGCAGGGTTGGCCAAACTCGAACGAGGAGGCCGGAATATGAACCATGTAGGCGTTCAGTGGGGAGGCATCATACAACCGGGCTGCAAGAGCCAAAAGGCCCGGCGCCGTCGCGATGTGGGTGTGCATGGGTCCCGTGGAAACCGGCAGGTGGATCCGGCTGACCGTGACCTCTTTGGACTCCACGCTCGCATCGAGGAATACGACCGTCTGATAGTCGGCGATATCCTCGGCGAGTTCGGGACCCAACTGGTGCACCGTCTTGCAATGGACTTTCGGGTACAGGTCCGCGATTTTTCGGACGGCATCGATGCCCGCGCCGTCATCGGCACGAAGGCTATTCCCATATCCTATGATCAGCATACGGTTCATCGGATACGCTCGTCCAGAAGGGTACCGTTCACATCGAACAACTGGAGCTGGAGAGGCATTTGTCCCAACGCATGCGTCGAGCAGGAAAGGCATGGATCGAAACACCGGATGCCAGCCTCGACACGGTTGAGCATTCCCTCGGCGATGGACTTCGCGTCGATATATTGCATGGCGATCTGTCGGACTGTGCGGTTCATCGCAAGGTTATTCTGAGCCGTGGCGATCAGCATGTTGACCTTCTGGAGCACGCCATCCTCATTCACCCAATAGTGATGGAACAGGGTGCCGCGCGGAGCCTCGCAGAATCCGACCCCTTCCTCACGGTTGATCATCGCCTTGGAGCGGATGTGTGAGCCGAAGAGCGAAGGATCGTGAAGCAGTTGTTCGATCTTCTCCACGCAAAACAGAAGCTCTATTAAACGGGCGTAGTGATAGTAGAATGAGTTATTCATGGCATCCGCGTCACCAGCCATCGCCTTGAACTTTTTTCGTTCCGCTTCCGCCAATGGCGTCTCGATGTAATCACAGATATTCACGCGGGCGAGCGGGCCAACCCGGTACATCCCTTTCGGATATCCCAGGGGCCGGTAGTAAGGGAATTTGAGATACGACCACGTTTCCGACTGTTCTCCCGTATGATGCTGATACTGGCGCGGATCGAGTTTATCGGCAACGATATTTCCCCCTCCATCCATCACTCGCAGTGTCCCGTCATAATACTCAAGCCCACCATCCTCCGAGACCAACCCGATAAACAACGAACGAAAATTGCCGAAGTTGGGGATGTCGGCCTGATACCGGGTATGAATGCCCTTCAGGGTATCCAGGGCGAGCAAGACGGTTTCCTTCGCCTCAGGAATCCATGCAAGCAGGTGCTCCTTTTTTGAGGTGTCAAACGGCTCACGCACCCCTCCGGCAACCGCCCACGGTGTGTGAATCTTTCTTCCTCCCAGGACTTCAATGAGCTCCTGACCGAATTTCCTCAACCGGATTCCGCGACGCGCAAACTCTTTGTGCTCAGCGAGCAAGCCGAGGACATTCCGCTTCACAGGATCCGAATCGAACCCAAGCAGAAAATCGGGGGATGAGAGATGGAAAAAACTGAGCGCGTGCGATTGCGTCCATTGCGCCAGGGTCATCAGCCGGCGGAGTTTTTCGGCCGTCTCCGGTATGCTGATGGC
>DKJQ01000309.1:8841-34746 GCA_002454845.1 Ignavibacteria bacterium UBA6688
CAGATGCGCGAGGTAATCCCGGGCATCTCCCACATGAGGCGCCCTTCACAGAATTTTTCAAAGCCTCGAAATTCGTTGACATGGAACCGCGCGTCGGACACCAGACCCTTGTCATCCAGATGGATGGTGATCTTGGCATGCCCCTCGATTCGGGTTACGGGCTCAATCGTGATAGTCCTGGCCATAGTCTCTATCCGTAGCGCAAATAAGCGTTGGGAAGCACCGGCATTCTTCCCTGGAGAAGTTCGTTGATCGTAAACCAGATCTCATCGGCCGTTGGGGGACAGCCGTGGAGGAAGACGTCGACCTTGATGAACTCATGCAAGGGACGCGCCTGATCCCGCAGTTTCGCGATCGTCACGAAATCGGAGGGAATGGTCGGATCACCGTCGGCCAGCTCGACATAGGCCCGGTGCATGATCTCGTCCGTGCTGAACCGGTTGCGCATCGCCGTGACGTTCCCCGTCGTGGCACAGTCGCCGAACGAAATAACACACCGGGAGTTTTGCCGGATGCGATGGGCGAAGGCTTCATTCTCGACGTTGGTGACCGCCCCCTCCACGAGCGTGACGTCCACGTTTTGCGGGAACTCCTTCACATCGGCGATCGGGGAATACACCAGCTCGATCTTGTCGGCCAACTCGATCAACCGTTCATCCATATCGAGAAACGACATGTGGCACCCGGAGCATCCCCCCAGCCAGACCGTTGCAACGCGAGGTTTCATAACGAATTCCGAATTAATGTGATACTTCCACGTGATAGGATCCTTCTTTCCCCTCCACCTTGCGGAACACCAGCAGATCGCCGCGGCGAAGTCCGCTCCACCGGATAAAAAAATGATCGTGCGGAAGGTCCGGGCCCTGGCACGTGCAGGCATACGATTCCACCGTTCCGGTCCGCTTCTGCGTTCCGCCGTCGAGGATCAACGGCTTGCCCGGATGAGGGAAGAAAGAAAGCCTGTTCTTCAGAACGAAGATATATCCTTCACGCGCTTCCTGCGTGGAGATCCTCCGTCGATAGCTCAATGTCGTTTTCATCGTTTCAACCTTCCTCATGGATGTCGATCCACTCACGCTTCTGGCGCGCCGTCACGATATACTTCAGAAAATCTCTTTTCTTTTCCATCTCCGCGACCGTTGTCCCTTTCTCAATGAGGGCTCCGACGGGACACACCAGCACACATTTGCCGCAGGCGGTGCAGGCTTCCGAGGCTCCCCAGGGATCGTCCAGGCCGGTGACAATCTCACAATGGATTCCCCGGTGAGCGATATCCCAGACATGCGCCCCTTCCACCTCGTGGCAGACCCTGACGCAACGGGTGCAGAGAATGCACCTGTTCCGGTCGATGATAAAGTCCTTATGCGATGCGTCGAGCTCCTTCCGGGGATAGAGGTACGGGACCCGGACATATTGGAGCCCCACCTCGTATGCAAGGTTCTGCAATTCACAGTGTTCGTTCACGACGCACACGGCGCATTGATGGTTCCCTTCGGACGCCAGGAGCTCGATGATCGTCCTCCGGTGCCGTTGCAGACGTTCGGTGGTCGTGCGGATGACCATTCCTTCCACCGGCTTGGTTGCGCAGGCGGAAACCAGTTTCGATGAACCCTCGACTTCGACCAGGCAGAGCCGGCACGCGCCGACCTCCGAGAGCCCGTCGAGATGACACAGCGTCGGGATGTGAATTTTATGCTGGCGGGCTATCTCCAGGATCGAGTCGCTGTCGTTGCCGCTCAGATGTTCATCATTAATGGTAAGAGTGACAATAGCCATGGTTGTTCCGCGTGTTAAGACACAGTGTTGGTCGGGACAAACCCTTCCACGGGTTGCAGGAGTTCTTCGTATTCCTTGCGGAAGAAACGCAACGTCGACAGGACCGGGTTGGGGGCCGACTGCCCAAGCCCGCACAGGCTTGTTTCCTTCACCATGATGCACAACTCTTCCAGAAGCTTCATATCCTCGATGGTCGCATTCTTGCTGATAATCTTCTGAAGCAGACCGGCGATGTGGACCGTTCCGACGCGGCACGGGACGCATTTCCCGCACGATTCATCAGCACAAAAATCCATAAAGAACTTCGCCACGTCGACCATTTTCGATGTGGAATCCATGACGATCAGGCCACCGCTCCCCATAATGGATCCGACACCGGCAAGCGATTCATAATCCACCGGCAAATCGAGGTGCTCGGTTGGGATGCAACCACCGGATGGCCCGCCTGTCTGGGCAGCCTTGAACTCCGTCCCTTCCGGCGTCCCTCCGCCGATATCGAAAATGATGGTGCGCAGGGGAATTCCCATGGGAACTTCGATGAGTCCCGTGTTTCGGATCTTTCCGGCGAGGGCAAAGACCTTCGTTCCGGTGCTTTTGGGCGTGCCGATGGCGGCAAACCACTCGCCCCCGTTCCGGATGATCGGGGCAATGTTGGCAAATGTTTCGACGTTGTTCAGGAGCGTGGGTTTCTCCCACAGTCCGCGTTCCGAAGGGTACGGCGGACGCGGTTTTGGTCTCCCGCGACGCCCCTGGATCGATCGCATCAGAGCCGTTTCCTCGCCGCAGACAAACGCCCCCGCTCCAATCCTCAGATCAATCCGGAAACTGAAATTGGAATCGAGGATCCTGTTACCCAGCAACGCGTTTCGTTCGGCCTGTTTGATCGCGAGCCGGAGTCGTTCGATCGCCAGAGGATACTCGGCACGAATGTAGATGTATCCTTGTTGAGCTCCCACTGCATAGCCGGCGATCGCCATCCCCTCAAGGATGCGATGAGGGTCCCCTTCCAAAACGCTTCTGTCCATAAACGCGCCCGGATCACCTTCATCCGCATTGCACACCACGTACTTTTGATCGCTCTGGGCTTTCTGCACAATGCCCCATTTCAGGCCGGTGGGATACCCGGCACCGCCACGCCCACGCAATCCACTTTTCCTCACCTCGTCGATAATTTCGTTCGGTTCCAGTTCGCTCAGCGCCTTCCCCAACGCGTCATATCCCCCTACAGCGAGGTACTCGTCGATGCTTTCGGCATTGATGCGGCCGCAGTTCTCCAGTACTATTTTGACCTGGGAAGCAAAGAACGGTGCAGATTGATCGACAAGATGATCCGGCAGGCTCTCCCCTTTCACAATGTGACGGGTCACAATGTCGCCGGCTGCGGGAGCGTCTACCTGCTGAAAGAGCGAATCGTCCGGCTGAACCTTGACAAGGGGCCCTTCGCCGCAAAGTCCCATACACCCGGTCCCGACGATTTCACACTCCCCCTCAAGTCCGCTCGATTTCACCGACTGCTTCAGCGCCGCCGCGGTCTCCTTGCTGCCGCATGAGATGCACCCGGCCGCGGAACAATACAGGATGCGCCGTTTTAATTGTCCCTGGCGGTCACGTTCTTCCTGGGCGCGTTCACGAAGGTCTTCAATCGTCATACGCCGACCTCCTGTTCGGACTGGATCCAGGCTTCGACTTTGCCGACGGCCGATTCGGTCGTGAGTTTTCCTGCGACGACATCGTCCAGGACGGCAACCGGGGCAAGGCCGCAAGAACCCACACACCGTGCCGAGATCAAGGACACTTTGTTATCGTCCGTGGTCTTCCCGAATTTTGTCCCACACCGTCCTTCGACGGCATCCTGAATAGCCGTTGCGCCTTTGACGTAACAGGCTGTCCCCATACAAAGGACGAAGACATGCTCACCATTCGGTTTCAGCCGGAAGAAGTGGTAGAAGGTCGCCACCCCGTATACCTGGCTTAAGGGCCGCTTGAGCGCCCTCGCGATATAGATCATCAGGTCGTTCTCGAGGAAACCGAAAATTTCCTGGGCGGCGTGCAGGACTTCAATCAGAGCGTCCCCTCTGCCGTGGTGTTTGGTGATGGCGCGGTCGAGAAGTTTGAACCTGTTGTCACCGCTGGGGTGCGAGGATTGTTTTGTCGTTGAAGAATCAGTCATAGACGACCCTGGTGATGAAGAACGAGATTGGAACTCGAGTACGGTCTGGACAAGCGCTTCAGGACCGGCTCACGAAGAATATTTTGGACCGGAGCCACGCGCACCATTCCTTCACCCCTTGCTTCGAAACACAGGACGTTTCGAAGATCGTGAGTCCGGGATTGATACTGAGAGCGTTCTTGCGCAATCTTTCAAGGTCGCAATCGACATAGGGAAGGAGATCGATCTTATTGATCAACAGCACTGACGAGTTTCGGAACATCGCCGGATATTTGAGCGGCTTATCGTCTCCTTCCGTGGTGCTTACGACCACCACCTTAACAGCTTCGCCCAGGTCGTAGTTGGCGGGGCAGACGAGGTTCCCCACGTTTTCGATAATCAGCAAGCGCACCTCGGCGAGATCAAGATTCGACAAAGCATCCTCCACCAATTGCGCCTCCAGGTGACACGCCCCATGCGTCACGATTTGGACCACTGGTGCTCCGTGGCTTGCGATGCGCCGTGCGTCCAGATCGGTCTGAATGTCCCCTTCGATCACAGCGACCTGCAACTCCCCCTTCAGGTGTTCGAGGGTCCGCTCGAGAATGCTCGTTTTTCCCGAGCCGGGAGAACTCACGAGATTGATGGCGAACGTACCATGCGAAAAGAACAGCGCTCTGTTTCTTCGGGCGATCTCATCGTTCTTTTGCAGTACTTTGCGTTCGATCATGACGATACTCATACGGCTTCCTCCTGTACGTCTTCGAGTTCAAGATTGACAACCTGAAGTTCCGTGCCTGAACGGATTCTTGTGTTCCCGCTCCCGCATTCCCCGCAACATGATATCCCTGTGTCGTTCGTCGAGGTTTGTCCGCATGTTTCACATTCCACCACAAACGGAATTTGTTGGATCTCCATACGCGCCTCTTCCAATGGTGTTCCCGATACAAGGGCGGTGAAGGAAAACTGCAGGGAATCGGGAACCACCCCGGCCATGGTGCCCACCTGCAATCTCACGACCCGGACGTCCTTCCATGTCTCCGGCGGGACAGCCTGGTGGATCGTCTCAATAATATTCTGGGCAAGAGCAAGTTCATGCATAGGTCTTCACGCCGCAACCCGGTGGTTCACTTCGTCGATCGCTTCAACGATGAGCGGGAAGTAACGGTCGACAGCGCACTCCAGGGAATTTCGCAACCCGCAGACACCCCCCTGGTTGTCCCTGCACGAGACACAGATCTCGGAACGGAGTTCGTGAACATAGTCATGGAGCGAGTCACTCTTGACGGCATTGACGATGCCGACGATCTCAGGCATAAATCTGTTCAGCGCACAATCTTCCCACTGCTGGGTTCCGCAGATGCCCCGGCCGGTTCGATCGATGCAGTGAGCACAGACTTTTGTCCGGATTGCTTCTTCGTAAGCGGCCGCCTGGTTCATTCCTGTACCCTCCTTTGGTAAGTAGTGATTTCCGCCCGACAGGCTGGGGGGGAATCCCCTCCAAGCTTGAGTTTACCTTACGAGGGCAAATATTGTACCGCCTGGAAACCGCCAGGAACGGTAAGAAAGGGAGGGTTTCTTCTCAGAATTGAGAAGTCGAAGAGAGGGGTTCTTGAAGAATGGGAAGATTAAGAGTCTGACGCCCGGAAGGGCGAATGAAGCCTAACAGGCTGTGGAAAAAGAAACAATCAGCCACACCAGGAGGCGTACTGATTAAGCACGCGTAGCCTGCCACAATGTCTTTATTTGCAGCCGCCTGTTATCTCAGCAAGACGAGTTTTTTGGTTTCCATGAATGAGCCAGCCTGCAGGCGATAGAAATACAGACCGTTGGCCATCTCCCCGGCATCAAGCATCACCGTATGCCTGCCGGCCCACTTCCGTTCATTGACTAATTCGACAATTTTCCTGCCGAGCATATTATACACTCTCAGCACTGCCAGTTCTTCCCGCGGCAGGTCAAACTGAATGAAGGTCGTCGGGTTGAACGGGTTGGGATAATTCTGGTACAAGGCAAAGCTTGCGGGGGGTGACTCGGAATCATGGCTGTATGTCGCCGATTGTGGTGCAGCAATCCAAGGCACGATGGCAGTGCTATCCGCGCTGCATAGGTAGGTGGATGTACCGACGCAAGAATTTGAGGTGACAAAAGTACCTGAGGCAAACGTCCCGAAAGAAAACTTTCCGCCTGAAATTGGCAGGGGGAAGTACAATGACAGTTCTTTGATGGTCCCGCAAACCGGACTGCCGAACTTGATGACAAGGGACTCGACAGCTGTTCGGCTGGTGTTGACAGTAAATGTAACGGTTGTAGTCCCCTGGACGCCCGCCCATTTTCCGGCAATCGGTTGAGCCAGTGCGGAATGCCACTGACAAGGGGCAACAGCAAATAGTACCATCACCAACGCATAGGTAAACCTATTCATACATGCTCCGTGTTGATGTGAGTTGATCGCGCATTCCAAACTGTGTCTATTGAACATGCGTGGTGAGTGCGCATGACTCCGTACACTAAAAACGAAGAAACCGTCGGCTGGGCCATGAACAACCTCCGGACGCAACGACCGATGGCAGAAGACTAAAGCCGTGAGATGTGTCGTTCCATCTCTCCTCGTCCGGAGCCGATCTCTCTGAGAAAGCCGGTGCCACGTCTTCCCCACGGTACCTCGAACTGTCAAATCGGCCGGTCATTCACCCATAAACCTCAGGGGACTATGCCACTTCCAAAATACCACCGGAATCCCACGCTTCCGCTGATGCCTCCGATACCCAGTTCCATATCGATATTCGGATCTGAAACGGGGCCTCCGGATTGTGTGACTTTTAACAAATCATCGCCGTTATATTTTGTAAAGGAGTACAGCGCGGAGCCCACAACGCTAAGATTCGTCGATGCCAACGGCATCTCAAATCCACCCCCCAGAACAAATCCAAAAACCGAATCATCTCCCTCCGCTCTCCATGTATCGCTGTTGGTCACAAAACCCGGCTGGACAACGGAGGTAAAATCCTCCAGTTCTGCTGCGATCGACGCAAACTCGAAACCAGCGGAGAGGAACGCACCAGAAAGCATTTCCGGTGAATAGACGCCTATAACACGGACCAGGCTCTGCGTATATTCCATCTCGAATGTTTTCGCAATGCGTAGACCCTGGACATAGACCGAAGTGAAGGTTTGATCCTGCTCTCCATCCTTTGTCATAAAATAGGTATAGGTTCCCTCCAGAGCGAGTTCAGGGAGGATCCGATACCCGATCACCGGGGAGAACCCATACAAGACCTTGTTGGACCACGCCCATCCGCCCGGGTACTCAAAATCGACGGACGTCCGAAATTGCGTTTCCGACGCCGTCATGCTGAAGAAATTATCGGTCACTTCAATGTCGTCGTTTTTATACTCTCCGCTCCCGTTCATCATCAAAGCGGAGAAACTTCCGCCCACATAGAAGCCGCTTCGTGCATGCTGTGCAAGAAGATCCGAGGTAAAACAAACAACAGCCAAGAGCACTAACGGGAATATTTTCATGGACGTCTCCTCAAGAAGTATGGTTATCCTGTGGATTACCGACAAACACCATGGGCCGACCCGCGCACGACAGCGTTCTCAAGCTACTGCGTTGACTTTGTCGCCTGCCATGTTCCCGCCGCCACGGGCGTTCCCCCCGACCCCATGATCAAATAGCCGCCGCAAATAAGCACATAGGAGCCTGAGTATTTGTCGTACGACCCTTCGGTGGAAGACGATGATGAGAAGGTTGTTCGCACCATTGTGTAGAGCGTTGACCCGGGAAGCTGAGCGGGAACCGCAAATGTCTGGGATTGGATCGCAATAACGGTATCGCTGAAGAACGTCCCGGTGCAGGTTCCCATGGGGGTTGAGACACGAATTCTCACGCTCAGGCTGTCTATTTTTCCTTCCTGGGTGACGCGGAACATAAGGGGAAGATTCTGGCCCGTAGTCCCTTGCCACATGCCAACATAGGGGCTTATGGTCGGACCGGAGACGGGAGAGTCATCATCGTCTTTATCGCATTGCGAGAAGATCAAGCTACTGAGCACAAGCGTGAGTATAAGGGAGCGGTTTCGGCACCTTGGTAGAATGCGCATGGCGATACCTCGTTGTAGTGATTGACCATTCACCGAAGACTTCTACGCCTTCTTCGCAACAAAAAGGCGGCATCTCTTTCTCAGGGAGAACGGAGAAAACGCGTCTTGCGCGCCCTGTCCCGATATCCTCTTCTTTTCACGTCCTCCTTGCTCTCAGGCTGCTTCTCTTCCACGTCCCACAATGCTGGTCCCAGCTCCCGCTGACAGCGCGGGCAATAGTAGAACGCTATGTCGTTCATCGTCACGTTCTCGATACATGCAAGGTGGTAAGTCCGGCCACACAGTGTGCAGAGGGCCGCGAGCCTGGAGGATGTGCTTGGAACCCATTGGCGACAGCGTGTGCCGAGCTTCGTGGGAAATTGCACTGCCGGTGAACTCCTGGTGCTTTGCTCAAATTGCGCCACGATAACAAACGCTGCTTTTCCACAAACTTCGCACCGGGCATCCCGGGTCGTAAATGTTCTGAGATCTTCGATTTCTTTTCCCCGCCACAGGAAAAACCCGGGGCAGGACCGATCGCCTGTCCCTTCGAAAACCCGGACGCGCTTTGGTTTTTTCTTTTGGACATGCATCAGACTTCCCATGCGTTCATGCGTTGGCACGAAGAGTTGTTTCAGGATTGCGCCAAGCCGACAATCGTTACATGCAGGTGAGAGAAGGTGAGGAGAAGGATGTTTTCCTGGCAGGTCCCACCGGAGACGAAGACGAGCACTACAGATTCACATGGAGGGCTCTGCTTGAGGATACTATCATGCGGGGTGAAGCGCAGAGGACTATTTTTGACACAAAAAGACATCGGGATTTCCCTGAAACACAATGGAAAATCCCGATTGCATACATCATTCCCGATTCTGATACACGATGGGGTAACTTATCGGGCAACAGGAGTCGGTTCCATTACAAATGAAGTCCCGTTCCAGTACCGCACGCTGTTCCGAAGACGGTCATAGAAAGCATCGTCGAGCGGTTTTTGGATCTTCCCCTCATGCTGATATTGCCGGTATATGCCCGTAAAAAAGTCGGACCCGCGCACAGAAACACATTTCATGGACAGATCGAAATAGTAGTATAAGGTAGGCCGTTGGTCCCAGAGAGGTTCCAGGACGACCGCCTCTATGGTACTGTCGGTACGGATCGTAAGGTTTAGGGCATGATTCGTGACATCCGCCCATAGCGGTTCCAACTCCGTCGAAGGGAATAGTACATAGTAGCGTTCCTTCCCCCGGGAAATCCCCTCCGGAATAAATTCCGGGGGGGATGGGGCGTACCCTTCTATTGTTCGGGGGTCCAGGACCAGAAGGCATGCGCGTCCGAACCGGTTATTTTGCCCTGCAAACAGGAGCTCTCGCACACCGTCTCCATCCAAGTCCTGCTGTGCGAAGTACGGCACGGCGCCGGGATGCCAGTACTCTCCAACAAATGATCCATCGATGGCGCTCAGGCGAATGAGGACATTGGGAAACCATGGATGATGCGTCGCCTGAAGGATCACGTCCATTTTGCCGTCCCGGTCGAAATCATCGACAAGCATGAGACTGATCCTGTAGTCGTCGGCATAGTGGACACCGCCGATCGTCATGTCTCGGTGGACTTCATATTGCCATCGTTGTGTGCCGTCTGCATTATAGCATATGATTGAATTCTTTCCGGGAATTTCCTTGTCGCTCACCATTATCCAACCGAAAATCGCGAGCACTTCATTCGTCCCGTCGCCATCCACATCAACGGCTGTGAGGGCACGGTCCGGGTGGCCTGCCAGCCAATCAGGCATTCGCTTGACATCATATCCTTCACCGATGTGTTTGCGCCAGAGTTCCGCGCCTTCGGCATTATACGTGATAAGAAATTCCTCCTTCGCCCGGGCGTATGAAGGAACAGATGCTCCGCCGCCAATCTTCGGAATCACCAGAGCAAGCGCCAGTACTAGAGCGGCAAATCCCACAGACCAGCGCATAGGGTACAGACGAACCGACTCTTTGAAGGTCACCAGGAACGATTGGTTGACACGGCCAAGCGGTCGACGGGGAGGTTCGGGAGTGAGAAAGTGTTCATGCTGAAAGATCGTCAGCCCCTCCCCAACTTCATGAGATCTGCCGGCCTTGAGTTTTTCAGCCTCACGATAATATCCTACTGCTTCCCGGTACAACGCGTTGCATCCCGGGCATTTGTTCAGATGAGCTTTGACCTCGCTGCGCCGACCGCGTAACGATTCCGACTTGATCACGTAAAGCTCGATCGTCCGTTCGTCGAGGTGTTCCTTAGTCTTCATTGTTTCCCTGAACCTGTGGACCGCTGTGAATCTTCCGCCTTCTCTTTGTGTATACTTGCATGCGTACCCCGCGACAGATTAAGCATGTTTGAGAATGGATCGCATCCTGGCTTTTGCGATTTTTGCAAGATATTCGAGGGTTGTCCTATGCTGCGCTTTGTAAACCGTTTTGGTAAGCCCGGGTATATATTCTTTCAAATGCTCAAAGTAGTTACGGCCGGCACCCCCTTCGAAGGCAAATTCATCCAGCAAGATCCCGCGAACGGCCGAGAGGTATGTACTTCGGAGGCCTGTTTCTTCACCCCCGGCTGCGTTTCTTCGATCTTTCCTTCCTGCAAGCTCATGACACACCTGGTCGGCTAACTGCTGAACATCCATGGATTGGACAACCTGGCCTGCTTCACTGACTTCGGCCTCCTCCGCAGGTCCCCAACCGAGCGTGTACACTTCCTTGAACATCAAAGCCACTTGTACCAGTGAAATGCATCGTTGATAGTGATCCTGCTCGCACATAATCCAGTGGACCTTTTTGAGCATCACCGGAAGCGAGTCATGGAGAAGGACAATCTGAAAAAACTGCTGACGGAGAAACTCCGCTGTCATTGGTGCATGACCGGGCAACGTGTCCATGTTCCTGGGATGAAGGCAGGCCTCACCGAAACGGTGGGTTTCTTCGAACAGATCGCTTTTGTGGACGGCGATTTCCAGGTTACGCAGAATCTTTCCCAGAACGGGGTCGACTTCATTGTACAGCCGAAGGATCCCCGAATGGACTTTCATAAAGACCAGCTTCCTGAGACCTATGAGCAACTCATCGTCGGTCAATGTCGCAGAGGTCATGCTGTAGCCCTCAAAGAACGTTGTGACGCTGACGAAAGCTCCTGCGCCATCCCGACGAAAGAGATCTGCCAGGCAGTCAATAACCACATCCCGTTCCTTGAGTCCGATGATATCCAGGTTCAACTTGCCAGAGACAATTTTCTTCCGGATGAGAGGGAGGGCAAGAATGGAGCAGAGTTGAACACACTCGCGAACATCCTCAGACGTGTAGGTCTTACGGATGATGCGGAGGAGTGACGTCCGCTGGGGAGTTGACAGTTTCATAACAGAGCCACAAACAAAGGCTGGCTGGTGCCTTCGGCCCTTCACCGTTAGGACGTGAGGGTCGCCCGGAAAAAAAAGAATAGGCGTCAGTGTGTGGGTTTCGTAGATATTCCTCGTACCGGTGGAAGAGGATTGAATTTGCGTTAGGTATGGAGAATCCCCAACTCGCGCAACACTTTCTCCGCCTGTGCAACCTCCTGACACGGTACCATGATCTTTATCTCGTTGAAGATCATGTCGTCCGTCCCGCCCAGGGAAATGGGACTTGCTTTGTGTGAAAACACCAGAGGATGGAAACCGGCCTGCTCCAAACGTGAATTGGCAACCTGCGCCTGGGTCTCATCACCGACGCCGAAGATCCTGACCATCCCTTCCACAATCTCGTACCCCAGGTGCTTCCTGCAAAGATACAAGCCGCGCACCCAGCCCCCACACTCCGCACAGAGTGGCTCGGCACAGATAATACACACCCCCTCCGCAGGAACATTGTGGTGGTGCACGCAGGCTATGTTGGCATCGAAAATATCTCCACAATGGGGACAAAAGTCGTCAGTTTTCAAAACCTCGTGCTTACACACACTGCAGATCAGATGTTCCTTCTCCGATTTGAGCATGGATCGTCCCTTTCCAAAGGTCTCAGTCGACCATTAGTTTTCCTAATGGGTGTTCGCCGACTCCGCAGGACATTTTCCGATGGCTCTCCAAACCCATCGATGGAGTTTGTGGTACGACTTCACCGGCTCGGCATACATCAGGATACACTGCCCGTGAATAACGCTGATTCCATGGACTTCACAATACCGGAGAGCCGCTTCGGATTCGGATCCCTGCTGGATCCAGAGACGGCGAATGCCGGCCTCGTTTGCCTCGCGCACCACCTGTGCCGTTTTATAGCTTGGCGTCATGATCAATGCGTTTTCCACTTTTTCAGGCAGCTCAGCAAACGAATGAAAGCATGGCTCACCGTCAATCGTACCGGTGTGGGGATTGATCGGATACGGAAGATACCCGCGTTCTCTGAGCATCGTGTATGCGGTGCGGCTGAACTTGCCGGAAAAACGGGAGAGCCCGACAAATGCCAGTTTTTTTTGCGACATGAAGTCAGGAATCGCCGCTTGTGTGGTCATACAGTTCCCATCCTTTCTGACTCAAGAAAGAACACCGAACCGGGTTCGCGTATCAAGAAGACGAGCGGAGGACAAACCGCCGGCGGCTCCCTACCCTGTTCGCTTCCCTGACTCTTTGTGGCAACGGTCTTTTCTCTTCCGGCAATCTTCTACAATTTCGTTGTTTCTGCCGATTGAAGCGATTGAATATCGTTGACAATCAATGCGGCCGCCTGCGTCATCGCGCGCTCCACTTCGTGAGAGAGGCCCTCTCCCATCTCGTACTTCTTCCCCTGAATCCCATAGACGATGATGTTGGACGGAAGCTCTCGCAGCGTCCGGGAAAGCTCGACGGCATGCGCCACGCCGAACTCGTGCGAGGACCGGAAGATATTCATGGAAAGCGGGTGCGCATTCGCCTCGATTCTCCGGATCGCGCCTGCTTCCTGCTCCCCCACCATCGCGTCGATGAGAATGACGGACTCGGCCCTTTTCCAGAGACTCATCAACTCGCCCCCTTCTCCCGAGGCTTCGACGACGTCGACGCCGGGCATTTCGAGGTCATTGATCATGCGGGCAACGACCAGACCCGCCCCGTCGTCGCTGCGGAATTCGTTGCCGACGCCAACAACCAGCACGCTGTGAGGGTTGTTGATCATCGAGAATTTCATAGCATCCTCCCCTGTTCTACGATTCGTCGATCTCCAGTCTGAGAAAATGGGTTGCGCATGAAATACACGGGTCGTAGTTCCTGACCGCCTGCTCACACTGCCAGGAAATGCGTTCGACGGTTTGTGAGATCAGTTTCGGAACCAACCTCGCCAGATCCCCCTCGATGCTTTTCTGATTTTGGGAGGTTGGCGGGACGATCTTGGCGTCGCGGATCAAGCCAGATTCGCTCACAAAGTACCGGTGGTAGAGGATGCCGCGGGGAGCTTCGGTACACCCGTATCCCATTCCGGCGCGGGGCGTGACTTCCACAGACGGTTGCGGAGGCGGCTCATACTCACGAATGATCCGGAGAGCCTCCTCGCACGCATACATCGTCTCCAGGGACCGCACCACGATGCCCAGAAAGGGATTGGTGAGGGGAGGAACCATCCCCAGTTCCTCAGCGAGGTTTTGAACGGCAGGTGTGAGCCTGTCGAAATTGAGGTTGTAGCGGGCAAGGGGTCCGACGAGATAAGCGCCCCGCTCCTTCAAAACTGAATGGAGCGCGTTCGAATGTTGAACATGTTCCTCAGCAAAGTGCACCTCATATTCGCTCACGTCAATATCGAGCCCCTTGTTGGAAACGATGCGCCCTTCATTGAACGGGTATTCCAGCGGATGGCGCAATGCCACGAACTCATAGTCGTACGCATACTCCGGAGCCTCCAGGGTTGCGGTCCATCGGACGGTCTCCTCGGCAGCCCCCCGAGCCCACTCCAGACTCGGCACCAGGGCCTCCAGTTCCCGCTTTGAAGGGGATTTATAGAAGCCCCCCACCTTCACGTTGATCGGGTGGATCTCACGTCCGCCGAGGACATTGACGATGTCGTTCCCCGCTTTCTTCAGTCGCAGCCCGCGTTTGACCGCCTCGGGATAGTCCTTCGCCATCCGGATAGCGTCCTCGTAGCCGAGAAAGTCCGGCGCGTGCAGGAGATACACGTGAAGAGCGTGGCTTTCAATCCACTCACCACAATACAGAAGCCTTCGGAGCGCCCTCAATTTCCCCTCCACCTTGGTACCGAAGGCGTACTCCATGGCATGGACCGCGCTCATTTGGTAGGCAACCGGACAGATCCCACAAATTCGCGCCGTGATATCGGGAGCCTCCGAGTAGTGGCGCCCCCTGAGAAATGCTTCGAAGAAACGGGGAGGCTCGAAAATTTTGAACTTCACATCCTTCACGGCACCGTCTTTGACCTTGACGTACAGGGCGCCTTCTCCTTCGACGCGGGCAAGGTAGTCCACCTTGATCGTCTTATTCCTCATGCGCTTCACTCTCCTTCCTGAACGCTTCCGCGTAGGCGTTGAATCCCCGGAAGAGGCGGAGCAATTCGCCATCGCTCATCCCTTGCTTCATCCACCATTCACTGATCGACGCGGTATTCGGCGTTTCTTTCGGACCATAGCACCCGAAACAGCCGCGATGATAGGACGGGCACAACGCATCGCACCCGGCCTGCGTCACCGGGCCAAGGCATGGAGGACCATGGGACACCAATCCGCAGATGATGCCTTTCCGCTTGCATTCCATGCAAACGCTGTAGCCCGGGATGTTGGGTTTCCTTCCGTTGAGAAACGCGTTCACGACTTCCAGCAACTGAAGCTTATTGATCGGGCAACCGCGCAGCTGAAAATCGACGAACACGTGATCGGCAATGGGAGTGGACTTTGCGAGTACCTCGAGATAGGACGGACTCGCGTAGACGAGCGATGTGAAGGATTTCACGTCCTTGAAATTGCGGAGCGCCTGGATACCGCCGGCGGTTGCACAAGCTCCTATGGTCACCAGGAACTTCGATGACCTGCGAACCTGATGAATGCGCTCGGCATCATGGGGGGTCGTGATGGATCCCTCGACAAGCGACAGGTCGTACGGTCCCTTGGCCACTGCCCGGGAGGCTTCAGGGAAATTGGCGATATCGACTTCGGCGGTGACATCGAGCAGTTGATCCTCACAGTCAAGGAGGCTCAACTGACATCCATCGCACGATGCAAACTTCCAAACAGCAAGTTTTGGCTTGCGCTTCTGCTTCATGTCAGATCTCCCACTTCGCGAGAAGGTCTTTGACCCGATCATAGGAAAACACCGGGCCATCCCTGCAAACAAACTCGGGCCCGAACTGGCAATGCCCGCACAATCCTATTCCGCACTTCATGTTACGTTCCATGGAGAGATAGATACTCGAGTTCACCAATCCCCGTTTTTGCAGTTCCAGGACGGTGAAACGCATCATGACTTCCGGGCCACACACCATGGCGACGGCACTCATAGGGTCGAACGGGGACTTGGAGATAAGATTGGTGACGACCCCGACATTGCCACGCCAAGGACGGAGGGCGCGATCGACGGTGACATAGACCTCGAGATCGAATCGCGCACGCCAATGCTCCAATTCCTTGCGGTACAAAATATCCGCCGGACTGCGTGTTCCGTACAGCAACACCACCTTTCCGAACTTCTCGCGGTGGGAGAGAACCCGGTACATTGCCGGTCTCAAGGGCGCAAGCCCGATGCCCCCTGCCACGAAGACCACATCACTCCCCTGGACGAGATCGACCGGCCAGTTCGTTCCGAAAGGTCCACGCACTCCGATGACATCGCCCCGCCGAAGCTTCCGCATTGCCTTCGTGACGGTCCCGACCGAACGCGTTGTGTGGACCAGCGTCCGGGGCTCATCGGGGTTTCCGCTTATGGATATGGGTATTTCTCCGATGCCGACCATGTACAGCATATTAAACTGGCCGGGGTTAAACGGCAATTCACTCGTTCCGTTTATGGAGGAAAGCTCGACCGTGAATGTATCGAGCGTCTCCTGTCGCAAACTTTGGACACGGTACGGTTTCGGTATCATCGGATGTTCAACCGTCAGAGTGTTCATAGAGAGGCCTTGTTCAGGTCGTGCTGTAAAGATCGAGCAATTGCAGCCGCATCGCCTCCAGCCGCTGCTCGAGGATCTCGGAAAATCTCTTCAGCAGTTTGTAACCGAGATCGCGATCCGCTTCGCACTTTGTCCGCAGACACCGTCCATCGAGGGCAATGGCCCGCGTCAGTTCTGTAGCGCGCGCGTCAAAACGCCAACGATAAGGAGCAAACAGCCACGACCACCCCAGGATATCGCCTTCCGAAAGCGTCTGGATCTGAACGATCCCTTTGCCCGGGACGTGTAATTCGATGGTCACCCGACCGCTTCGAATGATAAAAAACTGCGTTGCCTCTTCACCTTCCCGGCACATCATCGCATCAGCGTCGAACCGCACATTCATGGCGCAGCCAACGAGTAGATCGAAGTCTTTCTGGTCCAGACCCTGCAGGAAAGGGTGTTGAGTAAGAATGGGCTCGAGGTTTTCCATGAATACCTCCTATGGATGGGGAAGAACAGTTTGATGATTCTCGCGGATCGCACAGGCCTCTTCCGTGATGTCGATCCCAACCGGACACCATGTTATACATCGGCCGCACCCAACACACCCGAAATCGCCGTACTGATCGACCCAACTCGACAATTTGTGGGTCACCCATTGGCGGTATCTGGATTTCGGCGTTGCACGGACACTCCCGCCATGGATGTACGAGAAGTCCATGGTGAAGCAAGAATCCCATTTCCTCACTCTCTCGACATTCTTGCCTGTCAGGTCCGTCACGTCTTCCACGGTCGAGCAGAAACACGTCGGGCAGACCATTGTGCAGTTCGCGCATGTAAGGCAGCGTCCCGCAACCACATCCCAGCGCGGGTGCTCGGGATTGTCAGCCAGGATTTCCTTCAGGTGATCCGTTTCGAGCGTACGTCCCATCGACGCGCGGGTCCGGACGGACGCCTCATCAGCAGCGAGGATCTCCTCCGGGGCCGCTTTCCTCCGGTCGAGCTCCCGCATGACCTCCGCCCCTTTCTCACTTCCTGAATCGATCAGAAAGAACGCTCCCTCTTTCCGATCCATCTCGGTCAGGGCAATGTCGTATCCGGCCTTCGCCGTCGGCCCAGTCCCCATCGATCCGCAGAAACACGTTCCGCCGGCCTTGGTGCAATTTACCACGATCAGGAAGAGCTGTTCCCGCTGCGCCTTGTAGTACGGATCGGTGTACCGATCACCCAGGAATACCTTGTCCAGCAACGTGAGGGCTTGCAAGTCGCAAGGCCTCACACCGATGAACGCGAGTTTCCTGGGTTGCGGAGGGGTGTCTGGAGCGGAAGTCTCATTGGTGATCCGGAATCCGTCGGAAGTCTTGACGGCTTTGAAAAGGGTCAGCACGGGGGGAACAAGAAATCTTTTCCAGGAAACGGGACTGAGAACGTACCCGAAAGAGAGGTGATTGTTTCCGGATTTCAGGCGGTACGTGGCAGGACTCTGCTCGTCGGTGATTCCAATCGGAAGGTCTGAAGCTGAGTGTATTTCGTCGCAGACAATGGCCCCATTGCGAGCCGTGGGTCCTATCGTCACATATCCCCGGCTCTGGAGGGCCTGGAGAAGGGAATCGATAACAGAATGTTCTATCCGATCCATCGTGAAATCCTTCGAAGATGGGCAGGAACGACGGAGATCTCCCGGGATCCGGAGGTCAATTGCTATTCCACAAATCTATGGGCAAAAACCGTAGAAACCGGAGAGTTTTGGAGGACTCTTCGTCGTCAGGTTCTTAAACGTGGTAAGCGCGTCTTAATTCTGGGAGGGAAAAATGTGTGGCAGAAATGATAGCCGGGGGAAGACAGGCGATGTCTTTTGGCCCATCCGGCGAAGGGAAACACAGAGGCAAACGGTAGGTTACACGCTTCCATCGCTACTTGAGGCCAAGCTTTTTTTTCATCTGCTGGTGGACGTCGTACCCCTTGTTCATCTCGGCGCGAACTTCCACGGCGATCTTCCGCGCCTGAAGCCGGTCCGGTTTCTCTTTTTCCAGCTCTTGTTCGAGCCGGCGGGCGAGGTTTTTCAACATTTCACACGTCTTCTCCATGGATGCCTGCTCCGCACTGACCCGGGTCAACTGGGTCTTCGTATACAATTTCTTGATTGTCTTCAGCCGCTGCTCCATCAACTGAAGATTTTTCACCACCTCTCCGGCATGAGCCCGGGCTAGGTCTGTGTTTAATTCCGATTGACTCGTTTCCTCCACCACTCTGCCGGCGTGGCCGCGAACATTCTTACAGTCTCGAGTCAACAACTCCTGCTCTTGGGCAAGGTCCGATGCCTGCGCGATCGCGAGGCTGGGAAGGAACGCAAAGAGAATACACACTCGCACAGTGTCCATGGTATCTCCTCCTACTAATGGAGAGGAATAACAATCAAGGCTTCCCCTCCTTGTGTTTGACGACCTCGGCTTCCTGAATAAAAATAACTTCTTCTGCGATATTGGTGGCGAGGTCCGCAACGCGTTCGAGGTCAATACTGATCCCGAACAGGGCGAGGGCACGGCGAAACTCGTTGGGGCGCTGCTCTACGACAGACGAGAGGGCGGTCGTCACCTGCCTGTGTAACCCGTCCATCTCATCGTCGCGTTGTTTCACGGCGGCGGCAAGACGGCTGTCACCGTACACAAAGCTGTCGATGGCCTCCTTCAACATCTCGCGCGCGATCACTCCCATCCTGGGGATATGGACAAGCGGCTTGATCATGGGAGCATCGGCAAGTATGATGGCTGCTTCCGCAATATTGACTGCATGGTCGGCGACGCGTTCAAGGTCATTGTTGATCTTCTGCGCCGAAAGGATCGAGCGCAGATCCGCTGCGACCGGCTGTTGCAGGGCGAGCATTTCCAGGATATGCTTGTCGATCGTCACCTCCAGGCCGTCAACTTCCCTGTCCTTGACGATCACGACCTGGGCACGGCTGGTGTTCTGGGCCTGCAGTGCTTCAAGGGCCTTCTCGAGCATTTCCTCAGAAAGCGTCGCCATCTGCAGGAGCAGACGGTGAAGTTCCTCTTGTTGATGGAGGAAGGCCGGTGACTGGGTCCCTTCCCCTCCTTTCAGGATTTCCTTGGGCATGGAGTCCTTTCGTTATGCGGGTTGATGATGAGTAACCCGGGCGGATCCAGGGGTCCGACCCACTTTACACCCCATGCACTGCTGGGTGTGCGGCACAATCTGAAGGCGCTCTTTATCAATCAGCTCGCCGCAGAGCACGCAATACCCGTACTCTCCCTGGTCAATCCTGTTCAGCGCTCCATCCAACGCCCGGAGTATTTTGGTCTGGCGACTGATCATGGCAGCGTTCTGTTCCTGGGCAACTGCGCCGAAGGATCGCTCCACAAAGCTCGCTCCGACCCCCTGCGAATGATCCGCCACTCCACCCCCCGACGGGGAGTGCACCGATTCATTCAAAGCAGCCAGATCCTGCAGGAATCCTTCGCGCATTTCCTGGATGATCGCCCGAAAATGCTCCAATTCGGCACGTGTAAAGCGATTTCTTGTGTCAGTCATGGTTATTCTCCGTTTTCAGTCTTGCATTCTCAACGCCGATCTCTGTCCCGATGCTCCGGATTGACTCCAAAGCCAGGGGAGGCCCCGGACTGGTGCACCCGCGCTCCTTCAGGCCGCGTGTCTTCCCCCGGGTCGGCCAAAGTCAGTCGGATGAGTCCTGTCCTCCTCCGACTCTGGTCCCGCAGGCTCCCGCAACCGTGCATGAGCGCAGACGGGACAAATCCAGGATCCCCGGCTATTTCCCCGTTGATGGAGAAACACCATCAGGGCATTGCAGACGGGGCAGAGTCTATTGAGTAAGATGTTCATGGCTTTCTCCTCCTTTCTTCATCGCACAGTACCTTATGAACGGGTCATTTGCCGCACGCATCGGATTGTCAATCCAAGGAATAAAAAAACCAACACCCTTGCCGCCCACGCGGCGCTTTGGTGTTGGTTTGATGAAACCGCGAGCGTACGCGTGTTAGGGGGGATATGGGTTACGTTCGTCCATGCGTGCTTGTTCCTTGAATAGGTTCTTATGTAATCTACACAACCTGGAACATCGAGTCAAGCAAAACCGGAATAATCGGAACCTCAGGCAACGACATCGCCTGAGCTCCGCTCCCAGGACTCGTGTTCCTCACCGGCCATCGACTCCGGTTGTGCGATCTCCGCGATAATCGGATGCACAAGCCGATCGTACTCTGTAAACTTCATCCTGATGGAATCGGAATGCGTGCAGGCATTGAACACAATCTCATCATCGTCGGCGAGCGATTTATCGATAATCACCGGAAAGCCGTACAGGTTACCAAACGGCGGCATCGCGCCAATTTCGCAGTCCGGGAACAGAAGATCCAGATCCTCTTCGTGCGCCAGGTGCACATGATGCACTTCGAGCGCGCGTTTCAGGAGTCGCTCGCTCAACCGCTGGTCCCCCTGCAACACCGCCATCCAATACACTTGCCCGGCTTTCACCAGCAGCGTTTTGGCAAGGGCCGTGTCCGGAACGTGGGTCACCTGCGCAACAGCGTGAGCGCTGAATGCCGGCACGTGCCGAAGGAGACGGAACTCGACATTGTTTGCGGTCAAATAACGAATGAGATCATACGTCTTTGCCATGATGTTCCTCCATGTGATTGATCGGTGGTGCGGTTCTTTCTTTCTCTCCGACCTTTCAGCGCCGGGGCAACCCGTACAAAGGTCAATGCGTTATGGGTTCCTTCACCGTTTCCTTTCTCGATCCGTCATTGTTCTTGCCTGCCGCGACGACCGGGCGGATTTGCGATTCGAATACGGCCATCGCGGTGATATTGACGATATCGTTGACCTCCACTCCGGGGGTGAGCAGGTACACGGGTTTCCGAATCCCCATGAGGATCGGGCCGATGGCCGTCGCGCCCCCCAACTTCGCGAGCAGTTTATACGCGATGTTTGCGGAAGTGAGACCCGGACAGATCAAGACGTTCGCCGCGCCCTGAAGCGTGCTGAACGGGAACAGTTCGGACAGGATTTCAGGCGAGACCGCGGTGTCCGCCATGATCTCACCATCGATCATAAGGTCGGGCGCGCGCTGTTTCACCAGCCTGGCCGCCTCGCGCATCTTGTCCGTAAAGGGATGCTTGGTGCTTCCAAAGTTGCTGAAGGAGAGCATGGCAACCCGGGGTTCGATATCGAGTTGTCTGACTTTTTCCGCGGTCAGGATCGCGATATCGGCGAGGTCTTCCGCTGTGGGGTCGATGTTGATCGTCGCATCGGCAATAAAGATGGTCTGGTTCTTGAACACCATCATATACAGGCCGGCGATTGTCCGTACACCCTCCCGTTTCCCGATGATCTGGAGCGCCGGCTTGACCGTTTCGGGATAATGGGTCGTGAGCCCGGAGATCAGCCCATCGGCGTCCCCATGCTGTACCATCATCATACCGAAGATATTGTGGGTCTTGATGAGCCGGTCGGCGTCGAATTTCGTAATCCCCTTGCGCTGGCGCATGCCATAGTAGGCCGCCACGTACTGGTCGTGCTTCAAGGATTTGGAAGGATTGATGATCTCCACCCCCTCCATTTCAATACCCAGTTCCTTCATGCGCTGCGTGATGAACGTTCTGCTGCCGAGAAGAATGGGGCTCGCAATCTTCTCCTCTACCAGGATGTGCGCCGCCCGCAGGATCTTGTCCTCCTCGCCTTCCGGGAAGACGATTCGCTTTGGCGATTGCTGCGCCCGGCTGATGAAAAAGCGCATCACCTCGCGGGACTTCCCGAGCCTTGCTTCCAGCGAATCGCGGTAAGCGTCCATGTCCTTGATCGGCGTTCGGGCCACGCCGGTTTCCATAGCTGCCTTGGCAACCGCAATGGTCTCCCTCAACAACACCCTCGGATCGAATGGTTTCGGAATGATGTAATCCTTGCCGAACTCGATCCTCTTTCCACCATACACTCTCGTGACCGAGTCAGGCACATCCTCTTTTGCCAGCTGCGCGAGGGCATGAGAGGCTGCAATCTTCATCTCTTCATTGATCGATGTCGCACGGACATCCAGGGCGCCGCGGAAAATGAAGGGGAATCCGAGGACGTTGTTCACCTGGTTCGGGTAATCAGAACGTCCGGTCGCCATAATAATATCATCCCGTGCACCGACAGCCTCGTCATAGGTAATCTCGGGATCAGGGTTCGCCATCGCAAAGACGATGGGCTTGTCCGCCATGGATCGAACCATCGCCGGCGTGACGATCCCTTTCGCCGAAACCCCGCAAAACACATCCGCACCCTTTATCGCCTCGGCAAGAGTTCGGGCCTCGGTCTCCGAGGCGAAGTACTCCTTGTAGGGATTCATCCCCTCTTTTCGTCCCTTGAAGACAACCCCCTTTGTATCGACGAGAACCATGTGCTCCCGTCGCACCCCCAGTTTTTCGTACAATTTCGCGCAGGCAATCCCTGCCGCACCGGCCCCGCTGAACACAACCCTCACCTGACCGATCTTCTTCCTGGAAATTTCCAGCGCGTTGAGCAATGCCGCACCACTGATGATCGCCGTTCCATGCTGGTCGTCATGGAAAACCGGGATATTCATTGTTTTCTTTAAGGCCTCTTCGATCGCGAAACATTCCGGGGCTTTAATATCCTCCAGATTGATTCCGCCAAACGTCGGCTCCAGGAGCTGAACCGTCCTGATAATCTCATCCGGGTTGTGTGTGTTCAGTTCGATGTCGAACACGTCAATGTCTGCAAACCTCTTGAACAATACTCCCTTTCCCTCCATGACCGGTTTGCCGGCCAGCGCCCCGATATCTCCCAATCCCAAAACAGCGGTGCCGTTGGATACCACGGCGACGAGGTTTCCCTTCGCCGTATACAGGTATGCATCATCAGGATTCCTGGCGATTTCCAGACACGGCTCAGCGACCCCTGGTGTGTAGGCGAGGGAGAGATCCCGCTGGGTCTGGCAGGGCTTGGATGCCACAACCTCAATCTTGCCACGCCTCCCCTGCGAGTGATATTCGAGTGCATCTTCTTTTCGTATCATGACCTATACTCCTGACAGGTTTGATGACCGTCGAATGCGCCGGACGCGGGAACGACACGCACCACAGACTTCGGTCAATGGGTTGTTCGAAAGCTGCTGCGACTTCAACGTCGCTCCACACGCAACACAATGACGCTCCCCCGAATGAAGAAATTCCACCATCGCTTCGTCCGCAAGTTTTAACAGCGTCCCTTCAAGTCTCATGGAAGCGCACCTCACCGTCGGATCTTTCAGACAGGGCTTGTTCGGCAGGAGGCATGTTGAGCAAATGTAGTTTTCACCCTCCTCCGACAGGAACGGTTCCCGCCGATCCGAGCCGCGGCTTACTGCTTGTTCCACAGCGCGCAGATAAGGTGCATGGAGAGGTCGTTTCATAGAAGGGGTGACTTTTGGAGGTATTTCCTTGAGGAGAGGAGGCAACAAGCGTTCCACTTCAGGGCTGCAAAACGGGCAGGAAGAATGAGTTTTTCGTACGGGAAAGGTCATTTCTTTCCCATTGTTAGGAAGATGGGAAAGAGATTTTTCAAATCAGGGAAGGTCAGACGCCGGATTCGGATGAACGCGGGAGAGACAGAACACGGGGAAAGTTTGAATCGAGGGGACAACTACTTCGGGACGGGGGGGAGCGGAACGCCGAAAGATCTCCAGACCGGCTCTCCAGAAGCGAGACACCGGAGATCACTTTTGTCAGATTCATGGGAACCAGTACTGCAACAATAATTTGTGGGCGTATTGCTTCAGGTATGTCCGCACGATCGAACTCTCACATGCCTGATCGAATCCGTCACACACTTCTGTTAGGACTTTTTCGGCCTGCAGCCGTGTCGGAGCCGACTTGATCCGCTCTTCCAGCCCCGCACAATGAAGGCCAATTGCCTCCCGCTGCCGGTCCGGATGCAGCGGCTCATCTAAGATCAATTCATCCTGCATGGCCATGGATTATTCCCCGCGCACGCTGATTACCGGTTCGACAACAACCTGGGACTTCACCGAGTTGGCGATGAGGCAGGTCTTGTGGGCCGTCTGCATGGTTTGCTCCGCCTGAATCACGGCGTCGGCCGTTCTGACCTCGACCACGGGGCGAAGGACCACCTTCGTAAACGTATACCCTCCGTCCACGAATTCCAGAGTTCCTTCCGCATCGCTGGTGTAGGAGACGAGCGGGATCTGCAATCGTGTGGCCAGGGCGATGAAAGTCGTCATCGTGCACGCGTTCACGGCCGCAACGAACAGATCCTCCGGACTCCAGGTTCCTGCCTCGCCTTTAAACTCCGGTGGGCTGGCGACCCGGATCGACGGTTTTCCCTCCGAGGAGAGGGTCCCGGCGCGGTTTTCCAGCCACGCAACATTGACGTGGTATTTGAATGACTTTCGTTTGAGCGTCTGCGAAGGGGCTGCTGTTGTTTGTTCCATGGGATGCTTTCGTATTAATGTCAGGTTGTTAACAGATTCTTCTTAATATGCCGTCGGGTAACCATCACGTGCGGTCCCCCCTCAGACGTTCTGCGATTCCCCGGTAAATCGTCGCGGGAAAATCATTTTGTGAATTGGGTGCGTTACAGATAACACGGGGACACCGACTCGTCGGATGACTTCTTCCGTGGTGTTGCCGATCTGTACTCTGCGCATCCCGCGTGCACCATGGGTCCCCATGATGATGAGGTCAATATGCTCCTCTTCCGCAATCCGGACGATGGTATTCTCTGGTTCGATATCGCGGCCCACGATCCGCTCGACACGGATCTCATCTGCCCCCTCATGGTAGATAACAGGGTCGGGAAATTTGCAAAGCAGAAGTTCAGGCTGTGTTGCGGAAATGGGTGCCGCATGGACAAGGATGAGTTTAGCCTGAAATTCCTTTGCGATGGAAATGGCGTAGGGAAGGGCATAATTGCCGTATTCCGAAAAGTCCGTCGGGCACAGGATGGATTCGAACTTCAAAGGACCCCCGTGCTCCCCGGGACGCAGCGTCAGCACCGGCGTGCGGCACAGACGAATGATCCGTTCGGCGGTTCTGCCAATCAAGTGTGGTGAAGAACAACCAAGACCGAGAACTGAAAATGCAACGACGGAATACAGGTCCTGTTCTGCTTCAGAGATGATTTCCTGATATGCCGTGCCAAATCGGACACGGATGCGCGTCCGCGCCGGGTCAAGTCCGGCTGTGGAGATGAGCGTTGCGCATTGCTCCCGCGCCCGATCCTCGATTTTGTGCCGGTGGTTTCGTACATGCTCTTCGGAGCCAAGGAACTGGCAGGGTACGGTCTTTTCGTATTCGTCCACGTACAGGAGCGTAATCTCACCGTCTACTGCCTTGGCAAGCGATCCGATGGCATGGATTGCGGCAACGGACGAAGCCGAGAAGTCGGTGGGACAGAGAATGTTTTTGATTTGGTACATCACATTTCAGAACGCTCTTGACGTGCCTGGGACGTTGAGACCGGAAATTTCTTTCACAGGAGACCATGTTCCCGTAAAGGGGAAGAACGGTCAGGCAATATTCTGCCCGCCAAGATGCTCATCCAGCTTCGCCTTGAGGGCAGATTTTGGCACCACACCAACGATTCCGTCGACCATTTTCCCCCTTCTAAAAATCCCGAGCGTCGGGATGCCGCGGATCCCGTATGTGGCCGGCGCTGTGTTATTCTCGTCCGTATTCAGCTTGACAATCTTGAATTTGCCTGCATATTCCGTCGCGAGTTCATCGATGATCGGAGCAACCATGCGGCACGGCCCGCACCAGGGAGCCCAGAAATCGACCAGCACCGG